>NZ_JBFBEA010000005.1:0-387602 GCF_040683495.1 Streptomyces sp. NPDC093544 | reverse complement strand
AGCTTCTTTGGCCCCTGAGCAGTCCGGATCTCCCGGATCTTGAAGTCCATCGCATCCCCTGAACTGGGGTGTTGCGACGACCACTAGAACGGAAGCATGGGAGCGGGCCCTTTCGCGGTTCTCTGTGGTGCCGGGCTCAGCGCACCGGCGCCCCCTGCGGCTGCTGCGGCGCGATGCCCAGCGCCGCCGTGTACTTGGCCAGCGCCAGCTTGCCGATCGCCGGGTACGGGCCGAGCGCCTCGGCGGCGGCGCAGCCCGCCTCCTTGGCAGCCGCGTCGAGCAGACCCGCGTCGATCTCGGGACCGATCAGATACGGCGCGAGGGCCAGCTGCTGGGAGCCGGAGTTGCGCAGCTGCTCGGCGGTGGCCGCGATGGAGCCCTCCTCGTCGAGCGCCGCCGCCATGACAGGTACGGCGAGCCGCGCGGCCAGCAACATGCCGGTGATCCCGGCCGCCTGCACGGCTTCCTCGCCGCCCACGGAGGCGAGGATGATGCCGTCCGCGGCGGTCGCAACGGTGAACAGCCGGGCGCGGTCGGCGCGGGCCAGACCCGCCTCGGACAGGCGCACGTGCAGCCCCTCGGCGAGCAGCGGGTGCGGGCCGAGCACATCGCCCAGGTCCGCCGCGACGCGGCTGTCCATGACGGCCTGGCGGATCCGGCGCAGCAGCGCGTTGTCCGGCCCGGCGAGCAGGGGCACCACGACGGCCACGGGCCCGTCGGGCTTGGCCACGTCCGTACCGGCGGCACGGGACTGCTCGAAGCGGGCGGTGCGCTCCTCGGAGGCGCGGACCAGCACTGACTGCAGCGTGGGGAACTCGGCGTCGTCCCCGTCGAGGTACCCGATCCGGGCGTCGAGACCGGGGAGCTCGGAGCGCGCGATGCTCACGACCTCCTCGGTGAGGCTGCGGGTGGCCGCGCTGGGGGTGCCCGGCACCGCGAGGACGAGCGCGGGCGCGCCCTCGGGAGCCACCAGGGCTTCCGGGCGGCGGTGCCGCCCGGGCTGGCGGGGTCGCGGCATTCGTACTGGCAGGCCGGACGCGGGCCCAGTGGGGGAGCTCATGGCGCCGAATGTTACTGGTTTCTTGGGTTCCCTTGTTCGGGGAGGGTGCAGGTGAGCGGTATCCGTCCGCTTTTGTCTGATGAGTTACGTACGGATCAGAAGTGATCAGTACGACGAAAGTGTCTATTCGTCTCTTTGGTTACCACGTGCAACATCCGTTGGTCCCTGGGGAGGGTGAGTTCGTCGTTCGCCAGGTCGACGGCGATGCGGACGGCGCCGTGCAGCGGGTCACCCGCGGCCGGTACCTGCCGGGCGTGCGGCAGTTGCTCCGCGAGCTCCTTTCGCAGTGGTACGAGGAGGGGGTCGCCCATCTTGAACAGGCCGCCGGTGAGGGCGACTCGGGGCTCTCCCGTGCGCGGGCACACAGCGGCCGCCGACTCGGCGATGCTCCGCGCCGCCGCGCGCAGGATGTCCGCCGCGATCTGGTCGCTCTGGGCGCAGACGGCCACCTGGGGTGCGAAGGCGGCGAGCACGGCGGGCCGGTCGGTCCGCGGATACAGAGCGCCCGGCAGGCCCGGAATCGGACCGAACATCTCCTCGGCGTGTGCCCGTAGCGCCGCCGATCCGCCACGGCGCCCGTCGAAGGACCGGACGGCCGCGTCGAGACCGGCGCGGCCGATCCAGGCCCCGCCGCCGCAGTCGCCGAGGAGATGGCCCCAGCCGTCGGCTCTGCGCCAGCTCTCCAGGTCCGTGCCGACCGCGATCATGCCTGTGCCCGCGGCGACGACCGCACCCGTCTGCCGGCCGAGCGCGCCCACGTACGCGGTCACCGCGTCGGCGGCCAGCGCCAGCCGCGTCACGCCGAGTTCACGCTCCAGCGCCGCCGGCAGCTCGGCGCGCAGCTCGTCGCCGAGCGTTGCCAGGCCCGCGGCTCCGACGGCGACAGCGCCGAGTTCCTCGACCCCCGCGGCGGCCATCAACTGCCGGGCCATCGGCAACAACTGCTCCAGGAGATGGCCGGTGTCGATGCCGCGCGGGCCCGTGCGCACCGGTTCCTTCGAGGTCAGCGGTACCCCGTGGACCTCGCCGCCCACGGCGAGTGCCGCGCGCAGCCCCGAACCTCCCGAGTCCACCGCCAGCACACCGGGCCGCGGGCCGGCGCGCGTCACGGCAGGCGCCAGTCCACCGGTTCGGCTCCCTGCCCGGTCAGCAGGTCGTTGGCCCGGCTGAAGGGCCGGGAACCGAAGAAGCCACGGTCCGCCGACATGGGGGAGGGGTGGGCGGATTCCACCGAGGGCAGTTCGCCGAGGATCGGGCGCAGCTTGCGGGCGTCGCGGCCCCACAGGATCGACACCAGCGGGCGCCCTCGCCCGGCCAGTGCGCGTATCGCCTGCTCGGTGACCTCTTCCCAGCCCTTGCCGCGGTGCGCCGCGGGACTGCACGGAGCGGTCTTGAGCGCCCTGTTGAGCAACAGCACACCCTGCCGCGTCCAGGGCGTGCTGTCGCCGTTGGACGGCTGGGGCAAACCCAGGTCGGTGTTGAGATCCCGGAAGGTGTTGATCAGCCTGCCCGGCAGCGGGCGCACTTCGGGTGCGACCGAGAACGAGAGACTCAGCGTGTGTGCGGGAGTTCCGAGATCTGAGTATCGCAGGCGAGGAGTTGAGCAGGCGTGATGACTGTGGCGGAGTGGCTTGACCACTGGACGCAACAGGCTCCCCTCCTTCCTGGTGACCGGTTGTCCGATCCGCTGGAGCGGCTCGCGGACCTTGACGAGGAGGAAGAGTAGCGCCTGGGGGAGGGGCTCTGCGTAGGGGCTTACCTGTGTCTGCGGGGCGTCTGTGTGTGCCAGTAGAGTGACGCGGCGTGGCACCACGACCCTTGAATGAACTTGTTGAAGCGGGCTGGGCGAAGGCTCTGGAACCTGCGGCCGAACGTATCGCTGCCATGGGGGACTTCCTCCGGGCGGAGATAGCGGCTGGCCGGACCTACCTTCCGTCCGGGGCGAATGTCCTGCGGGCCTTCCAGCAGCCCTTCGATGACGTCCGTGTCCTGATCGTCGGTCAGGATCCCTACCCCACGCCGGGGATGGCGATCGGGCTGAGTTTCGCGGTGGCGCCGGAGGTGCGTTCGTTGCCGGGCAGCCTGGAGAACATCTTCCGCGAGATGCACTCCGACCTTGGACTGCCCCGGCCGTCGAACGGGGATCTGACGCCGTGGACCGAGCAGGGGGTACTGCTGCTCAACAGGGCGTTGACGACCGCTCCTCGTAAGCCTGGGGCGCATCGCGACAAGGGGTGGGAGGAGGTCACCGAGCAGGCCATCCGGGCGCTGGCCGCGCGAGGCAAACCGCTGGTGTCGATTCTGTGGGGCAGGGATGCCCGCAATGCCCGGCCGCTGCTGGGGGATCTTCCTGCGATCGAGTCCGCTCACCCGTCCCCGATGTCGGCGGACCGTGGCTTCTTCGGTTCCCGGCCCTTCAGCCGGGCCAACGACCTGCTGGTCGGGCAGGGTGCGCAGCCGGTGGAGTGGCGCCTGCCGTAGCGACGGTCTCTGCTGCGTCCGGGCCTGCCTGCGTTCGGTGCGCCGGAGAGGCCTTCCGGCCATCTCCTGGCCGGGGGGTGTGCTGAACCTGGATCCACCGAGGATCTTGGCCGGTGGGGTCTGTCTTCCCTGACAGGGGGTCGTCCTGAGATCGGTTACCTGCTCGGCACGGCCCGCGGCCCGAACTCGATCACGAGGTGGCTGCAGCCGAACTCCGTCGGACCGGCCCGCACGGCATGAGAACACCGCAGGGCGTGTGCTTCCTTTCAGCGGGCGGCGGCCACAGCGAGCAGGAACCAGCCTGTGTGCGGGATCCACTGCTCGGCCCACCGCCACGATTCGCCGTCCGGAGCGTCGCCGGGCAGGAAGGCGATGTCGTCCTCGTCCGTCCACCCGGAGGTGATGCCGTTGACGATGCCGCCGGGCAGGTTCGGGAAGTCCGACGCGTAGTCGACGTTGCCGCGCCCGCGGCCCTGAAGCATGCACGCCTGGAAGGGATTTCGTCCGGTGATCCACGCCAGCTGGTCGTCGGCGAAGTCCAGCAGTCGCTCCCGGTCGGCCGCGGACACGCCCTCCACGTCCGCGCAGAAACAGGCCGCCGCCGCGAGCGAGGCGATGGTGGCGTTCTCGCCCTGCCACCAGTAGCCGGTCTCGTTGGCGTGCGGGAAGAAGAACGCGTCGCGGTCGGCTCCGCCGGCTGGCCGGACCCGCTGGCGCGGGTAACCGAACGGGTTGGGCACTGCCGAGGTGCGTGCGAGCGTGTCGAGCATTGCCTCCACGGCCAACTCGCGTGCCGAGGCCGTCTCGGGCGCGTCCGGGAGGACCGTGGCGAACCGGAGCAGGGCTAGGACCGGCAGGCCGGCCTCCACCGCGTGGAAGAAGGGCCGTCCCTCCGCGTCGGCGGTGAACCAGCCGGGGCCGCCGTCGTCCGGGCGCACGTACCGGTCGCGCAGCAACCGCGCCCGGCGCTGTGCCGCCGCGTCCACTGGCGCGCCCGCCTTGACCAGTTCGCACGCGGCCAGCAGCGCCGCGTAGTCGTCGACCACCGACTCCGTGCGGTCGTCGAGGTACTCCAGGTTGTGGGCTTCGAGGTGAGCGAATCCGGTCAGCGCCGCCTCCAGATACTGCGGGCCGGTGAAGTCGCCGTGGTCGTCGAGGGTGGAGGCGCGGGCCAGGGCGGCGACGGCGAGGCCCCCGCCCTGCCGGTAGGCGGCCTGGTAGCGGTCGGTGCGGACGCACTCCGCGAGCGGCGCCGTGACGAACCGTTCGTCGAGCTGCTTGGTCAGGGCGTCGAAGATGCCGGTGTAGAAGTAGCCCTCCGGGGCGCGGAAGCGCATCAGGAAGTCGGCGCCCCACAGGGCCTCGTCACGCAGCCGGGTGCCGAGCGAGCGGACCAGGGCGGGGTGCCGCTCGGCGATCGCGTCGCGTGCTGCGGCCATCGCCCACGCGCACAGCGGTATCTGCTGAGGACTCATGGTGCGGGTGTAGGTGAGGTGGCTGAGGAACTTGCTGGGATCGCCGCTCGCATCGAGCCAGCCGCCGCGCGCGTCGACCTCGCGCCCGCTCTCGTCGCCCCACAGCCGTGCGTGCCGGTCCTTGCGGTCGATCTCGCCGGTGGACCGCATCGCCCGGAAGTACGCGAGCACGTCGGACATCGTCTGGCGCTGGATGCGGTCCGGGGCGATCTCGAACGGCTCAGACACAGCCTCGCGGCCGCTGCCGTCGACCACCCGCACCCTGTAGGTCCCCGGTCGCAGGTCCTGCGGGAGAGGAATCCGGGCGAAGGGGCCCACTCGCCAGCCCGGGACGTTAGCGACCGGTCCGGCGGTGAGCGGGCGTGGGCCGCCGGGGCTGACGAGTTCGCTCCTGCCCGGTGCGAGGCCGTCCGGCAGCACGGCGATCACCGCCTTGGACGCCGTGAGGCTGTGGCCCAGGTGGGCGGTCAGGATCGTGGGAGAGTCATTCGTCGAGCGCACCCTCGGGTACCGCCCTTTCCGTTGTGCCGGTGGCTGGGATCGGGCTGTCCGTGCGTCCGTGTGTTCATGCGTCCGGACGGTCCGGTGGTTCGTCGGAGCTGGGACCGGCCCGCCGGTCGCTGCCCGGGCGCTCCGAGCGACGATGGCTGTCAAGGTGGGCATCTGCGCTGTCACGCGAGCATTGCCGCCATCGCGACGACCATCGCGGCGCTGCCCGCCTCCCGGACGGCGGCTCGGCCCCCGCCCCTTGCCCCGTCGGCCGGTGTGGGCCCGGCTGATCTCACCAGCGCGATGAGGTGGACGCCCGCGCGGGCCAGCGCCCAGCAGACGACGAGGAGCAGGAAGAACCTCACGTTGTACGTCCCAGAGGCCCCGGGCATGTTCATACCGGACAGGTGGCCTGGCGCCGCATCGGGCTCGGATCGACTCGCGCCCGCAGTCAGCAGGGCCATCGTGGCGAGGTCCACGACAACTGGGCCCCGGCCGCCCGGCGGCCCGGCGAGCGCGGTCCACAGTCCGGCCGCAGCCACCGCGCAGGCCCCCGCCGCCAGAGCCGCACCGTCCACCCCACACGTCATCAGCGCCATGACAGCCAGAACGACCGCGGGCGGCCCCCAGTCGCGGGTCGGGCCGGCGAGCCGTTCCGCCAGACATGTGCCGGCCCCGAGGAGACCGACCAGTGCCGTCAGTTCGTGCATCGGTGCCACCGCTCGGCGCCACTAGTACGGATAGTGCACCGGGCTGCCGGTGACCGTCCGCCACCGTCGCTCGGTGAACTCCTCCAGGTTCGAGTCACCACCGGCCCGGCCGCCCAGGCCGGAATGGCCTGTCCCTCCGAACGGGGCGAGGGGCTCGTCCTGCGGTGTCGCGTCGTTGACGTGGACCATGGCGCAGTCCAGCCGGCGGGCGACCTCCGTGGCGCGGTGCACGTCGGTGCCGACGACCGAGGAGACCAGGCCGTAGCGCGTGTCGTTGGCGAGCGCGACGGCCTGGTCGGCGCCGTCGACGACCGCGACCGGTGCGATGGGCGCGAAGATCTCCTCCGTCCACAGCGCGGCGGCCGGGTGGACGTCCACGACGACGGTGGGCCGGAAGAACCTGCCCTCACTCGTGCCCCCGGTCAGTATCCGGGCACCGCCCGCGACAGCCTCGTCCAGGAGCCCCTTGGCACGCTTCAACTGCGCGTTGTTGATGATCGGGCCCAGGCCGGTGCCGTCCCGGAACGGATTGCCCACGGTGATGGCCGCGGCGCGGTCGGCCAGGTTGCGCAGGTAGGCCTCGGCGACCGAGCGGTCGACTATGTGCCGTCCGGCGCTGATGCAGGTCTGCCCCTGGTAGTGGAAGCTCGACCACGCGCCGATCATGGCTGCCTGGTCGATGTCCGCGTCGTTCAGCACGATCAGGGCGTTGTTGCCGCCCAGTTCCAGCGACGTCTTCTTGAGCAGGGACCCGGCGGTGCGGGCGATCTCGCGTCCGACCGTCGTCGAACCGGTGAAGTGGATCATCGCCACGTCCGGGTGCTCGACCAGTCGGCGGCCGATTTCCTCGCCCCCGGGAAGCACCTGGAAGATGCCCGCCGGTGCTCCCGCCCGCTCGAAGAGTTCGCCGATCGCCAGCCCGCCGGACACCGGAGTCTCCGGCGACGGCTTCAGCAGGACCGCGTTGCCGAGGGCGAGGGCCGGTGCGATCACCCGCATCCCCAGCACCAGCGGGAAGTTCCACGGTGTGATCACCCCGACCAGGCCGACAGGGACGCGCTCGGACACCGAGAAGCGGCCTTCGTGACCGGTCTGCAGCACCTCGCCGACCGGCCGGGAGGCCAGGGAGGCCGCCTCGGTGAGCTCACCGACCGCCGAGGCGATCTCGTAGTCCGCCTTGCCCGCGATGCTGCCGGTCTCCCGCATGATCAACTCGCGGAAGCCGTCGGCGTGTTCGAGAGCCGCCGCGACCCTGCGCAGGACCGCGGCACGCTGGGAGTGGGGGAGGGCCGCCCACGCACGCTGCGCGATGACCGATGAGGCCACGGCCGCGTCGACGTCCGCGATCCCGGCGCTGCCTGCTACCCCGAGCACCTCGTCCGAGGACTTGTCGTGGACCGCTAGGGTTCCACCTCCTGCGGCGGGCGGCCGGAACTGCCCGTCGACGAAGATGGCGTTCGACCAGGAGTGGTTGTGCTCTGCCATGCTCGGCTCCTTTCGGGATTGCTTCCGGGGGAGGGGAGGACTTTGCGGCCTGCCCCCGGGCGGGAGTCCGCAGATCGAGCTCCGGCGGGGCCGCTGCGGCCTCTCCGTGCGAAACGTTCGCCCGCGGTGCGCGGTGCGCGGTGTGCCTTGTGGTGACGCGTCAGCCTTGAGGTGACGGCCGTATGTCTTGGGCCGAAGTGCTCGCCTGCGTAGTGGCGTTCGCGCTTCGAGGGGAATGCCTGACTTGCGATGAAGGGCTCGCCCCCTGCTGCGGGGCGCGTGCCGTGCGGTGAGCTTCGCGCCTTGTACGGTTGTGTCCGCCCCTGGCGATCTGCGCGTCCTGTGGTGACGCGTCCGTTGTCTCGTGGTGACCGTGTGCTCTGCGGCGATACGCAGGTCGTGTGCCCTGGGGTGAGGCACAGATCCGGGGGCGCCGTCGTGCCTGCTCCTCAGGAAAGTCCTCGCCCCGCGCCGCGACGCCTGTCCCGCGGTGAGCGCCGGGTCCGGCGCACTGCCTGGCTCTCGCCCATGTACGAGCGCTACGCCGCCGCCCCTTCCGCTCCGTACCGGACCCGCGCCAGGGCCACCGCTCCGGCGACCGGGGGCACGTCCAGTAGCCGCAGCGTCAGGTCCAGCTGCGCGGCGGCGAGTCGGTCCCGCAGTCGGTCCGCGAGCAGCGGCTGTCCGAGCACCACACTTCCGGCGGCCACCACGGTCTGGCCGACGGCGCCGCGCGTCCGCAGCCGACTGACGAGGGCGATCAGGTGGGCCGCGGCGTCATCCACCACGGCGAGAGCCGAGGCGGAGCCCGCAGCCGCGGCCCGGAAGACGGCGGGTGCCGCCGGGCCCCAGGTGGCCGGAGTGGGCGAGTCGTTGACCGCCCTGGCCAGCTCCGGGGCGTCGGCGGCGCCGTAGTGCGCGAGCAGTTCGGACAGCAACCCATCGTCCTCGCGACCTTCGTCCTGCCTGGCCAGCGCCGCCTTTGCCGCCTCGCGTACGATCGCAGGCGCGCTGCCCTCGTCGCCGAGCACCCAGCCCCAGCCGCCGACGAAGAGCACAGTGCCCTCGGCGTCGGCGCCCACCGCGATGGAGCCGGTGCCGGCGATGACGCCGATCCCGCTGTCCAGCCCGGCGGCCGGGATCAGCAGCGCCGCGTCGTTGACCACCGCCGCCGGCACCGTCAGAGCCTCGAAGGCCGCGGTGAGGCGGGCGCAGTGCTCCTGCGTGTCGCAGCCCTGCGCGCCGACCCCGAGGGCGGCGATCTCGTCGCCCTCGGGCAGTACGGGTCCCACCCGGTCAAGCAGCCAGCGCGCGGCCTCCTTGACCGGAGCGGCCTCCCAGCCAGTGGACGGGACCTCGACGTCCACGCGCACCGCGCCGTCCGGCGCCGCCACCCGGATCGCGAGTTTCGTGCCGCCGATATCGGCGCCGACGAGGACTTTCATGCGGTCGGCCCCCCGGTCACCTTGATGTCGGAGTTGTGGAAGACGAACTCCTCGATGTCCACGCCCCGGACCTCGGCGACCGCTTCCACGAGGATCTGCGCGACCAGGATCTCCATGACGGCGCGCTGTGCCGCGGGCAGCCGCCGAACTCGTACGGGGTGCAGCAGAGGCCGTTGCGCGACCCGTTCCGCAGTGACGAGCACCACCGGGTGGCCGGCGGCGACCAGGGCGTCGGCCACCGCGTGCTCGCGCTCGTCGCCGAACAGGACATGGACCCCGCCGCTCGCCGACTCCATGGCGCCGTGCAGGTACTGGCGGGTGCTCATTCCGGTCGACGGAATGCGAACGACCTCCCGGAAGAGCAGGGCGGACGCCTCGGCCGAGCCCACAGCCGGCCCGGCGCCGACGAAGTCGGCCGAGGTGGCTGCTGCGAACAGCGGTGCCAGCGCCCGTACCTGCTCGGTCAGCTCCTTCTGCGTCGCGGCGAACAGCGCGCCGAGCCTGGCCCAGCCCTCGTCGACGGTGCCGCCGTCCCAGGCATCAGCGAGCATGCCGAGCGCGGCGACGGTCGCGGTGAAACCGATCGTGGACGCGTAGCTGTCCGGAACGCTGCCGATGTCCAGCACCCCGGTGGCGGCGTCGGCGATCGGCGAGGGCGCCATGTTGACGACGGCGTGCCGCAGCGACGGGTCGACGGACTCCAGCACGGCCAGCGTCTCCGCGCTGCGGCCGCTCTGCGACACCCCGAAGACCGGGTGCCGGCTCTTGGGGAACGGCAGCGGGTGGTCGCCGGCGCCGAGGCGCCATGAGTGCACGCCCCGGCTGCGCAGGGACCACACCGGGGCGCACGCGGCGGCCAGGCTGGCTCCTATGCCGACGAACACCGGTCCGGGACCGGCGAGCAGGCCGGCCGCGCCCATCGAGGCCACCGAGGGGCCCAGCCGGGCGATCGCGGCCTCCAGCTCTTCCGGCTGGGTCGCCCGGGCCTTCCGATAGGCGAGGTAGTCGTTGCTCATGTCTGCTCCGTTCCGTTGTAGGTGCACGTGGTCGGGTCCCACTGCGGTGGGATCGGGGGCACCTCAGGTGCGCTGCTCGCCACGCGGACGGGTGAGCCGAGGTTGACGGACTCCTCGACGGCGAGCATCACGTCAAGTACGTGGTAGGCCAACTCGCCGTCGGCGCGGGGTCGTTCACCGCAGCGCAGGGCGCGTGCCAGTTCGAGGACGCCGACCCCGCGGTTGCTGGGGACACCGACGGCGGGCACCGTGGACCAGGGGGCGTCGGGCTCGGCGGAGGTCAGCAGCCGGGTGTCGCCGTCGAACCCGCTGACCGGAACCTCCATGACCCCGTCGGTGCCGGTGATCTCGAACAGTTGACGTCGCAGCGGTGAGTCGAAGCTGTAGATGGAAGTGCCGACTGTCCCCGAGGCGAACGTCGTCACCACGCTGACGTGGGTGGGCACCTCGACCGGGAAGGCCGTCCCGGCGTCCGGCCCGGACCTGATCACCCGCTCGGCGCGCGGGCTCTGCCCGGTCGCGGACACCGACACGATCGGGCCCAGCAGCTGGACCAGGGTGGTGAGGTAGTAGGGGCCGATGTCGAAGAGCGGGCCTGCTCCCTCGGCGAAGAGGAACTGTGGCCGCGGGTGCCACAGGTCGGGCCCGGGACCCTGCATGAGGGTGAGTACCGTCCTGGGCTCGCCGATCGCGCCCTCGGCCAGCAGCCGGTGCGCGGTCTGCACGCCGGGACCGAGCACCGTGTCGGGGGCGTTGCCGACCACGACCGCGGCGGCATCCGCGGCGTCGAGTACGGCGCGGGCGCTCGCCCGGTCCAGCGCGAGCGGTTTCTCGCCCCAGACGTGCTTGCCCGCCGCGATGGCGGCCAAGGCGACCTCGGCGTGGGCGGCGGGAACGGTCAGATTCACCACCAGGTCCACGTCGTCGCGGCGCAGCACCTCCTCGGTGCTGCCCCACGCGGGTACGCCGTGCGTCTCGGCCTGCGCGCGGGCGCGGCCGGGCACCAGGTCGGCCACGGCGGTGACGGCGAGGTCCGGGTAGCCGGAAAGGGTCTTCAGATACTGGTCGGAGATGTCGCCGGCGCCGATGACCGCGACCCGCACGGGCCCGTTCACGCGGCTGCCCCGGTGAGGAAGTGGGCGGCGTTGCGCTCGACGAGCGGCCACACGTCGCTGTGGTGGGCGACGACCTCGACGACGGGCAGTTCCACGCTCGCCGCCGTCAGCGCCAGTACCTCGTCCATCCGCCCTGCCGTGTCGACGCCCAGCAGGGGACGGTCGTTGCCGGGCTCCCGTTCGTGCACCACGTGCAGGTACCGGACCCGGTCGCCCAGGCGCGGCAGCAGCTCGAACACATCGGCGCCGCCGACCCCGGCCCAGTACACGTCGACCTCCAGCACCACCGCGGGGTCGAGGCGCGCGGCGAGCAGTTCGTAGGCCGGAATCCCGTCGATGCGCTGGGCGAATTCGAAGTCGTGGTTGTGGTAGCCGATCCGGATGCCGCGGGCGGCGGCGGTCTCGGCGGCCGCGTTGAGCGTGTCGGCGAGCTGTTCCACGCCTGCCCGGTCGGCGATGGTGCCAGGGGCGACGTACGGCGTGATGACGCAGCCGATGCCGAGGGCCTGTGCCGCGTCCAGGATGTCCGTCACGTCGTGCCGGAGCACCGACGCGTGGGCGCCGGCGGCGCTCAGCCCGGCGTTTCGCAGCGCGGCTCCGAGCCGGTCGGTGTCGGAGAGGATGTCGAACGGCTCCACGTGGGTGAAGCCGAAACCCGCCAGGCGCGCGAGGGTGCGGTCGAGGTCGGCGGGTCCGATGTCCTCGCGCACGCTGTAGAGCTGGATCCCCAGCGGGGGTGCGGTCGTCATGCGCCGGTCTTTCCTTGGTCGTGGTGGTGTGCGTGGTCGTGCGGCTGTCCGTGGTCGTGGTGGTCGTGTCCGCCGGGGTGGCAGTGGGCGGTGGACGCGGGGATGTCCAGGGTCGGGTTGCGGTCGAAGAAGCCGTACGGCTTGAGCGCGAACCCGGTGGAGTCGACCGGCATCACCGGCCAGTCCTCGGGCCGTGGGAAGTGGGTGAGTCCGAAGGTGTGCCACAGCACGATGTCGGTGTTGTCGACGGACCGGTCCGCGGCGGTCCACTCGGGCAGCCCGGAGCCACCGCGGTGCATGTTGACCAGGTCGCCCGACGGGTAGTTCTCGTCGGGCGAGTAGGGCGTCACCCACAGGTGCCGGGTGGCGTACGTGGCCCTCCGGTGGATGTCGGAGTCCGCGTCGGCGAGCAGCACGGGGCGTCCCTCCGGGTGGAGTTGGTAGCCCACCGGGTTGCCCAGCCGGTTGGTGACCGACGGGTTGGTCACCAACCAGGAGCGGTTGCGGGTGTTGTCGGCGAGGCGCTGGGCGCCGGATTCGGTACGCAGCCGGGTGACGGTCTGGGTGAAACCGGTGCCGGTCGGGTTGTCCGGCCCGCGTGGCACGGCCACGGACTCCACCTCGTCGACGGCGTTGCCGGTGCCGTCGACCGCCATGTCCAGCCGGGCGCTGAAGAGGTGCTGGTGGTAGGGGGCGCCGAGGCCGGGGGCGAGTTCGGAGGCGAACGCGTAGCCGGGGCCGGGGTAGGCGGAGGTGAAGACGACTCCGGTCGCCTTGACCTCCAGCTCGATGGCGCCGTCGAGCGAGAAGTACCAGTAGAACCCGTAGTCGTAGTTGCCGACCGTGGCGAAGAAGGAGATCACCAGCCGCCTGTTGCGGCGGGACTGGGTGGAGCCGTTCCAGTTGTCGGAGTGCTTCCACAGGATGCCGGTGTCCTCCTCGTGGATGCAGATCCCCTGCGGGACGGTTCGCACCCCGCCAGAAGCGTCGGCGAGCACCGCGTCGAGGTAGGTGATGTCGCCCACGCAGTCGCAGCCCAGCTCCAGGGAGTTGGCGAAGCCGCCGAGCAGGTACTCGCCGCAGTCGAAGAAGTTCTGGAACCAACGCTGCGGGCTGGGATCGCCGTAAGGGACGACCATCTCGGCGAGGGAGGCGCGGTAGACAACCGGGCGCCTGCGGCCCGCGTCGTCGATGGCGATGTTGTGCAGCACCAGGCCCTCGCGCTGGTCGAAGCCGACCTGGAGGGACCAGCCGGCCCAGTTGAGGACGCCGTTCTCGTCGAGGGTGAAGCTCGGGCCCTGCGGCTGGCTGATCTCGATGGGCTTCAGACCGGCCCGCGGCGGCAGGTCTACCCAGGCAGGATCGTGGAAGTTGCCGTCCTCGTCGGGCACCGGCAGGTCCACGTGGTCGACGACGTCGAGGACTTCGCGGGTGACCACGTCCACGACGACGGTGACGCCGTCCACCGGGTGCGCCCAGCCGAGGTCGTCCGGCGTCTTCTGCACGAAGGTGAAGCAGCGCTGGAGACGGCGGCCGTCCTCGCCCTCGCCGGCCACTCCTGCCGACAGCGGGTTGACCCGGAGCCGGGAGATGTCCGTGAGGCCGCGCTTGCGCATCGCCGCGAGCCACCGCTCGTCGCGGTGCACGATCTCCTCGACGAGGGCGAACTCGGCGAGGACCACGGGGACATGGCCGTCGATGGCGACGTCCAGGGCGCGGGCCGAGACGATCCGGTCCTCGGCGGGGCAGGCGGTCACGTCGTGCGAGAGCCCGGTGTGCAGGTCGATCAGCATGACGCGGAAGCGGCGCGGGTCGATCACACCGGCGAGCAGTTCGCGCTTGTCCTGCTCGGCCAGGCCGAAGTAGGAGACATGGGTGTCCGGGCCGAGCAGTCCCTCCCGCTGGAGGAGGGCCGTGCACGCCGTGATCTCTTCGGGGCGTGGTGAGGCGAGCGCGCGTGCCAGGGCCGTTGTGTCGTGGGCGGGTGATGGTGTTGCTGTGGTCATGGTGGCTCCGCTTCTGCGAAGGAGGTTCGGGGGGCGCCGGCTCAAAGCCCTGCTTTCCGCATGAAGGAGGTGCGCAGGCGGTAACGGTCGCCTGCGTAGCGGATCGACGAGGAGAGCAACGGGCGCTGGGTGCGGTCGCGGACGATCTGCCGCATTTCGAGGACGGGGGTACCTGCCGCGATGGCGAGGTGACCGGCGAGCGCCGCGTCGGCGGGGCGCGCCTCGATGGTGGTGTCGGCCTGCGCGAGCTCGAAGCCCGCGCCGGCGATCGTGTCGTAGAGGGAACGGACGGTGAAGTCGACCTCGTCGAAGCCGACGGCGATGTCGGCGGGGATCAGCGAGTGGTCGACCGCGATCGGCACTCCGTCGAGCATGCGAACCCGCTCAAGGCGGTACAGCGGGGCGCCGGGGGCGATCTGGAACGCCTCCGCCTCGTCGAAGCTGGCCGGGCCGCTCTCGCGCCGCAGCACCTGGGACGTGGCCAGGAGCCCCATCCGGTCGGCGGTCTCGGAGAACGACTCCAGGGTGTTGGGCCACTCCTTGCGCTCCGCGGCCGCGACGTACCAGCCGCGGCCCTGGGCGGCGCGCAGCACGCCCTCCTCGACCAGGGCGGTCAGTGCCTTGCGCAGGGTGACCCGGGAGATGCCGAGCATCCCGCACAGTTCGCGCTCGGGCGGCAGGCGGGAGCCGGGTTTGACCTCGCCGACGGCGATCCGGCTCACCAGAGAGGCTCTGGCCTGCATCCACAGCGGCTCCGGATACGTGCCGTTCAGTGCCGCCGATGCGGGCGCGGCCGGGTCCGGCCGCGGTGCGCTCATGTGATCCGTACTCATGCCGGGGCCTGGACCTTCTCCCACGTACCGGAGCGCATCGAGGTGTAGCAGGCGTCCAGTACGTGGTTGACGACGACGCCGTCCTCGAAGGTCTCGCGAGGCGTGTCGCCTCGGGCGAAACAGTCGACGAAGTGCCGCATCTGCTGGCTGAAACCGTAGGCACGGGCCTCTTCCGGCACCGGGTACACCCAGCCGGTGTCGGCGTCGGCCTTCTCCACGAGGTAGCCGGCCGGGCGTTCGATGAAGCCCCACACCGGGGTCGCCGAGGTGTCGGTGACCAGGCGGCCGGCGCTGCCGACGAGTTCGTGCCGCAACTGCATGCCGCCCTTCTCGATCCACGACGACTCGACGGTGGCCATCTGGCCGCCGTCGAACTTCAGCAGTGCGATGGCGGTGTCCTCGCCGGTGGTCCGGTCCGCGTGGGCGAGGGTCGCGCCCCACGCGAAGACTTCGGTGATCGGGTTGTCCTTGCCGAAGAAGTGCCGGGCGGACTCCACGGTGTGGCACCCCATGTCGAGCAGCGCGCCGCCGCCCGCGGTCTCCGCGTCCCAGAAGTGCGGGGCGTGCGGCCCGGAGTGGGCCTCGCGCGCCCGCATGGTCAGCAGGTCGCCGATCGCGCCCGCGGCGACCATGTCGTGCGCCTTGGCGATGTTGGGCGAGAAGACCGAACTCTCCGCATAGCCGTGCCAGATACCGGCCTTGCGGACGACGTCCAGGATCTGAGTGGCCTCGGCGCCGCTGCGGGCCAGCGGCTTGGTGCACACCACGCCCTTGCCGGCCCCGGCGACCGTCCGCACCGCTTCAAGGTGCGCCTCGTTGGGCACCGCGACGACCACCAGGTCGACGGCCGGATCGGAGCACAGGGCGGCCATGTCGTCGTAACCGTGTGCGTCCGGAGCCCACTTGGCGGCCAGCGCGGTGGCACGTGCGAGGTCGCGCGAGCAGGTGGCGACCAGCGTCGCGTTCCGTACGTCCTGAAGCGCGTCCGCGTATGTGTCGCCGATGAATCCGGAACCTATGAGACCGACGCCGATCACGCGTTCCCCTTCTCTCACTTTGGTCTACCTGTGGCATGCTGTGGTCTTCTAAATATAGACCACTAAAGACCACTCGTGCACGGAGCCCTCCATCAGCTCTCCATCAGCCCTCCAACAGTGCGTCGAAGGCCCGGGACAATTCCTCGTCGACCGACCGCAGTTCCGGGTGGGCGTCGTAGTACGCCAGTACCTCCCGGGCGCCCTGCGCGAAGGACACCTCGGGCGCGAACCCCGGTACCAGCGCACGCAGTTTGGAGGTGTCGAAGAGCATCGAGTGCCGGAAGTCGTGCTCCAGCACCTCGCCCCAGCCGGGCACCCGCACGGCTATCGACTCGCTGGCGCGGTGCCGCAGCTCGGGACTGCGCACCCCGGCGGCCGTCGCCAGGGTCAGATGGATCTGGTCCCAGGTGAGGATGTCGCCGCTGACCACGTTGACGCTCTCGCCGACCGCGTGGTCCAGTCCCAGCAGCGCCACGAAGGCCCGCGCGAAGTCCCGCGCGTGGGTGAGGGACCACAGCGACGTGCCGTCACCATGCACCACCACAGGCCGGCCGGCCCGCATCCGCTCGATCGCCGTCCACCCGGCCAGCACCGGGATCACGGTGCGGTCGTAGGTGTGGAAAGGGCGCACGATCGTCAGCGGGAAGTCGCGGGAGCGGTAGGCGTCCTCCAGCAGCAGCTCGCAGGCGATCTTGTCCCGCGCGTAGCCGAACACCGGCTGGCGGCGCGGACTCGACTCCGTGATCGGCAGGTTCGGAACCGGCCGGCCGAAGACCGAGCAGGTGCTGATGAACACGTATTGCCCTGTCCGGCCGGTGAACAGCTCCGGGTGCGCGCGCACGTCGTCGGGCGTGAAGCCGACCCAGTTGACGACCGTGTCGAACTCGTCGTCGCCCAGCACCGCCCGCAGCGCCGCGGGATCGCGGACGTCCGCCCGCAGCTGCCGCACCCCGTCGGCGACCGCACGGGCCGGCTCGGAACGCGTCACGATCGTCACATCGAAGCCGGTGGCGGCGGCCCTGGCCGCCACCGCGGAACCGATCATCCCGGCACCGCCGAGGAACAGCACCCTCATGCTCGCTCCTTGGTCGCCGCCGGGAAGTGCGCGCCACGGGAGAGCCCGCGGCCGACCAGGTGGTCGTAGGAGCGCCGCAGTGCCTCGAACGTGTCGATGTGCAGCCGCTCCAGCTCGACGATGTGCCACCGCAGACCGGATGGCGTGCTCAGCGTGCGGGCCCAGTCGATGCGGCCCTCGCCGATCGGCACCATCACGTCGTCCTCGTAGCTGATCGCCGGACCGTCCTTGACATGCACGAAGCGCGCCCGCTCACCCAGTTTGGCCAGCACTGCCGCCGGGTCCGCGCCGCCCATCACCGCCCAGTAGGCGTCGAGCTCCACCAGTACCCGGCTGTCGAGCAGCTCCAGCAGCAGGTCGTACGCCTGTCGGCCGGCGAACTCCTGCGAGAACTCGGCGAAGTGGTTGTGGTACGCGATGCGCATGCCGCGGCCGGCCGCGCGTTCCGCGGCTTCGTTGACCCGCTCCACGCCACGCCGTACCGCCTCGGGCGAGTCGAACTCCTCGCGCTCCATGCTCCACACCAGGACCTCGGCACCCAACTCCTCGTTCGTGTCGAGCAGTTCCTCGGCGTCCGGGCCCGCGGGGAAGGGCGTGTGCGCGCTGGTCAGGGTGAGCCCGGCCGAGGCGATCGCATCCCTGACCCGGCGCGGTCCGAAGTGCTCCACCAGGCCGTAGGTCTCGACCCCCAGGTAGCCCAGGTTCGCCAACCGGGCCAGGGTTCCCTCCAGATCGGCTCGTGCCTGGTCGAGCACGGTGTACGTCATGACACCGATGCCGGCTGCCATGTCTCCTCCTCCGGCCGGCCCCGAGGGGCCGGCGCTCGTTGTCTCAGTCACGGCCGGACGCCCACAGCAGGGCCTGGCGGACCAGGGCGCGCACCGGGGGCTCGCCCCAGGAGCGCATGTCGTGGCCGAGCGCGAGGTAGACCACCCGGCCTTCCCCGAACTCCCGTGCGTACAGAACGGGAATGACCTCGCCGTCCGCCCGGTGCCGCTGCGCGAGCACCGTCACGTCGTCGTCCGCCAGCTCGAACTCGTAGTACTCGTCGAAGAGTTCGAAGTCGGTGACCCCCTTGGTGACGGGATGGTCGGCGACGATCTCGATCCGGTGCCGGCCCTCGTGGTGGCCGGGGCCGTGCGAGAGGTAGCGGTTGCCGAGCAGCTTGAACAGCGGGCGGTCGGCGGGGTCGAGGCCGTCGCCCTGCCAGCCCATGATGTTCGCGCCGTGCACCCCGACCAGTCCCTTGCCGGACCGCACCGCATCGGCCAGCGCCTGCTGCTGGGCCGTCGCGAAGTGTCCGCCCGCGGTGTAGAAGAGGTAGACGTCCGACTCGGCCGTCTCCGGCCGCGGATCGACGAAGCGTCCGGTGCCTATGGCCTTGCGGGTGGCGAACCCGGCCTCGACACCGAGCTGCTGGAAGACTCCGGCGGCGCTGAGCAGGTCGTGATGGATGTCGTCGCCGTTCACGACGACCATGGCTCTCGGCGTCGAGAGATGGGACATGGTTCTCCTCGCGGGGTGAGGCAGGGGACTGGTTCGGGGGCGCGCGACGCGCGGCGGCTCAGACCGGCTTCAGCCGCAGGGCGACCACCGGGTTGGGCACAGGGGTGAAGTAGGGGTCCTGCTCGGACGGGAAACCGGTCGCCTTCGCGGTGCTCCAGTTGCCGTAGCTGCCCCAATAGAACATCGGTATCCAGGGCAGGTTGTCGACGAAGATCCTCTCGATCCCGTTCAGGATCTGCTGCCGCTGGGCGTCCGTGGTGGCCTTCGGGAACTGCTTGAACAGGGCCGCGGCCTCGGCGTCGCGGAACCGCTCGATGTTCTGGAAGGTCGGTGTCGCCTTTCCGATCGGGTAGTACAGGTTGGGGTTGATCGTGTCGTTGTAGTACGAGAAGGCACGCGGCGCGGAGTTGACCGGGTAGCCCATCGTGGAGTCGAAGTCGCCTTTGCCGGTACGGGTGTTGATGTCCGTGACCGTGGTGGTGTCGATGCTGAGCTTGATGCCGATGTCCTTGAGCTGGGACACCAGTACCTGCACCCGGGAGGCGATGTCGGTGTACGCCGACGGGAAGGTGATCGAGAACTCGACCCGCTTGCCGCCTTTGCTGTAGTAGCCGTCGCCGCCCTTGGTGTACCCGGCGTCGGTCAGGGTCTTGTGCGCCTTGTCGACGTCCTGGATGAAATCGACACCCTTGTACTGCGGTGCGATCGACGAGGTGTACGCCGGCATCGGCAGTCCGGTGACGCTGGTGGCCGGCGGCGAGGCGGTGGCCGCGCCGACCTGCTTGCGGTTCACGCCGTAACTGATGGCCCGGCGGACCGCGATGTCGCTCAGCGGCCACCGCTCCAGGTTGGGGATCAGGCCGTCGGTGCCGGCCAGCGGCGCCCAGTAGTTGTTGTCCTTGCTGCGGCTGAGATAGGTCTTGTCGGCGTTGGCGATGTACGTGCCGCCCCAGTCCGCCTGGCCCTGGACGAGCGCGTTGGTCATGCTCTCGTTGTCCTTGTACGCGACGAACCGCAGCGCCTTGATCAGTGCCTTCGGTTGCCAGTAGTCCTCGTTGCGGACCAGCGTGAAGCTTTGTGGGGAGAACTCATCGAGCTTGAACGGCCCGGTGCCGACCGGGCTGTCGTCGGTGTACTTGGTCGGGTCCTTGACCTTCGACCAGATGTGCTGGGAGACGATCGGCGCCGACACCATGTTGGTGAAGAACTGCTCGGACGGCTGCGGGAAGGTGAAGACGACCTGGCTGGGCGTGGGCGCGGTGACCGAGGTGATGTCCACACCGAGCAGGTTCAGGCCGGGGTTCTCCTTCAGCATGGTGTACGTGAACACCACGTCGTCGGCGGAGAACGGGGTGCCGTCCGTCCACTTCACGCCGGACCGGAGGTCCAACGTGAGTGTCTTGTTGCCGTCCGACCAGCGCCAGGTCTTGGCCAGCCAGGGGATGTCCTTGCCGATGTCGACGGTGTTGATCTGCACCAGCGGTTCATAGATGAAGCCGCCCGAGCCCTGCGAGGTGTATGTCAGCCCCTGTGCGGTGTTGGCCAGGAACGGGTTGAAGACCTTGGTGAGGTTGTCGGACTGGCCGGCCACGGTGAGGGTGGCGTCGCCGCCGGTACTGCCGCCTCCGGACGGCTGACAGGCGGACAGGGCGACGGCGCCCGCGCCTGCGAGCGCTCCGGCGAGAAGGCCGCGTCTCGTCATACCGGACGCGATCGGAGACTGTGAAGTGGTCACGTGCGTCTGCTCCTTGAACGTAGGGACAACGGATGGAGCCCCGTGCGGGCCGGCGGGGCGGCCCCCTCGGTTCATGACGTGGGGGAGACGGGAGAGTCAGGGGTGTCCGGGGGCGCGGGGAGGGCCCCGGAGGAATCGGGCTCGTCCGGGGAGACCGGAGCGGTCAGGCTCGCGACGGCCTCGGCGTTCTCGGCCCGCCGGGCCTGGGCCTCGCTGTCGTCGGCGTACAGCCAGCACCGGGCGGATTGGCCGGGGGAAATAGCGAACGACGGGGGAGCGTCGGCCCCGCACCGCTCCATGGCGTACGGGCAGCGTGGGTGGAACCGGCAGCCGGTCGGCGGGTCGATGAGGCTCGGCGGCTGCCCGATGTCCCGCACCCGGTCGGCACCGACCCGCGAGGGATCCGGCGCGGACGCGATCAGCAGCTGCGTGTACGGGTGCGCGGGGTGCTGTGTCACCTCCTCCGACGGCCCGCTCTCGACCATCTGGCCCGCGTACATCACCGCGGTGTCGGTGGCGAAGTAGCGGGCGGAGGCGATGTCGTGGGTGACGTAGAGCATCGCCGCGTTGCGCTCCTCGGTGAGGCGGCGCAGCAGGTTGAGGACGCCCAGCCGGATGGAGACGTCGAGGCTGGAGACCGGCTCGTCGGCGAGGAACACCTCCGGGTCGGCCGCGAGCGCGCGGGCGATCGAGATGCGCTGGAGCTGCCCGCCGGACAGTTCGTGCGGGTACTTCGTGGTGAACTGCCGCGGCGGCACCAGGTTGATCTGGGTGAGGAGGTCGTCGATGACGGCCGCCCGCTCCTTGCCCCGCTTTCCGGGGTGGTGCAGGGCGACGGCCCGCTTGAGCGTGCCCGCGATGGTCGCCACCGGGTTGAAGGATGCGAAGGGGTCCTGGAGGATCAGCTGGACCTGGCGGACGTGGTCGCGGAAGGCGCGTCCGCGCATCGCCCGGACGGGTTCGCCGTGCAGCCGTACCTCTCCGCCGGTGAGCGGGTGGAGCTGGGCGAGCAGCCGGGCGAGGGTGGACTTGCCGGAGCCCGACTCGCCGACCAGCGCGGTGATCCGTCCCGCGTACAGGCTCAGGCTCACGTCCTCGACGGCGTGCACGACCTTGCGGGGGGTCCCGCGCCGCGGCATGCCGCCCCGCACCGGGAAGTGCTTGGTCACATGGACGGCCTCAAGGACGGGTGCCTCGGCTGCGCCGCCGGTGTCAGTGCCGCTGTCGGCCAATGACGTCGTTTCACCACTCATCGTGTCTCACCTGTCGCCAGTTCGTTCATGGTGATCTGGGCGTCGCGCGGGCCGGTGGGCTCCGCCGCCGTCGCATCCGTCTCCGCTGCCTGGTCCTGCTCGCCGTCCCTGTGCAGCAGACAGGCCGCCAGCGAACTGCCGCCGCCGGGGCCGGTGACCTGGTAGAGCTGCGGTACCTGTGCGGCGCAGGCGTCGAAGGCGTGCGGGCAGCGGGGCCGGAAGGCACAGCCGGAGGGGAGCCGGCGCAGGTCGGGCGGGGAGCCGGGGACGCCGGTCAGCTCCCGCTTCGGGCCGCCGAGGGTGGGGAAGGACGCGAGCAGTCCGCGGCTGTAGGGGTGCTGCGGGCGGCGGTAGAAATCGTCGGCCGACGCCATCTCGACGATCTTGCCGCCGTACATCACGGCGATGGTGTCGGAGAGTTCGATCAGCAGCGAGAGGTCGTGGGTGATGAACACGACCGAGAAGCCGAGCCGGTCCTTCAACTCCATGATCTTCTCGATGATCTGCCGCTGGATGACCACGTCGAGCGCGGTGGTCGGCTCGTCCATCACGATGATCTCGGGGTCCAGGGCCAGCCCGATGGCGATCATCGCGCGTTGCCGCATACCGCCCGACAACTCGTGCGGGTAGGAGTTGGCGCGGTCCGACGGAATCCCGACGGTGCCTAGCAGCTCGATCACCCGGGCGGCGCGTTCCTGCGCGTTCATTCCCGGCCGGTGGGCGACGATGACGTCCTCGATCTGGGCCCCGATCCGCAGCACGGGGTTGAGCGCGTGCATCGCCGACTGGAAGACGATGGACAGTTCCTCCCAGCGGAACCCCCGCAGTTCGGCCTCGTCCATGGCCAGCGCGTCGACGCCCTCGCCGTCCGGCTTGGTGTAGTGGATCTCGCCCTGGGAGATCTCGGCCGGTGGCTTGTGCAGCCTGGTGATGGCGTACGCCAGGGTGGACTTGCCGGAGCCGGACTCGCCCGCGATGCCGAGCACCTCGCCGCGCCGCAGAGTGAACGACACGTCGCTGACCGCCGGGGTGCGGCCGCCCTCGCCGACGTACTCCACCCGCAGGTTGCGCACATCCAGTACGACGTCGGTGCTGTCCTGGGTGAAGGGCGTCGGGGCCGTCCGGGCCACCGTCGGGCTCTGGCGCCTCACGCGGCGCGTCCGCTTCGCCGACACCTGGCCGCGCTGGGCCTTCTTGGTACCGATGCCGGCCTGCCGCAGCCGCGGGTTGATGAACTCGTCGATGCCGAAGTTGACCAGGGACAGCGCGGTGCCGAGCACCGCGATCGCCAGTCCGGCCGGCACGAACCACCACCAGGCGCCGGTCAGCAGCGCGCTGCCGGTCTGCGCCCAGTACAGGATCGTCCCCCAGGACCACTGCGTGACGTCGGCGAGACCGAGGAACGCCAGGCTGGCCTGGGTGAGGATGGCGGCGGTCACCGTGCCGAGGAAGGCGGCGGCGATCACCGCCAACTGGTTGGGCAGGATGTCCTTGAGGATGATCCGCCAGGTGGGTTCACCGGTGGCGCGGGCTGCCTCCACGAAGTCCCGCTTGCGCAGCGACAGGGTCTGCGCGCGCAGCACCCGGGCGCCCCACGCCCATCCGGTGACGGTGATCACCAGGATGATGCCGAGAGAGCCGCTGTGCGGCAGGTACGCGGCGAGAATGATGGTCAGCGGCAGACTTGGCAGCACCAGGAACACGTTGGCCAGCAGCGACAGCGCCTCGTCGCCGATCCCGCCGACGTATCCGGCGGTCACACCGACCACCACCGACAGGACCGTGGTGAGGACCGCGGAGCCGATGCCGACCAGCATCGAGGCGCGGGCGCCGTAGAGCATCTGTGACAGGACGTCCTGGCCGTTCTGCGTCGTGCCCAGCCAGTGCGAGGCGGATGGTCCGACGAGCGTGGTGTCGCTGACCGCCGACGGGTCGTACGGTGAGATCCACGGCGCGACCACGGCCAGTACCAGAAAGATCAGCACGATCACCAGGCCGCTGAGCGTGAGCGGTGAGCGCAGCAGGCGCAGCCAGAGGCGGTTCGGTCCGCCGGAGGACTCGCCGGCGGCTTCTGCCTCGGCCAGGACAATGGGTTGCAGGGCCATGATCAGCTCTCCCTTGTCCGCGGGTCGAGGAAGACGTACGCGATGTCGGCGAGGAGGTTGGCGACGAGCACCAGCACCGTGATGAGCAGGAAGATCGCCGACATCAGCGGGTAGTCGGCCGCCTGCGCGGCCTTGAAGAGCACCGACCCGATGCCGGGGTAGTTGAAGACGACCTCGGTGACGATGGAGCCGCCGATGACGAACCCCAGGGACATCGCGAAGCCGGACAGCGACGGCAGCATCGCGTTGCGTGCCGCGTAGGTGTACATCACCCGGCGCCGGGACAGGCCCTTGGCCTCGGCGAGCCGGACGTAGTCCTCGCTGAGCGTGGTGACCATCATGTTGCGCATGCCGATCAGCCAGCCGCCGATCGACGCGACGGTGATGGTCACGGCCGGCAGGACGGCGTAGTTGATCGCGCTGCCGAGGAAGCCGGTATTCAGACCGATGTGCTGGTCCAGCGCGTAACCGCCGGACAGCGGGAACCATTTGAAGGTGATCGCGAAGAGGTAGACCATGATGATCGCGAACCAGAAGTACGGGATGGACGACAGGAACGTCGTGACCGGCACCAGCGAGTCGAGCCAGCTGCCGCGCCTCCAGCCCGCCAGCATCCCCAGGGTGGTGCCTATGACGAAGCCGAGCACCGTGCAGATGGTGACCAGGATCAGCGTCCAGTACATGCTCTGTCCCAGGACCGTGCTGACCTTCGACGGGTAGTACGCGTAGGAGATGCCGAAGTCGCCGGTGAAGACGCTGTGCCAGTAACTGACGTACTGCTGCCAGAGGTTCTGGTCCGACTGGCCGAACAGCACCCGCAAGGCATGCACCGCGGACGGGCTCAGCTTGCCGTGGAACTGGTTGATCAGGTTGTCGGCCGGGTTGCCCGGCATGATCCTCGGGATGAGGAAGTTGATGCTGATCGCAGCCCAGGCGGTAAGCAGATAGAAGGCGGCCTTCCGCAGCAGTGTGCGCACCGGTCACTCCCCGTTCTGAGCGGGCTGATCGGGCCGACAGGCCCAGCGGGCCGCGCTCCGGACCAGCCGGCGCATTCCGGGCTCGCCCCAGATCCGCATGTCGTGGCCGAGTTGGATGTAGGCGACCCGGCCGTCCCCGTACCGGCGGGTGTGGACCAGCGGTTCGGTCCCGGCGCCGGTCTCCCGCCAGGCGACCACCCGCACGTCGGGCCGCGTGGCGAGCCGGTAGTGCTCGTGGGTCACCTCGAACGGTTCGATGCCCGAGGTGAGTTCGTGGTCCGGGTCGAGCCGCACCTCGAACCGGCT
Organism: Streptomyces sp. NPDC093544; assembly: GCF_040683495.1. Taxonomy (NCBI): domain Bacteria; kingdom Bacillati; phylum Actinomycetota; class Actinomycetes; order Kitasatosporales; family Streptomycetaceae; genus Streptomyces; species Streptomyces sp. NPDC093544. Next base: position 362,744 of record NZ_JBFBEA010000005.1, on the reverse strand, counting down.
CTCGTGCGGCAGCGGACCGTGCGAGAGGTAGCGGCTGCCGATCAGCTCGGCGAGCAGCCGGTCGCCCTCGTCCAGTCGGTCGGGCGAGGAGGAGACGACCGTCGTGGAGTGCAGCGCGACCAGACCGCAACCGCCGCGCACCGCCTGTGCCAGCGCCGCCCGTTGCCCGGTCGTGAAGCGGCCCAGCGCCGTGTACAGGATGATCACGTCCGCATCGGCTGCGTCGGCCAGCGGTGCGGTGCCCAGACCGGTCCGGATCGCGAACCCCTCCTCGGTCAGCGCGCTCTGTAGCGCGAAGGCTGCGGTGAACAGGTCCTCGTACACGTCGTCGCCGCTGATCACGGCGAGAGCGGTGGGCCCTGCGGCGCGCGCGGCGGGCGTGCCCGCGCGGGCGGCCGGGACAGGGCGGGGCCGGGATATCTGCATGCGGAGGCTCGATTCAGTAGGTGGAGCGCAATTCACCGGTAGGGCTCCAGAAGCCCTCTGCACGCCCGCTGGTCAGGGCGTTGTCCATCTGGTCCAGGGGCAGCGGTACGCGCCGCCGGGACCTGCTGCTCTCATAAGTGGCGAAGATCAGTTCGGCGCCGCGCAGGGCGTGCTCCGCGTGCAGAGCCGGTCGCCGGCCGGTTCGCAGCGACTCGACCAGATCGCGGATCGCGTCGGCCGTTCCGGCGACGATCGCCGGGTCGACTCCGCGGTCCCAGTTGCGGGCATCGGTGTCGAACGGCGACTCCAGTACCAGGTCGTCCTTGCCGAAGCGTTGGACCAGGGTGCGGGCGCCGCGGATGTCGGCCCGCCCCCGGGTGCCCTGGACGATCAGTCCGAGGTCGTTCTCCAGATTGAGGACGGAGGTGTGCGGTTCGCGTCCGGTGGAGACCACCGCCCGTACCCCGTCCGCCCAGCCCACCTGCGTCAGTGAGGCGGTCTCGGTGAAGACGCCGTAGACGTAGCGGTCGACGGTGACGTCGATCTGGCCGAGCACCCACTCCGGGGCGGTGTCCTGCCGGTGGAAGAGAACGAGGTCGAGGATGTGGGTGCCCCAGTCGAAGAGGTTGGGGCAGTAGCCCTCGATGGTCACCACATCGCCGATCTCGCCCTGCGCGATCCACTCCCGTGCCTGCACCTGTACGGGCTCGAACCGCCGCTGGAGGTTGAAGGTCAGGGTCACCCCGGCGTCGGCGGCTTCGGTCGCCATGGCTACGGCGTCGCCGTAGCTGAGGGCGATCGGTTTCTCGCAGTGGACCGCCCGGGCTCCCGCAGCGATCGCCGCCCGCACCACGTCGAGGTGGTAGGCCGGTGGTGTGCAGACGCTGACGATGTCCGGCCGTACCTCCGCGAGCAGTTCGCGGAAGTCGCGGTGGACGTGGGGTATGCCGAGTGCGGCGGCCAGTGCTTCGGCGGCTGTCGTGTCGACGTCCACGAGGCCGGCCAGCGTCACTCCGGGGGCGGCGAGATAACCGAGGCCGTGCACCCTGCCCTGCGAACCCGCCCCGACGACCACCGCCGAGAGCTCCTGATCCGTCGTGGTTCGTGTGGAGCCGTCCATGACCGTACCTTCTCCGATGGCATCTGATGGTGTGCCAAATGCATACCTCTTGCCAACACCTTAATACGAAGAGCGATCCTGTCTAGAGGTAGAGCGAGAGGTAATACGGCGGAAACTCGCCTTAATAATTGGCTGTTTGGCGACAAACATTAATAAAACGGACTGCTAATTCGGCCATGAGCACCCTGTGCCAGTGCTTACCACTTAGAACCACGTGGCTACACTGACTGACACCACTCGGACAGGAGACCTGTATGAAGTTCAGTCAACTCGTCGGCCCCCGCACCTCCGAGGTCGCCACCGCCGACGACCCGGTCCCCACACACGACCAGGTCTTGGTGGAAGTCCTGGCCTGCGGGGTCTGTACCTCCGACATCGGGCCCTGGCTGACCCACGACCCGGCCGGAGCCCCCGTCCGGCTCGGCCACGAGATAGTCGGCAGGGTGGTCGCAGTCGGGCGCGACGCGACCCGGTGGCAGCCGGGAGACGTGGTGACCGGCCTGGGCGGAAACGGGTTCGCCACCTTGGCCGTGATGGACGCGGGCGCCATACTGCCCGTGCCGCCGGGCATCGAACCGGCGCACGCGATCGGCGAACCCGTCGCAGACCTGGAGGAGGCGCTCTCCCGCACCGGCATTCGCCCCGGCGCCCGGGTGGCCGTCGTGGGCCTGGGCTTCATGGGCCTCGGCCTCGTACAACTCGCCAAGCGACACGCGCCCGGTCTGCTCATCGGCGTCGACCCCGACCCGGCCCGCCGCCACCGGGCGCTCGGTCTCGGCGCCGACCTCGTCTTCGCCCCCGACGAACTGCCCGAGGAATACCGCATGCAGACCAGTCGAGCCACCGACGCCCGACCGGAGATCGTCCTGGAAGTGACCGGCACCACCGGCGGGCTGAAGACGGCCGGCAGCATGGTCCGGCAGTTCGGCACCCTATGCGTGGTCGGCTACCACCACACCGGCGACGCCATGCTGGACATGGACCTCTGGTACAAGGCCGTCACCGTCGTCAACGGCTTCTGCCCCGACCGCACCCGCCTGATCGCCGCGATGCGGGATGCCCTCTGCCTGATAGGCGAGCGGCGCTTCAGCTACGCGCCGCTGATCACCCACCGGTTCGGCCTTGACGACATCGACGAGGCGTTCGGCGCGATGGAGGATGCCGCGCCCGACTTCGTCAAGGGCGTCGTCCTGTTCTGACCGTTCCAGCTGTGTTGACCGTTTCGCCGGGACCGGCCGGATCCGGCACCGGCTACGACCGCGCGAACGACATACGAAGCCGGTAGCGGTCGCCCGCATACTGAATCGTCGAGGCGAACAACGGCTCCTGCTGCGCGCTCATCGCGAGCTGCTGCATCACGAGCACCGGGTCGCCCGGCGTCAGATCCAGGTGCTCGGCCGCCCGTTCGTCGGCCTTCGTCGCCTCGATGGTGCTGTCCGCACGCACCGGTTCCACGCCCGCCGCGGAGAGTGTCGAGTACAGCGACCGGTCCTGGAAGTCGAGCCGCTCGATCTCCGGCGCCAGCGCGTGCCGCAGACGCGTCAGGTCGAGCGCTATCGGCACGCCCTCCAGAAGGCGTACCCGCTCCAGCCGGAACAGCGCGGTGCCCGGTGCGATCTTCAACTGCTCCGCCTCGTCGATGCTCGCCGGGCTCGTCTCCGCCCGCAGCACCTTCGAGTGCGGCCTCAGACCCATCCGGGTCGCCGTTTCGCTGAACGACTCCAGACTGTTCGGCCACTCCTTCTTCTGCGCGCTCTGCGCGACGTACCAGCCTCGCCCGTGCGACGGGTTGAGCACACCCGCCTCAACCAGGCTGCCCAGCGCCTTGCGCAAGGTCACCCGACTGATGCTCAACTGCTGGCACAACTCGCGCTCAGGCGGCAACCGACTACCGGGCTGAAGCACCCCACGGTCGATCTCGCCACGGATCACGTTGACCGCCTGGATCCACAACGGCTCCGGATAACCGGGCAGCACCGTGCCGGAGACCTCAGATGAGTCGTTCATACGATGAAGCCTCCATAGTGATCCGCTCCGGTGGACAAGCGCGGATCACCTTAACTTCACCGGCGACTCTCTGGCCAAAAGCCGCCACGAAGGGTGTTCGAACCCGCGCCGAACCCATGCGGCGGCCGGGCATTTCACTCGTGGCCGCCACGGACAAGGCAGGGTCGACCCACTCGACACGAGTGTCAGTGGAGAGCAAAGGGGAGTAGTCCCCATGCGAGCTGTGGGCCGTACCCTCCGAATGGCCCACGGTACGCAGCGCAGCCCATCGCCGTGCGGCGGCTGCGCCGACGCGTGGCTGGGGTCACCGTTGGCGCGTACGTCCCGGAGGCCGACAGGGCGCGTGGTCCACTCTGCTCGTGGTGACGTCCAGGGTGGTGCGCGTCCCGGACATGGTGCGTGTGTTCATGGTTGTGCGGGACCTCCGGGGTCTCAGTAGTCTCAGTCGATGACCGCGGCGCGTACGCAGAGGACATCCGGCAGGTGCGAGGACAACTGCTGCCAGCTGTCCCCGTCGTCCGCCGACGCGTACACCTCGCCGTTGCGATTGCCGAAGTACACGCCCGCCGGGTCCGCGCCGTCCGTGCACAGGGCGTCGCGCAGCACTGTGCCGTAGTGGTCCTCCGTCGGGAGTCCGGCGGTCAGTGGCTCCCAGCTCTTGCCCGCGTCGGCCGTGCGGAAGACCCGACATCGGTGCTCCGCCGGGACGCGGTCAGCGTCCGCGGTGATCGGGAAGACGTACGCCGTGTCACCGCGGTGCGGATGCGTGGCCGCGGCGAACCCGAAAGTGGAGGGCAGGCCCTCGCCGATGTCGGTCCACTGTCCGCCCGCGTCGTCGCTGCGGTACACACCCCAGTGGTTCTGGAGATACAGGCGGTCCGGAGTCACCGAGTCCTGTGCGATCTTGTGCACGCACTGGCCGAACTCCGGGTTCGGATCGGGCAGGAACACCGCCGAGACACCGGAGTTGGACGGCGTCCAGCTCGCGCCGCCGTCGGTCGTGCGGAACACCCCGGCCGTGGAGACGGCGACTGTCACGGCACGCGGGTCGCGCTTGTCGGTGAGGATGGTGTGCAGCCCCTCCCCGCCGCCGCCCGGCACCCACCGCGAGCGCGTGGGGTGCTCCCACAGCGGACGCACGAGCTCGAAGGACTCGCCCCGGTCCTCCGAGCGGTACAGCGCGGCCGGCTCCGTGCCCGCGTACACCACGTCCGGCTCCGCCGCGGCCGGGTGCAGCTGCCACACCCGCTCCAGCGATGTCCCCGTGTCCTTGGGGAACTTGACGGCGGGCTGCGCCGGCTCCGTCCACGTACGTCCCAGGTCGTCGGAGTGGAAGACGGACGGGCCCCAGTGCGCGCTGTCGCCTCCGGCCAGAAGTCGCGGTGTCTCACCCCGGGTGTCGATCGCGACCGAGTACACGGCCTGCGCGTTGAAGTACGGACTCTCGTCGAACTCCCAGGCGCCGGCGCGCCGTCGGCCGATGAAGAGCCCCTTGCGGGTGCCCACGGTGAGCAGTACGTCGGTCATGCCGACCACCTCCGTGACGTCGTTGTCTCAGTTACGGGCCAGTCTGCACCCCGGCACTGACAGTCACCTCTGGACTCGGCGTTTCCGCAGTTCAGCGCAGATCTTCGGCGGTGGTGGGCCGCTCTCGACGGTCCCCACCGAGCGCGGACAGGAGCAGGGGAGATCCTGAAACGGACGAGTCGACGGAGTCGGCGTGAGCATCGTGGGGACCGGTCGCGTATGGGAGGTGGATGTGGCATGTCCGTACGGTCGTGAAGAGGATGCCAGCCATGGCGGCATTCCGTGTTCCGAAGGTGTTGCTGTGGCGATGGCGGCGCAATCCGCTGCGGCGTCGCAGCGACGCGCTGGAGGCGTGGGTCGTACTCGTCGCCTGGGCGCTCACGGTGTTCGGCGGGGTGTTCATCGGCCTGGCGGCCGCACAGTCCGTGGAGCACGGTCTTGCCCAGCAGCGCGCCGAGTGGCACTCCGTCCCGGCGCGGCTCGCCGCGGACGCGCCCGAGTCGACCCCCACGGAAAGCGGCGCCGACCGGGTCTGGGCGAAGGTCCGCTGGACCGCGCCGGACGGCTCCGCCCGGACCGGCCAGGCGCGGGTGCCCGCAGGCACCACCGAGGGCACCCCGGTCACCGTCTGGACAGACCCCGACGGCCGCCTAGTCACCAAGCCCACCACGGCGTCCCAGGCCCAGCTGCGGGCCTCCCTGGTGGGGGTCCTGATCGGCATGAGCGTCGCGGCCGTGCCCTTCGTCTGCGGGCGGCTCGTCAGTGGCCGTCTGGAACGGCGGCGCATGGACCAGTGGGACGAGGAGTGGGAGCGGTTCGGGCCGATCTGGGGGCGGAAGACGAGCTGACCCGACCGGGCGGCGGCCACCAGCAGGACCTGGTACGCCAATTGGATGCGACCCAGGAGTGGTTGATCGACGAGCCGCTTGTCGACATCGTCACCGGTGATGTGTTCTGGATCACCCACACCGAGTTGAGGGTGGAACGGGGGTTATTCCCGTACTGCACCATGACGCACGAGCCCCGGATGCAAGGATGAGCCCCGTCATGATTGCTGGGTGGTGTTCTCGCACGGTACGGGCCGCGATGTTCGCGGCTGTCTGTGTGCTGCTCGCCGCCCTGGGGCACGTGTTGATGTCCGGGTCCCCGGTGCCCTGGTGGGCGATGAGTGCCGCGGCCGTGGTGACGGGCGGTGTGGGCTGGTGCCTGGCCCGCCGTGAACGCGGGCTTCCGCTCATCATGACCGTGGTGGTGGTCACCCAGGGTGTACTCCACTCGGCGTTCTCGCTCGCGCAGTCGGCCGGGGAGTCGGTGACGCCGGTCAGGGCCTCCGGTACGACCTCCGGCTCGGTCGTCATGGACGCCATGGGGCACGACATGGGTTCCATGCACTTGGACGTCACGCACATGGGCTCGATGCACATGGACCCCATGGACATGGGGAACATGACCGCGGATCCCACGGCGCACATGGGTCATGGCATGGCCGGCATGTCCTCGTTCGGCATGATCGCCGCCCACCTGGTGGCCGCGTTGCTGTGCGGCCTGTGGCTCGGGTACGGCGAACGCGCCGCGTTCCGCATCCTGCGGGCGCTGGGCGGCCGACTGGCCGCACCGCTGCGGCTGTTGCACGCGCTGCCCACTCCGCCGCACCGGCCGCGCGTGCGCGCGGGCCGAGCCTCCTCGGACCGGGCGCCGACGCGTCTCCTTCTCGTTCACGCGATCACTTCTCGGGGCCCGCCGACGGGGACCGCTGTCGTTTGAGACAGCCGGTTCCCCGAGGCGGCGCTGTCGCGCACCTCGGATCTCGGCCGTACCTCCCGTGGTCGTACGGCCTCACCCCATACCGGATCCGGCGCGCCCGGCGCGCCGGTCCGGATCGCGGATGACCCGAGAAGGACACCTGGTGATCACTTCTGCCCTGCCCATTCCGCTCGACGACTCGGCGTCGGCCGACGAGTCGATAACTGCCTGGGCGCTGGCCGCCCGCGGCGGTGACCCGGACGCCGTCGAGCGTTTCGTACGGGCCCTGCACCGCGACGTCGTGCGGTATGTCGCTCATCTCAGCTCGGACCCCCAGGCCGCCGACGACCTGGCCCAGGACACGTTTCTGCGGGCGCTCGGCAGCCTGCACCGGTTCGAGGGCCGTTCCTCGGCCCGCGCGTGGCTGCTGTCCATCGCACGCCGCGCGGTGATCGACAGCTTCCGGCACGCCGCTGCCCGGCCGCGGCTGAGCGACACCCGCGACTGGCAGCTGGCGATGGAACTCGCCCAGCCGTGCGACCTGCCCGGCTTCGACGAGGGCGTCGCGCTCCTCGATCTGCTGGCCGCCCTGCCTGACGAGCGCCGCGAGGCCTTCGTCCTCACCCAGCTGATGGGGCTGCCCTACGCGGAGGCGGCCGAGCTCAGCGACTGCCCGATCGGCACGGTCCGCTCCCGGGTGGCGCGCGCCCGGGCCACCCTGGTCGCGCTGCTCGCCGAGGCCGACGAGCCGACGAGGGAGTCGGGTGCTTCACCGGTCGCTTCACCGGCCGCTTCACCGGTCGTGGAGCTGGCCGCACTGGCGGCCTGATCACGGTCGCCTGACGGAACGGGTGCCGGTGGCTGTCGAACAGGCAGCACACCGACACCCGTTCGGCCGTTGTGCGCGGGAACTGACGTGATGTCCGGGCCGACCACTGGACCGGGTGGCAGAGGCCGGCGACTCCGTGACCATCTCCGCGCGACAGGCCCAGCCACTGCGAGGAGAGAGCTGACCCCGGGCGGTGAGTAAACCGCGGCCCTCCTCCGCCAGGAACGCGCCACCAAGCACCTGCTCGCCACCCGAGTTCTCGGCGCCGGCCGACTCCAGCTCCTGCGCCACGAACTCCTCACCGCCGTCCAAGCCACCCGTGGCCCGCGACACCCTGCTCCGCCTCCCCGCCATCGCCCTCGCGGCCCTGGGCTTCCTCGGCCTGGGCGCCCAACCCTCATCGCCCGAGTGGGGCCTGCTTCTCGCCGGGTCAACCTGCCTGTACAGCAACGTCTTCGCCCGCGAGGGAGTCGTCAGACGGAGCGGTGGTACTGGTCCGGGACATGCACCTCGGCGCCGAGTTCACGGGCCGCGAGGCGGGCGAAGGACGGGTTGCGGAGCAGCTCGCGGCCCAACAGCACTGCGTCCGCCTCGTTGTTGGCGAGAATCTTCTCGGCCTGCTCGACGTCGGTGATGAGTCCGACGGCGGCGACAGGCAGGGGAGTCTCGGCTTTCACCCGGGCGGCGAAGGGGACTTGGTAGCCGGGCCCGACCGGAATGCGTACGCCGGAGGCGTTGCCGCCCGTCGAGACGTTCAGCAGATCCACGCCGTGCTCCTTGAGCTGCGCGGCGAAGCGGACGGTGTCGTCCGCCGTCCAACCGTCCTCCTCCAGCCAGTCGGTGGCGGAGATACGGAAGAAGAGCGGCTTGTCCTCGGGCCACACCTCACGTACGGCGTCGACGACTTCGAGGGCGAGGCGCGTGCGGTTCTCGTACGAGCCGCCGTAGGCGTCGGTGCGATGGTTGGAGTGCGGGGAGAGGAACTCGTTGACGAGGTAGCCGTGGGCGCCGTGGATCTCGGCGATCTCGAATCCGGCGTCCAGAGCGCGCCGGGCCGCGTCGGTGAACTGCCCGACGATCTCCCGGATTTCGGCGACGGACAGCTCGGTCGGCGCCGGGTGGCCGACGTCGAAGGGGAGCGGGCTCGGTCCGAGCGGTTGCCAGCCGTACGCCTCCGGGCCGACCGGCGCGCCGCCCTTCCAGGGCTGGTCGGTCGACGCCTTGCGGCCGGCGTGGGCGAGCTGGATCGCGGCAACGGTGCCCTGGCTCTTGAAGAAGCGCGTGATGCGGCGGAACGCCTCGACCTGGGTGTCGTTCCAGATGCCGAGGTCGTACGGGCTGATGCGGCCCTTGGGGGAGACGGCCGTGGCCTCGACGATGATCAGGCCGGTGCCGCCGGCGGAACGGGCCGCGTAGTGCGCGAAGTGCCAGTCGTTCGGGGCACCCGTCGACGGACCCTCCGGCGCGGCCGAGTACTGACACATCGGGGGCATCCACACCCGGTTCGGGATGGTGACATCGCGCAGGGTGAAGGGCTGGAAGAGCGCGCTCACGGCGGACTCCATTCGTCGCGGGGCCGGTGTACGCCTCGTACGATAGGCATCGTAGTACGGCGAATGTCAAACTACGAAAGGTCTCGTACAATGAGGGCAAGGAGATTCGCCGACGAGGTTTCCCTGTCGCTGATTCCCGCCACCCTTGCCCCGCCACTCTTTCCCGACGCTGTTCCCTGACGATGGAGTCGCCGTGACGACCGCAGCCCCCGCCCCCAGCAGTCGTGATCTGCCGCACCCCGCGCGCGAGGAGATCCGGCTGGAGGCCGTGCTGCACGCGCTCTCCGACCCCCTGCGGCTCCAGGTCGTGCGAGAGCTCGCCGCCGACGGCGACGAGCTCTCCTGTTCGCACTTCGACCTGCCTGTCACCAAGTCCACGACCACGCACCACTTCCGGGTGCTCCGCGAGAGCGGGGTGATCCGGCAGATCTACCGTGGCACGGCCAAGATGAACGGCCTGCGCCGGGATGACCTAGACGACCTCTTCCCGGGGCTTTTCGACAGCGTCCTCGCTGCCGCCGTCGGCCAGGTCCGCAGGCTCGGGGGCAGCTGAACCGCCCTTGGCGGGAAGGTGGTTGAAGAGCAGGTTGAGTGCGATCGCAGCCAGGCAGCCCGCGCTGATCCCGCTGTTCATCACCGTCTGGAACCAGTCCGGGAACTTCTCGTACACCGTCGGCACCCCGACAGGCAGCATGCCGATGGCCACCGAGACGGCCACGACGGTCAGGTTGTGGTTGTCCTTGAAGTCCACCTGGGCCAGTGTCCGCAGCCCGCTCGCGGCGACCGTCCCGAACATCACCAGACCCGCGCCGCCCAGGACGGGCGCCGGTATCGCCGCGACCACCGCGCCCAGCTTGGGCAGCAGGCCGAGCAGGACGAGGATGCCGCCCGCGGCGGCGACGACCCAGCGGCTGCGGACGCGAGTCATGCCGACGAGGCCCACGTTCTGCGCGTATGCCGTGTAGGGGAAGGTGTTGAACACGCCGCCGAGGACGGTCGAGAGGCCGTCGGCCCGCAGCCCGTCGGCGAGCGACCGCGGCTCGATCTTCCGGTCGGTCATCTCGCCGACCGCGATGAGGTCACCGGTCGTCTCGGTCATCGTCACCAGCGCCACGACCAGCATCGAGATGATCGCCGACGCGTGGAAGGTGGGCGCCCCGAAGTGGAACGGCGTGCTGATCCCGACCCAGTCGGAGTCGCCGACCCCGCCGAAGTCCGTGAATCCGAACGGCACCGCGACCGCGAGGCCCACCGCGATACCGATCAGCACCGCGATCCTGCTCAGGAAGGCCGGCGCGAACCGCTGCACACCCAGCACCACGGCCAGTACGAAGCCCGCGAGCGCCAGGTTCTTCGGCTCACCGAAGTCCGCCGCGCCCGCGCCGCCGGCCGCCCAGTTGCCCGCGACCGGCAGCAGCGAGACCCCGATGATCAGGATCACCGTGCCCGTGACGAGCGGCGGGAAGAAGCGGAGCAGCCTTCCGAAGACCGGTGCCAGCAGGACGATGGCGAGACCCGCGACGATCACCGAACCGTAGATCGCGGGCAGTCCGCCGCCCGTCGTCCCGATGAGCACCATCGGCGAGACCGCCGCGAAGGTGCAGCCCTGCATGATCGGCAGCCGCACCCCGAAGCGCCAGAAACCCACGCACTGGATCAGTGTCGCGATCCCGCACACCAGCAGATCCGCGGTGATCAGATACGCCAGGTCCACGGGCGACAACTTCATCGCCCCGCCCACGATCAACGGCACCGCCACTGCTCCCGCGTACATCGCGAGCACGTGCTGGAGCCCGAAGGCGGCCAGCTGGCGTACGGGTGGGACCTCGTCTACGGGATGCACGGGTGTGGTGGTTGCCATGGACACTCCAGGAGCGGCGGGGATGCGGGGACGCGGAGTTTCGGGGGGCAGCACCAGACCGTAGGCGACTTGAACAGTTTGTTGATTTCTGACTTGTTGCCGATGTGTGTCCTACCCACGGAGTTGCCGCGGGTCTATCCACGGGTTGTCGCCGGCCCCGCCGGAGACCCGCGACGCACCCATTGCAACCCGCCGCGGCCCCGCTACGCCCTTGTCGTCCGCGCCGCCGCGGCCAGCAGCGCTGCCCAGTCCGGAAGCTTGACGACACCCCGTCCGAGCGAGGCGCCCAGCTCCGCCTCGGCCCGCTCGATCGCCTGCCAGCCGGCCCACTCGACCGGCGTCAGCCCCTCCGCCCGCAGCGCCACGAGCGGATCGCCGGGCACTTCCCGTCGTGCGAGCAGGTCGGCGTCCTGGAGCAGCGAAGTCACCGTCTCCTTGGCGCACGGCCGGTTGGTGCCGATGACGCCGGTCGGACCCCGCTTGATCCAGCCCGCCACGTACTCGCCCGGTGCGACGGCGCCGTCCCGCATGACGCGTCCCGCGAGATGCGGCACCGTGCCGAGCCGCGCGTCGAACGGCAGCCCGTCCAGCGGTACTCCGCGATAGCCCACCGAGCGCAGTACCAGCTGCGCGTCGATGTCCTCGTACCGGCCTGTGCCCGTGACGCCTCCACTCCCGTCCGGCACCGTCCGTTCGAAGCGCACCGAGCCCACGCGCCCGCCCTCGCCCACTTGGTCGGCGAGCAGTTCGACGGGGCGCAGGAAGAAGCGCAGCCGGATCCTGCGCGGGGCGGCACCTCGAGGCGACGCGGAGGCCCAGCCCCGCAGCACCTCCACGTTCCGGCGGTTGGCGGCCGGCAGCCCGGCGGGGTCGATGTACGCCGGATCGAGCTCCAACTCCCGCGGGTCCACGATGACTTCGGTGTCGGGCAGTGCGCCCAGCTCGCGCAGCTCCTTGGTGGTGAAGCGGGCCTGGGAGGGGCCGCGCCGCCCCACCATGCTGATCTCCGTCACCCGGCTCGCGGCCAGTGCGGTGAGCGCCGACTGCGGCATGTCGGTGGGGCTCAGCTCGGCCGCGCCGCGGGCCAGGATGCGGGTCACGTCGACGGCCACGTTCCCGACGCCGATGACCACGGCGGATCGTGCGCCGAGCACGAATCCCTCGGCCGCGGAGTCGGGGTGCGCGCTGTACCAGGACACGAACTCGGTCGCCGACCAACTGCCGGGCAGTTCCTCGCCCGGCACCCCGAGATGGCGGTCGGTGGCGGCGCCCACGCAGTAGACGACCGCGTGGTAGAGCTCGCGCAGCCGGGACGCCGGCAGGGCGTCCGGGCCGATCCGGACGCCGCCCAGGAACCGCACCCGCTCGTCCTCCAGGACCATCCGCAGATTGTTCTGGAGGGACTTGATCTTCTCGTGGTCGGGCGCCACGCCGTAGCGCACCAGACCGTACGGGCAGGGCAGGCGGTCCAGTACGTCCACCCGCACCCCGGGTACCTGGCTCTGCTGGACGAGACCCTGGGCGGTATAGACCCCGCTGGGACCCGAACCGACGACGGCGACACGCAGCACGCGGAACTCCTTGTCCGAAACCTGAACAGTCCGAGGAGATCGCTGATGGATCCAGGATCGCACCACTGGTGCTCCGCTGACAGGGTCGGCGCACGGCTCGTGCGAGCGTGTCCGTTCGTATGGAGTGTGATCATGCGGTTACGTTCCGTATGTGCTAGAAGCATCCTCTCTTAATCTGTCCGATCGGCTGGGCGTCTCCGACCACTGTGGTCCCGACGGTGCCGTGTCGGTGTCGCCGGCGTGGGAAGTGCGTGAGCGCGAAGGGGTGACCTCCTGGTTCGACGTCCGGCTGGCCTTCGCCGACGGCGCCCGGGTCGACCTGCTCGCCGTGGTGTGCGAGGGCGACGTCTCGATCGAGGACGTACGGGCGCAGCCCCCGCTCTCCCTCGACGACCTCGACCTGCTCGCCGACTGGATCGAGGAACCGCTGGCCGAAGCGTGTGGCGTGCGAACCGCGCCGGCATGCGACGCGTCGTGCGGGGAAGGGCTCGCGCACGACGGTTCGTGCGAGGAAGGGCTCGCTCACGGCGCGTCGTGTCAGGCAGGGGCCTCGCGTCGCGCCCGGCCTGCGTTTCCGCGCGGTGTCGAAGGCCGCCGGCTCGTCGCCGAGAAGTACCTCGCGGCTCAGAGTGAAGGCCGAGACCCCGTGCTCGCGGTGATGAGCGCGACCGGGCACAGCCGCCGCAGGTCGCTCAAGCTGATCGCCGGGGCACGCGACGCGGGACTCCTGACGCCACGTCACACACGTCGCTAGGAGGAGCAGTTGGGCGCGGCAGTTACTACATGTCCTGCATCCTGCCGATCTCGCTCGTCTGCTGTGCGATCACGTCGTCGGCCATTTCCTCGATCTGGATGTTGTTGCCCTGGCCCTTCACATCCGTCGCCATCGTGATCGCGCCCTCGTGATGCGTGATCATCAGCGTCAGGAAGAGCTGGTCGAACGCCTTGCCCTTGGCCGCGCGCAAATTCTTCAGCTGCGCCTCCGTCGCCATGCCGGGCATCGCCTCGTGCGTGTGCTCCGTGCCGGTGCTCTCCCCGTCGTGCGCCGTGAGCCAGCTCTCCATGGTGCTGATCTCCGGCCCCTGCGAGGCCGCGATCCGTTCGGCGAGCGCCTTCACCGAGCTCGACTCGGCCTGCTTCGGGGCGAGTTCGGTCATCTCCAGCGCCTGCGTGTGATGCTCGATCATCATCCGCGCATACGAGAGGTCCGCCGAGTTGGGGGTGTCGTCGTCCGTCCGCTGTTTCGCGGCGTCCTCGGCGGAGAGAGTCTCAGCCACCTCGCCGGGCTTGCCGGGCACGATCACCGAAGGACCGCTCGTTGCGGCGGACTTGGTCTCGGAACCGGAGTCACAGCCTCCCAGCGCGAGTACGACGACCGCCAGCGACGCTGTGACCAGGGACGCGTGGGACGGACGACGGAAGAGCACAGCGACCTCCTGAGGCACACGAATGAGCGGACACCTCAAGGGTGTTGATGACTTTCCTAGCACGCCGGTGAACCTGAATGATCAGAAACTTTCATTACGACTGCGTTACCGTCTGTTGATCTGTGCATGGTGAAGACGATACTTCGGGTTGTGCGTGAACCGTTCGACTGCGAACGGCTACAAGGGAGGATGCAGTGACCCTGTTGAAAGACCCCCGAACGCGGCGCAGACGCCTGGGAGTTGCCGCAGCCGCGGCCGGACTCCTGGCCACGCTGCTCACGGCCGGCCCGGCGGCCGCCACCCCCGACCCCGGGGACAGTCCCGCCGCGCAGGAGAAGGTCTCCCAGAGCGACGAGGCCATCGCCGAGGCGGCCATAACGAGCGGTGAGATACCCGGGCAGGACGAGATCGTCCACTCGGACAACATCGAGCCCCTCGCGAACATCCCCAAGGATGCTCTGCCCAACTTCAATTCGGACCTTGCCTTCCAGGGCAACTACGCCTTCGCCGGCAACTACGACGGCTTCCGTATCTTCGACATCAGGAACCCGAAGGCGCCCAAGACGGTCGCGCAGGTGCTCTGCCCGGGCTCGCAGAACGACATCACCGTCTCGGGCAACCTGCTCTTCCTGTCCACCGACTCCTCGCGCAGCGACAACTCGTGTGCCAGCACGACGCAGCCCGTGACGGAGAAGTCGTCGTGGGAGGGCATGAAGGTCTTCGACATCACCGACAAGGCGAACCCGAAGTACGTGGCCGCTGTCGAGACCGCCTGCGGCTCGCACACCCACACGCTGGTGCCGGAGAAGAAGAACGTCTACATCTACGTCTCTTCGTACTCACCGAACGCCACCTACCCCGACTGCCAGCCGCCGCACGACGGCATCTCGGTCATCAAGGTGCCGCGCAACGCCCCTGAGAAGGCGGCAGTGGTGGGCTTCCCCGTCCTCTTCCCCGGTGAGGGACCTGACGGCGGCGGCAACCCGGGCTCGCCCACCAACCCGGGCGTCTCCAAGACCACCGGCTGCCACGACATCACGGTTCTGCCGTCGAAGGACCTGGCTGCGGGCGCCTGCATGGGCGACGGCATCCTCTTCTCCATCAAGGATCCGGCGAACCCCAAGGTCATCGACAGGGTCCAGGACAACGTGAACTTCGCGTTCTGGCACTCGGCGACCTTCAACCAGGATGCCGACAAGGTGGTGTTCACCGATGAGCTGGGCGGCGGTGGCGCGGCCACCTGCAACGCGGCGATCGGTCCGAACCGTGGCGCCGACGGCATCTACGACATCGTTGGCAAGGGTGACAAGCGCAAGCTCGTCTTCAAGAGCTATTACAAGATCCCCCGCTACCAGGGCGACACCGAGAACTGTGTCGCCCACAACGGCTCGATCATCCCCGTCGAGGGCAAGGACATCATGGTCCAGGCCTGGTACCAGGGTGGCGTGTCCGTCTGGGACTTCACCAACTCGGCCAAGCCGAAGGAGATCGCCTTCTTCGAGCGCGGTCCGCTGTCCACCGAGACGCTCTCGGTCGGCGGCTCCTGGTCGGCGTACTACTACAACGGCTACATCTACTCGAACGACATCGTGAAGGGCTTCGATGTACTGAAGCTCAGCGACCGGCGCACCGACCCGGCAAAGCGGATCAGGCTGCCCGAGCTCAACGTCCAGACGCAGCCGGACTACTTCGACTGACCGTCCAGCCGATCGGACCGGTCGTCGGGCGCACTACCGGAATCACCACCGGACCGACCACCGGGCTGATCGGCCGGCTGTCGGCCGGTCGCGAAGAACCGTGACAGGTCTGTGTCGCACGTCCCGCCGGGCACCCCGGTGTCCGGCGGGGCACCCAACTCCCGTTCCAGGCCGTACCGTTTGAACAGTTCGCCCCGCAGCGTCGGGATCGACATCGGGACGCCCGGCACCACGGCCGCGTACACCGCGCCCATGAGCAGCGCGCGCAGCATCGGGTAGTCGGTGGCCGTGTCCGGTGAGCCGAAGCGGGCGACGGTGTCGCCGAGCAGCTGAGCGAGACGCTGCTGATCCGGACACTCCACGAATCCTTCGGGCTGCAGGATCCCGGCCATGTGCTGGCGCATCAGCACCGGCTGATCCCGGGCGAGTCCCAGAATCGCGTCGATGGCCCGCGCCATCCGCTCCCGGCCGTCCTGGGTGTGCGGCTCGCGCTCCAGCGCCTCTTCCAGCGTGCGGTGCATCAGCCGGTGTACGGCGGACTGCACGAGCTGGCGCTTGCCGGGGAAGTAGTACGAGACCAGTCCGCGCGCCGATCCCGCGCGATCCGCGATGTCGCCGAGCGTCGTCGCCTCGTAACCCTGCTCGCTCACCAGTTCCACCGCGGCCTGCAGGAGCCGCTCCCGGGAACGCCGCCGCAACTCTTCGTTGACGGATCGGCTGCGCGGGGACATTCTGAAACTCCTGCGTTGACTGGCTGTCAGCCAACTATACTCAGCTTGTCCGGACCAAGCCTCTCAGTGGGCCGTTTCGGGCTGCCGTCCGCCTCGGGTGACGCGGGGGATCACCCGAGGCGGACGTGCGGGGCGGGGGCGGCCTCCTTAGAGTGGGCTGGAGTGCCGAGGAGGCGGGTCGACATGGATCAAGACCAGATCCTGGCCAGGATCACGGCGATGGTGGACGACGAACGACGCCTGCGCGACGCCCTCGCGTCCGGGCAGATCGACAGCTCGACCGAGCACGAACGGCTCGGAGAGCTGGAGCGCGACCTCGACCAGTGCTGGGACCTGCTGCGCCAGCGACGCGCGAAGTCCGAGTTCGGCGAGAACCCGGACGAGGCCCGGACCCGTCCTTCCTCGCAGGTCGAGGGCTATCAGGGCTGAGGCGGGCAGCGTTCGAAGGAGCGACCGAGAGGGCGGGCCGCGGCGCCGGGACGTCAGCCGGTCAGATCGAGGACCGGCCGCAGTGCGTCCGGGCGTTCGGTCACCGGCAGGTGGTCCACGAATTGCACGGCGCAGCCCAGGGCCGCCGCGCCCCCGTCGGCCTCGCGGCTGTCCCCGACCATCAGCGTGTCCTCGGGCGCGACTCCCAGCGCGTCGCAGGCGATCGCGAACAGCCGCGGATCCGGCTTCTGGATACCGTGTTCGTACGACAGGACGTACGCACCGACGTACTGGTCGAGCCCGTACGCGCGGAAGACGGGCCGCAGATCCCAGCCGATGTTGCTGACCACACCGACGGCGATCCCGCGCTCGCGCAGCGCGCCCAGCACCTCCGCCGCGTCCGGGTAGGGCCGCCAGGCGTCCGGGAGCATGTGGCGTTCGTACAGCGCGTCATGCAGCCCGGGATCGGGCAGCGCCACCCGCCGGGAGAGCGCGGTGTACGCGGCCCGGTGCGACTGAGCGCTCTCGTCCCGGATCGCCCACACATCGGCGAGGTCGTCCGGCAGCGGCTCTGCCGGGGAAGCCCCGCCGGGAAGCGCGCCCGCCGACTCCAGGTCCTGGGCGGCGCGGGTCAACTCGGCCTCGGGCAGCGGGATGTCGGCCTCCGCGAGCACCGCCCGTAGCCAGGACTCGGCCGATTCGACGCGGAAGAGTGTTCCGGAGAAGTCGAAGAGAACGCCTTTGATCGTCATGAGGGAGATCCTTCGCGGCGCGGCCCGCACCGGTCAAGGCTGCCTGCGCCGGCCCATCGCTCGTACGAGGCCACCGCCAGCGCGACCATCAGCGCCCCGAGAAGCCAGCCGCCCACGACGTCCGACGGCCAGTGGACGCCGAGCCAGACACGGGTCAGGCCGACGCCCACGACGGAGACGACAGCCAGGGCGAGTGCCGTACGTCGCAGGGTGTCTCCGGCGTCGTACAGGTGCAGCAGCCACAGCAGCAGCCCGCACACCACCGTGGCCGTCATGGCGTGGCCGGAGGGGAAGGCCGCGTAGTGGGCGGAGTCGACGGGATCGGGCCAGACGGGGCGTTCGCGGCCGATCGCCGCCTTCAGCCCCTGCTGCACCACTGTGCCCAGCGCACATGTGGCCCCCACCCATAGGGCCAGCCACCATGCGCGGTGTCTCCAGACCAGCCAGACCACGGCGGCGGCACACAGTGCGCGCATGGTCCAGGGGTCCCACACCCAGTCCGTCAGGATGCGGAACGCATGGGTGAGGCCGGGTTCGTCGACCGCCCAAGGGTGCGTGGTGCGGGCGATGTCTCCGTCGAGAGTGAGCAGCGGCTGCCAGGAGAACGTGACCAGCAGGAGAAGCAGCACGGAGGGCAGGGCGAGAGCCGCCGCCGTGAGCGCCGCGGTCCGCGGGCCTGGCGTGTGGGGAGGTGCGTCGACAGGCGAGGAGTGCATGGAGTGATCCTCGCCGATGCGCGGGGCTGGAAACCAACCCCGGGGCGCCCGGGGAGCTCGTGGGTCGCGCCGGTGCCCGGTTATCCCAGCGCCCGCAGCCCCGGTACGAACGTCACCAGGAGCGGGATCACCGGCACCAGCGCGGCCGCCGCCGTCAGCCGCAGACGCCGTGCCGCCGTGAGCCGGTCCGGGGGAGTGAGGAGGCGGTGGACACGGTGCGGGACATGGGCCTGCGGGGTGGGGCAGGGACCGAACACGCCCCGGTCCTCGTTGAGTTCCACCAGGGCCAGGGCGATCGTGAGGCGGCCGAAGCGGCGCGAGGCCATGTCGTCGGCGGAGAGTTCGACCAGCCGGTGCATCTCGTCGCGGAACGCGGCGAACACCGGAACCTGCGGAAACCCGTTGGCCAGGGCGCCCGAGCAGTGCAGCAGCCAGTCGTGCCGCGCCCGCGCGTGCCCCTGCTCGTGGGCGAGCACGGCATCCAGTTGCCGTCCCTTGAGGCGGCGCAGCGCGCCCGTGGTGACGACCAGCCGGGGCGCCGCTCCGGGCAGCCACCAGGCGTCCGGGCGCACCCCCTCCAGGACCACCAGACGGTCGGCGGCGGGCTCCTCACCGGGCAACAGCGGGGCGCGCAGCAGGAGTTCGGTCCGGCTCTGCCGGCGACGAGACCGGGCCCCCGCGATCTCGCGGACCAGCATGGCCGCGGTCCACGCGCCACCGCACGCGAGCGCCACGGCGGTCGTCGCGGCCCAGGGACTCCCGGTGCTCAGCGCGTAGGCGTTCACGACCGAGTGCGGCGCCGGACCGAACACCTGGCCCCGAACCGCCACCGAGGCGGCGGCCGCGCTCAGCGTCATCGACAGTGCGCAGCACAGCAGAACGGCCGCGACCACGCACTGCCACGCCCACAGGGCCACCACCGGTTCGCGGTCCACCCAGTCCGCCCTGGCGAGCAGTCGCGGAGCGACCACGGCGGCCAGGGCGCCGAGCAGCAACAGTGCCGCGGGGACCATCATGGCCGAAGCCTATGAGCGGGGTGTCGCCGGAGGATATGGGCCACGACGGCAAAGTGACGTACGCCACGGTCTCGTCGCGGCAGCTTCCCCCGGTCCGGGAGGAATCGGTCTCAGAGCGTGACCAGCATGGCCAGCATCGCGATCCCCATGGACAGCCGGCACGCCTGTGACAGTTCGGGACGGTCGGCCCAGCCGACGGCCTCGGTGCCGCCGGCCACGCTGCCCATCGGCAGGAGGCGCAGGCCCGAGCGCAGCACGTACCCGGTGAAGTAGAGCAGGAGCGTGCCGGTGAGCAGCGGCACCCCCGAGGCGCCGTGGGCGTGGTGGCCGGGAGCGGAGGCCATCACTCCCGCCATGTAGACCATCGCGCAGGCGCCCACCAGATGGTGCGCATGGTGCGGGCTCGTACGGGTCGCCCACAGGGCGCGTACCGCTGCCGCGCCGAACACGGCCGCGTAGGCGAGCCAGGCCCAGCGCGGCGGCGCGGCCACCGCCGCGGGTACGGCCATCGCGGCCATACCGAAGCCCATGAGCGCCTCACCGCCCGCGGTACGGCGCTGCTCCTCGACGGAACTGCGCATGCGTAAGAGGCAGTAGGCCCCGGTCGCCGCGCACAGCGCGACGAGCAGCCAGCCGGGCGAAGCCGGTCCATGCATCGGGCACCTCCCCGCTCGACGGCGTCGGGCATCAGACATCTGGCCTTGGACGGTCGGTCAGGGCATGCCCGGCCCGGGCGGGGCGCAAGCGAGCGCAAGGGTGTACACGGGGGAGCGTTCTGAGCGCATTGCAAATGAGGTGGCGAAAGCCCGTATATCTTTCACGAGTAAAACACCTGCTAATCTTATCGTCATGAGTAGTACGACTCCCAGGTCACGGGCCCGGCGCCTCCCGCTGGCCGGTTTCCTGCGCGTCGGCCGACCCTCCGACATCTGGTTCAAGTCCGCGCTGAGCGTCGTCGCCGCGGTCGCCCCGCTGAATCTGCCGCTCCTGGCGCTCGGCCGACTGGACCTGGCGATGTACACGATGGCCGGGTCGCTCTGCGCCCTCTACGCCCACAACCGTCCGTACGCCGCGCGGGCCCGTGCCCTCGCCTGGGTGGTGCTCGGCATGCTCGGCGGGATGGCCGTCGCCCTCGTCACGGCCTCGCTGACCACCGACGCCGTCGTGCTGGTCACCGTCGGCGCACTGCTCGCCGCCGTACAGAAGGTACTCAGCGACGCCACCCGCATCGGTCCGCCCGGACACCTGATCCTCACCTTCATCAGCTCCGCGTGCCTCTTCACACCGCAGACCCTGGGCCAGGTCCCCGGCCATCTCGCCCTCGCCGCCGTCGCGGGTGTCTGGGCCTGGATCGTCGGCATGGCCCCGGGGCTGGTCCGTCCGCACGGGCCGGAGCGCCGCGCCACCGCGCACGCGCTGAACGCCGTGGCCGGGTACGCGCAGACGCGGGGGAGCGGAGAGGGGGCCGCCCGTGCCCGCGCCGCCGCGGTCGCCGCCGTGCACGGAGTCTGGCAGTCGCTGCGCTCCACCGGTACCCGCTCCACTCCCCGGCGCGCCCTCGAACGGCTCGTCGTGCGCGCCGAGATAGCCCTGGCCTCGCCGGCCGGTACCGAGCCCGAGCGGCTGCGCGCCTGGGCCCGCGAACTTCGCGGCAACGGGCCGGTTCCGCGTCCGGGCGACCTCACGGAGACCGCGGACGAGCTCTTGGGCGTGGATGCCGAACTCGCCTTCGGAGAGCGGCCGTTGCTGCGCCGCCTCGGCCCACTCGCACCCATCGCTCTGCGGACCGCCCTCGGCTGCGCCCTCGCCGGATACCTCTCGCTCGCACTCGGGGTCGGCCGCCCCTACTGGGCTCTGGTCACCGCCGCGTCTCTCTACCAGGCCAACGTCACCCTGACCTGGAGCCGGAGTGTGCAGCGCGTTGTCGGCAACCTGGCGGGGGTGCCGGCCTTCGTGGCGATCGTCCCGCTCGCCCACCTGGGGAAGCCTGTCCTGCTGCTCTGCGTCCTCGCCTGTGCTTTCGGTGCCGAAGCGCTCATCAGCCGCAACTACTGGCTCGGCAGCGTCTGCGTGACCCCCATGGCACTGCTGATCACCGAGTTCGCGCGCTCCCAGCACCCCGGCGAGCTGATCACCGACCGAGTCGTGGACACCCTCGTCGGTGCGCTCGTCGGCTTCGCCGCCGCGGTCGTCGTCACCAACCGGCGGGCCGGCGACAGCATCGAACACGCGCTTTCCGCGGTGGAACGCGCCCGCGAGCACGCCGCGCGGGTCCTCGCCTGCGACCACCCCCGGCCCGGCGCACTGGAGTCCGCCCGCCGCGGCCTCGCCGCCACCGTCGTCGACCTCCGCGCCACCGCCGACACGGCAGCCGGCGAATGGTGGCAGCGCGCCGTGCCGGAGGACCGGGTGATGCCGGTCGAAGACGCCGCACACCGTACGCTCGCGGCGACGGTACGACGGCAGGGACTGCACTCCTTGGAGGGCGCACGGGCATGACGGCTGCGAACGGGCGTACGACGGACGGGGACGCCCACGGGGGACGGAGAGAGGGGGCGGACACCGGTGCTGGGCGTGTGGAGAGCGCGGACACCGGCTCCGCACCGGTGGTGGGACCCGACGACACCATGGCCGCCGTCGTACGGCAGTGGCAGGCGGTGCGGCCCGACCTCGACACCGGGCCCATGGAGATCATCGGACGCATCAACCGCTGCGCCGCCCTGCTTCAGCAGGCGGAGGACGCTCCACTGCGCCGTGCCGGGCTCACCCGCCCCGAGTTCGACGTCCTCGGCACACTGCGGCGGACCGGACACGAGCTGACCCCGAGCGAGATCGCCCGCGAGACCTTCTCCTCCGGCGCTGCCGTCACCAAGCGCCTGAAGCAGCTGACCGAGCGAGGCCTGGTCGAACGGCGCGGTGACACCCGTGACCGCCGCGTCGCGCACGTCCGGCTGACCGACGAGGGACGCGACCTCGTGGACGGCATCCTCCCCGAACAGCTCTCCTACGAGACGACAGTCCTGTCGGGCACCGACCTCGGCCGGCAACGCGAACTGGCCGACCTGCTGGCCGAGTTGCTCGGCCAACTGGAGGGCCGGCTCGGAATGCCGCGCGCCTGAGTCTCCGGGAACGGGCTTCGGGAACGGGCTCCGGGCTAGCCCTCCTCGCTCGCCACATGGATGCCGAAGGCCGCCCCCTGCACGTCCCGTACGACGGCGAGCCGTGGGCCGTGCGGCACGGACATGGGCTCCATGAGGAGGTGGCCCCCCGCCAGGAGGGCGGCGTCCGCGGTGGCGTCCACGTTCTCGACGGTGAAGTAGGGCAGCCAGTGCGAGGGCACCTCGTGCGGGAACTTGTCGTCCATCGTCACCATGCCGCCGAAGTCGGCGCCGTCGACACCCCACCGCGTGTAGTGCTCCGAGGCGTTCACCGTCCAGCCGAACACCGTCGTGTAGAAATCCGTGACCCGGTCGGGGGCGCGGGTGAGCAGCTCCACCCAGCCGAGGGCGCCCGGGGCGTTGAACAGCCCCGCGCCGGGGAAGGACCGCGCCTGCCACAGCTGGAAGGCCGCGCCGCCCGGGTCGAAGGCGACCGCGAAACGGCCCTGGTCGAACACGTCCAGTGGGCCGACGATCACGGTGCCGCCGGCCGCCTCCACCGCTGCCACGGCGGCGTCCGCGTCGGCCACGGCGAACGAGACGTTCCAGGCGACGGGCTGCGACTCCTGGAACAGCGGCGCCAGCCCGGCGACCGCGGCGTCACCGAGGTGCGCCACGGTGTAGCAGCCCGCTTCCTGGCGCGCGTCCGTCTCCGGACGCCAGCCGAACAGGTCGGCGTAGAAGCGTTTGGCCGCCTCCAGATCGCTGGTCCCCAACTCCGACCAGCAGGGTCCGCCTGTCACCGGCCTGTCGAGCTTCATGAGGTTCCTTCCGCGGCGAGCCCCCTGAAAACGCTAGACCCGGGCAGTGGCGGCGGCCATCCGGGCCTGCGCCAGGACGGACGGAAGTGCGGCCTTGCTACGCCGGGGCCTCAGGGCCGGGAGCGCAGCGGATGGTCCGCCGGGATCTCCACGAGGGCGATCTCGGTGCCGTCCGGATCCGCGACCCACATCTCGATCAGCCCCCAGGGCTCCTTCACCGGCGGCCGCAGGACCTCGACACCGGCGGCCGCCAGTTCCTCGTGCGCCGCCTTCGCGTCCGCGACCTGGAGCCACAGCTTGACCGCGGGGGACGGCGGGGTCTCGGAGCGCCCCGCGACCTCAAGGAAGCCGCCGCCGAGGAAGTAGACGGTGCCGCGTTCGGGGCCCGTACCGAACTCGCGGTAGACGGCGAGGCCCAGTTTCTCGCCGTAGAACGCTCGGGAGCGCTCCGGGTCGGTGGGCCGCAGGAGGGTTCGGCTGCTCAGTACATGCACCATGCAGCCGAACCCTAAAGGAGGGTTACGCTCGTCGATGCCCGAGCCGCGCCACCGAACGGAGAACCGCTCCATGGACACCACCGCCTCCACCGGACTGACCTTCCGCGATGCCACCGACAGCGATGTGGACGCGCTGGTCGCGCTGATCGAGTCGGCGTACCGCGGGGACTCCAGCCGGGCCGGCTGGACCACGGAGGCGGACATCCTCGAAGGGCAGCGGACCGACTCCGAGGGCGTACTCGCGGTCATCAAGTCTCCCGACAGCCGGTTGCTGACCGTCGAGCGGGACGGCGCGGTCGTGGCCTGCTGCCAGCTCGAACACCGCGGCGACCACGCCTACTTCGGCATGTTCTCGGTCAGTCCCGCACTTCAGGGCGCGGGCCTCGGCAAGGTGATCATCGCCGAGGCGGAGCGCCACGCGCGCGAGGTCTGGGGCGCCGAGGAGATGCACATGACGGTGATCTCCGTACGCGAGGACCTCATCGCCTGGTACGAGCGGCGCGGCTACCGCCGTACGGGAAAGATGACGCCCTTCCCGTACGGCGACGAGCAATTCGGCATTCCGCAGCGCGACGACCTGCAGTTCGAGCTGCTGGTCAAGCCGCTGGTGTGACGTTCATGCGGTGAAGCGGCCGGTGCGTTTGATCTCGGGATAGTCGGTGGTCGCGCCGTCCAGTCCCAGGGCGCGCACCAGCCGCAGCTGGTCCTGGGTGTTCACCACCCAGCCGATGATCCGCAGGTCGGCCTTGCGGGCGCGCTCGACGACCTCCAGGGACAGCCGGCGGATGTTGAGGCAGACGGTCGCGGCGCCGATGTCGACGGCGCGGTCCACGACGTCGGTGCCGTACCGGCTGGCGATCAGCGCGGTGCGGGCGCCCGGCACGAGCCGGGCGATCTCGTCGATCGCCTCGTCGTGGAAGGACGACACCTCGACCCGTCCGACCAGGTCCCGCCGGTGCATGACCTCGGCCAGCGCCCGCGCCGCCGCCACGTCCTTGATCTCGGCCTGGAGGGGCGTCGTGAGGGCGTCAAGGACCTCCTCGAAGACCGGAACGCGCTCACCGCGGCCCGCGTCCAGCGCGCGCAGCTCGGCGAGTGTCTTCTCGGTGATCGGCCCCGACCCGTCGGTCGTACGGTCCACTTCGGCGTCGTGCATGACGACGAGGGCGCCGTCCTTGCTCAGATGCAGATCGAGTTCGATCAGGTCGAGGCCCGCGTGCTGGGCGGCGATGAAGGAACGGAGGGTGTTCTCGGGTTCGACACCCATCACTCCGCGGTGACCGATGGTGAGGAAGTTCAAGATGCGACTCGCTTCCGTCGACGGCGGCTCGGCTCGCGCGTGGTTCCGACGGCGGCGCCCACGCGGCAAGGCCGCAGCCTAATGGCCCTGCTGTGCGTTGTACCCGCTCGTACGCGGGCCAATGGTGCTGCCCGTCAGGGAAGACCCGCCTGGCGCCGTCGCGCCGGGTCACTCCGCGGTGGGCGAGTCCCGGCAAGGGTTGACCCCGGCGCCGCCCGCGCCACATCCGGCGGTAGTAACCGCCTGAACGGTTTCCGGCAGGAAAATTAGCGGTGAAGATGCTGGTGCGCAGGATAATGCTCCGAGTTCCTGCTTGTGGGAAGGAAGTACGTTCGCATACGGTGTTCTTACGCGAGGTTCTCCTGTGGAGGGTGGGACATGACGGAAATTCTTGTGCGGGTAGGTACGGAGGAGCAGGTTGCCTCCGTGGCCAGCGTGGTGGAGCACCCGGCATGGCCCGTGCTCAAGGATGCCGTGGAGAAGATCCGGCCGTGGCAGGCCAAGGACGGCTCGATCGACTTCGACGCGGAGGGTGCGCCGGACGCGTCCGACGCCGAGCTGGCGGTACGCCGTGCCATCGACGCGATCGAGCGGCTCGCCCCGCTGCTGCCGCACGACGCCGCCTACCACGAGGCACTTGTGCGGGATCTGCGCCGCTGGGTCGATGGGGGCTTCCAGGTGCCCGACTTCCTCGACTCGCTGCTGGCCTTCCGGCCCGCCGCGCACCGCGAGGACGGCCTCCAGCACCTGGTCGTGTTTCCGATGTACACGCAGAACGGCAACCCGGACCGCAACTTCGAAGCGGTAGTGCTCCGCATGGTGTGGCCGGACTGGCTGGCCGAGCTGGAGCGCACCCGCTACGACAACCCGCTGTTCTGCGGCATCACCTTCGAGGACTTCACCGCCGGATACGACACCAACTCGGCCGTCCTCTTCCCGGAGACCATCGCCGTGCGCGAGGCACCCGAGCGCTTCACCTGGGGCGGCATCTTCTGCGACCGCGAGGCCGCCCGCTTCCGCGCCGTCACCGATGCCGCCGTGGGCATCCTCGGCCTGGAGCTGCCCGCGGACATCGCCGCGATGGTCGACGACCAGGAGCGCTGCGAGCAGGCCTTCGTGCTCTGGGACATGGTCCACGACCGCACCCACAGCCATGGCGACCTGCCCTTCGACCCGTTCATGATCAAGCAGCGCCAGCCGTTCTGGATGTACGGCTTGGAGGAGCTGCGCTGCGACCTCACCGCCTTCAAGGAGGCCGTGAAGCTGGAGGCCGACGGTTTCCCGCAGGGCCGTGACGTGCAGTACGCGGTGCTCTTCGACCGGATGTTCCGCTTCCCCGTCACCGGTGAGCGCGTCCGCAACTACGACGGCCTCGGCGGCCAGCTGCTCTTCGCCTACCTCCACAAGCACGACGTCGTCCGCTGGACCGACAACAAGCTGCACATCGACTGGCAGCGCGCCCCGCAGGTCACCAACCAGCTGTGCGCGGAGATCGAGGACCTCTACCGAGCCGGCATCGACCGCCCCAAGCTCGTCCACTGGTTCAAGGCGTACGAGCTGGTCGCCACCTACCTCGCCCCGCACCCGGGCTCCCGCTGGGCCAAGGGCCCGGACGCCCTGGATGTGACCCAGCCGCCGCGCAAGCTCGTGGACGACGTGCTTCCTGACGAGTTTCCCCTGAGCATGTTCTATGAGGCGCTCGCCAAGAAGCTGAAGCATGTGATCGCCTCCACCAAGGGCATCACCGCGGCGAAGGCCGAGAAGGTCGCCGCGTGAGTGCCCGTGCCGAGGACGTATCGGAGGCGAAGGCGATGTCCAACGGAAACGGCAACGGAGCACTCGGCGGAGCGGTGATCGCGGTGGCGGGCGCCGGCGGCCCCGCGGGCCGCGCGACGCTGCTGCGGCTCGCCGAGGCGGGCGCCACCGTCGTCGGCTCGGACAATGACCCCGAGCGTCTCGCGGAGGCCGTGGACGCCGCCCGCTACGCGTACGGCGGCGCCACCGTCGTCGGTGACACGGTCGACCTGCTCGACCTCCAGTCGACGCGCGACTGGGCCACCCGCATCGAGAAGGACTTCGGCCATGTCGACGGCCTGGTCCATCTCGTCGGCGGCTGGCGGGGCAGCGAGACCTTCACCAAGACGGTCCTCGACGACTGGGACCTGCTCGAACTGCTACTCATCCGCACCGTGCAGCACACCTCCCTGGCCTTCCACGAGGCGCTGCAACGCAGCGAGCGCGGCCGGTACGTCCTGACCAGCGCCGCGGGCGCGAGCAAGCCCACCGCGGGCAACGCGGCCTATGCCGCCGCCAAAGCCGCGGCCGAGGCATGGACGCTGGCCATGGGCGACTACTTCCGCAAGGCCGGGGGCGAGCAGGGGCCGACATCCGCGGCTGCCATCCTGGTCGTCAAGGCACTGGTGCACGACGCGATGCGCGCCGAGCGCCCGAACGCGAAGTTCGCGGGCTTCACGGACGTCAAGGAGCTGGCCGATGCCATCGCCGGCGTCTGGGACAAGCCCGCCGGTGAAGTGAACGGAAAACGTCTGTGGCTGACCGAGAAGCCGTGAACCCTCCCAAGGCCCCATATACAGCGGCCCGGCGTCACCACGACCCGGCCGTCCGGGGCTTCGCCAGCGACAACTACGCGGGGGCCCACCCCGAGGTGCTCGCCGCCCTGGCCCTGGCCAACGGCGGGCACCAGGTCGCATACGGCGAGGACGACTACACCGCCAACCTCCAGCGCATCGTCCGCAGCCACTTCGGAGCCACGGCCGAGGCCTTCCCGGTCTTCAACGGCACGGGCGCGAACGTGGTCGCGCTGCAGGCCGTCACCGACCGCTGGGGTGCGGTGATCTGCGCCGAGAGCGCGCACATCAACGTCGACGAGGGCGGCGCCCCCGAGCGCATGGGCGGCCTCAAGCTGCTCACCGTGCCCACGCCCGACGGCAAGCTCACACCCGAGCTGATCGACCGGCAGGCGTACGGCTGGGACGACGAGCACCGTGCGATGCCGCAGGTCGTCTCGATCACCCAGAGCACCGAACTGGGCACCCTGTACACGCCCGAGGAGATCCGCGCGATCTGCGACCACGCCCACGCGCACGGCATGAAGGTGCACCTGGACGGGTCCCGGATATCGAACGCGGCCGCCTCGCTGGACGTCCCCATGCGGACGTTCACCAACGCCGTCGGCGTCGACATCCTCTCCCTGGGCGGGACGAAGAACGGCGCGCTGTTCGGCGAGGCCGTCGTCGTCCTCACCCCTGACGCCGTCAGCCACATGAAGCACCTGCGCAAGCTGTCGATGCAGCTCGCCTCCAAGATGCGCTTCGTCTCCGTGCAGTTGGAGGCGCTGCTCGCCAAGGACCTCTGGCTGCGCAACGCCCGCCACGCCAACGAGATGGCCCAGCGGCTCGCCGAGGGCGTGCGTGCGGTGCACGGCGTGGAGATCCTCCACCCGGTGCAGGCCAACGCGGTCTTCGCGCGCCTTCCGCACGACGTGAGCGAGCGCCTGCAGAAGCGCTACCGCTTCTACTTCTGGGACGAGACCGCGGGCGACGTCCGCTGGATGTGCGCCTTCGACACCACCGAGGACGACGTGGACGGTTTCGTCGCGGCGCTCAAGGAGGAGATGGCGCACGGGTAGCCTGGGCGGATCGAATGCATAGGTATGCGTTCACCTGAAAATTAATTGACTCCCAGGTGATCGCGTTCCTATGCTCTGTGGGCATGCAGCTGATCCAGAACACCACGGACCTGTCCGCGTATTTGGCCGCCGACGAGGTCATCGACCATCACCATCCGCTGGTACGCGAAACGGCCGCGCGGCTCGCAAAAGGGTCCGCCGACTCGTATGCCTATGCGCGGTCCGGGTTCGAATTCGTGCGCGATGCGATCCCGCACTCGCAGGACTCCGGCGATCCGCGCGTCACCTGGCGAGCGTCCGACGTACTGGAGCAGCGCACCGGCATCTGCTACGCCAAGGCCCACGCCCTGGCCGCGCTGCTGCGGGCCGAAGACATCCCGACGGCGCTGTGCTACCAGAAGTTCGACATGGTGCACGGGCTCGTC
This sequence comes from Streptomyces sp. NPDC093544, assembly GCF_040683495.1. Lineage (NCBI taxonomy): Bacteria > Bacillati > Actinomycetota > Actinomycetes > Kitasatosporales > Streptomycetaceae > Streptomyces > Streptomyces sp. NPDC093544. The sequence goes on along the minus strand of NZ_JBFBEA010000005.1, from coordinate 333,549 downwards.
GCCGTGCGGTTCAACGGTGCCTGGCATCGGCAGGACCCTCGCGGCAACAAACCGGGCGTGGATGCCCAGTTCTCCCTGGACGGTGAACGGCTGGCCTTCACCCCCGACCCGGAGTCCAATGAGATGGACTATCCAGTACTGTACGCTGAACCTCACCCGGTTGTGCTGAGCGCCCTCAAGGCCGCCCCCGACCGGCCGTACCTCTGGCAGACGCTCCCCACCGCACTCTGAGGCAGTCCATGACTCTCACGCTCACCGTGGCCGACGAGGTGCGCGCCCTCGCGCCCGGCTTCACGCACATCGCCATCGAGGCGTACGGACTCGTCAACGGGCCCAGTACCGAAGGGACTTCGGCGCTGCTCGACGACGCGGCCCGCCGGCTGGCCGTACGACTGGACGGTCGCGCTCCGCACGAGGACCCGCACATGGCGGCCTGGCGGGAGACCTACACGGCGTTCGGTTCCAAGCCCTCGCGGACCCGCAACTCGGCGGAGGCACTCGCCAAACGGGCGCTCTTGGACGCCGGACTGCCCCGGATCAACGTGCTCGTCGACGTCTACAACGCCATCAGCGTCGCTCACTTGATCCCCGTCGGCGGCGAGGACATCGACCGCATCCAGGGTGGGATGCGCCTCGTGCGTGCCACGGGCGACGAGGACTTCGTGACCGTCGCGTGCGGCGAGGAGGTCGTCGAACGCCCCGACGCGGGTGAGGTGGTGTGGCGCGACGACGCGGGGGTGACCTGTCGCCGCTGGAACTGGCGCCAAGGTCCGCGCACCCGGCTCACGGAGGAGTCGGTCGCCGCTGTCTTCCTGCTGGAGAGTCTGGCGCCGATGCCGGAGGCCGACGTCGCGCGGGCCGGAGCCGAACTCGCCGAACTCCTGGAGAAGTTCAGCCCCGGGGCGCGGATCACCGTCCACGCCCCGGAGTGACGATTCAGCGTGCCTCGGCCGCCTTCACCTCTTCGGGGGTCGGCGCGGTGCCGCCGAGGTGCGCGGGCATCCACCAGGTGTCGTCCGGCCCCTTGGGCCGCACCGGGTAGGCGCGCTGCGCGGCTTCGAGGAGCTCCTGTACGCGGTCACGCACCCGCCGGGTGATCGCCCCCGCGTACTGGTCCTTCGGGGCCTCGACCGGCTCGCCGACCCGGATGGTGATCGGCGTGTGGCTGCGCTTGAAGTTGCGCGGGTGGCCCTTGGTCCACAGACGCTGGGTGCCCCACACGGCCATCGGGATCAGCGGGACGCCGGCCTCCTGGGCCATACGTGCGGCACCCGACTTGAAGCTCTTCAGGGTGAACGACGGCGAGATGGTGGCCTCGGGGAAGACGCCGATGATCTCGCCGGAGCGCAGCGACTCCAGCGCGTGCTGGTACGCCTTCTCACCCTGCTTGCGGTCCACAGGGATGTGCTTCATGCCCCGCATCAGCGGCCCGGAGATCTTGTGCCGGAACACCGACTCCTTCGCCATGAAGCGCACGAGACGCTTCTGCGGCAGGGCGGCCATGCCGTCGAAGATGAAGTCCAGATAGCTGATGTGGTTGCTGACCAGCACGGCGCCGCCCGAGCGCGGAATGTTCTCCGATCCCTTGCAGTCGATCTTGAGGTCCCAGGCCTTGAACAACACTTGGGCGAGACCGACGACGGGACGGTAGACAAGCTCTGCCATGGACGGGGTGGGCCCTTCTCTCTGCCGGGGAAGGGGCTTCCCGGCGAAAGTTACGCAGCCGTAGGTTTACGGCATTGCGCAGATCGTGCCCGAAGAACGAACGACTGGCCAGTCCTAGTGCCCGTGCCGGGCGAGATCCTCGTCACGTCACCCCTTGATCCACCTCGGAGTTTTAACCCCCCTTTACTCCGTGCGTACTGTGACTCGGCGCACGAGCAGGTACATCTCGCACCCGAGGCAGTAGCCGAACGCGGCGTTGAGGAACGCGGCCGCGAGCGCGCACGCGGTGGCCGCCAGACCCAGCCACTCCGGCCCCACCACGTAGCCGACGAGCCCCACGACCGCGAACGCGAGCCCGACCGTCTGCGCGAATCGCGGCGGCTCCGGCGCCTCGAACTCCGTAGGCGGCCCGATCCGCGGGCGTACCGCCTTGCGGAACAGCCAGCCGTACGGGGAGCGCCCCACGCCGCCCGCCGCGCCCAGCGCGAACGCCAGCGTCTGCCAGGCAAGCAGCCAGGGGCTGCCCGTGATCAGCACGACCGCCAGCACGAAGGTCGTCACGGCCGCACCGAACCGCGGCCCTCTTACATCAATTTCCATGAACCAAGCATTCCGCACCGAGCGCGATTCCCGTAGCCGGGAATCTTTGCGGTCTCGTAAATGCTTGTGGATGTGATGACCGGACTCGTGGTGTGCGTGGTGGTGCTCGCGGTGGCGAGCGCCTACGGAGTGCTGCACCGGCAGCGGAGCGGGAGGGTGAGGGTGCGCGGGCGTGACGGCGGAAAGCTGCTCGGCGCGGCGGAGTTGGGGGAGGGGCTCGGTGAGCGGGCCACGCTCGTCCAGTTCTCCAGCGCCTTCTGTGCCCCCTGTCGGGCCACCCGGCGGGTACTCACCGAGGTGGCGGAGATGGTCCCCGGGGTGTCCCACGTGGAGATCGACGCGGAGGATCACCTGGACCTCGTACGCGAACTCGACATTCTCAAGACCCCGACCGTGCTCGTGCTCGACGCCGACGGGCGGATCGTACGACGGGCAACGGGGCAGCCGCGCAAGGCCGATGTGATCGCCGCACTGGGGGAGGCCGTCTGACCGTGGTGACCAAGGTGAGGCGCCTCCCAGATACCGGAACGCACTTGACTGCACGCACCATCTATCGTCAGCCTGACCGTATGCCCCCGGAACTCCTTCTCTTCGAGCGCGTCCACGTGGACCTGGCCCGAACCGCGAGTGCGCGCTGTCCGGGCTGTTGAGCAGCCACGGATCAGCCCGTCACCTCTCGCAGAAGGAACAAGTCCATGACGGCCACGCCCGACCTCGGCACCCCCCAGCTCGCCTCCCCCGACCTGCTGCGCTCCGTCTTCAGGCGGCATGCGGCCGGTGTCGCCGTGATCACGGCTCCCGGCGGCGACGGCCCCGTCGGCTTCACCGCCACCTCGCTCACCTCGGTCTCCGCCGAGCCCCCGATCGTCTCCTTCGGGATCGGTGTCGGCGCCTCCAGCTGGCCCGCGGTCTCCGAGTCCGACCACATCGGCGTGCACATACTCGGAGAACACCAACAGGAACTCGCCGGCACCTTCGCCAGGAGCGGCGCCGACCGCTTCGGCGCGCCCACCCGTTGGCGTAACGGCCCCGAAGGTGTTCCGGTGCTCGACGACGTCCTCGCGTGGCTCGTCTGCCGTGTTGTCGCGCGCGTGCCCGCGGGGGACCACCGCATCGTTCTGGCCGAGGTCGTCCTCGGCGACCCGTCGGGCGCCGGCCGCCCGCTGCTCTACCACCAGGGGCGCTTCCACGGCCTGCGCGACTGAAGCGAGTCCGAACCTACTCACCTGTCCCTCGCGCCGCTCCTACTTGTCGGTTACGCAGCGTTGCGAACGTCACAGTTCAAAGCGCTTGCTTAGTGGGCACCCACTGGGTGTACTGGTGAGTAATATTTCGGTCGGAGCGCGGGCCGCCCCGACCGGGATCGGCCGCTTCAGGCGCCTATGCTGCCGATAAGAAGGCAGCCAAAAATGACGATGCAGTAGGAGAGCCGGCGTGAGCTTGAGGATCGTTGTCACTGTTAAGTACGTGCCCGACGCCACCGGCGACCGGCACTTCGCCGATGACCTGACCGTCGACCGTGACGACGTGGACGGTCTGCTCTCGGAACTCGACGAATACGCCGTGGAGCAGGCGCTGCAGATCGCCGGCGAAGCCGATGACGCCGAGATCACCGTGCTGACCGTCGGCCCCGAGGACGCCAAGGACGCGCTGCGCAAGGCGCTGTCGATGGGTGCGGACAAGGCCATCCACGTCGAGGACGACGACCTGCACGGAACCGACGTGATCGGTACGTCGCTGGTGCTGGCGAAGGCCATCGAGAAGGCCGGCTTCGACCTGGTCATCTCCGGAATGGCGTCCACCGACGGCACCGCCGGTGTCATCCCGGCCCTGCTGGCCGAGCGTCTTGGCGTTCCGCAGCTCACCCTGCTCTCCGAGGTCTCCGTCGAGGACGGTGTGGTCAAGGGCCGCCGCGACGGCGACTCCGCCTCCGAGCAGCTCGAGGCCTCCCTCCCGGCGGTCGTGTCGGTCACCGACCAGTCGGGCGAGGCGCGTTACCCGTCCTTCAAGGGCATCATGGCCGCCAAGAAGAAGCCGGTGGAGGCCTGGGACCTGGAGGACCTGGAGATCGAGGCGGGCGAGGTCGGCCTCGAAGGCGCCTGGACCAAGGTCGACTCCGCGACCGAGCGTCCCGCGCGCACCGCCGGCACGATCGTCAAGGACGAGGGCGAGGGCGGCAAGCAGCTCGCCGAGTTCCTCGCGGGCCAGAAGTTCATCTAGGAACACCGGCCCGCCGCAGGCTCCCTGACCGCCCCTCATCTTTCGCAAGCAGGAGAGAAGAAGTCCCATGGCTGAAGTTCTCGTCTACGTCGACCACGTGGACGGCGCCGTCCGCAAGCCCACCCTTGAGCTGCTGACCCTGGCCCGCCGTATCGGCGAGCCCGTCGCCGTCGCCCTCGGTGCCGGCGCCGAGGCCACCGCCCCCGTGCTCGCCGAGCACGGCGCGGTCAAGGTCCTCACCGCCGACGCCCCCGAGTTCACCGACTACCTGGTCGTACCGAAGGTGGACGCGCTCCAGGCCGCGTACGACGCCGTTTCCCCGGCCGCCGTGCTCGTGCCGTCCTCCGCCGAGGGCAAGGAGATCGCGGCCCGCCTCGCGCTCCGTATCGGCGGTGGCATCATCACCGACGCCGTCGACCTGGAGGCCGGCGAAGAGGGCCCGGTGGCCACGCAGTCCGCGTTCGCCGCCTCCTTCTCCACCAAGTCCCGGGTGTCCAAGGGCACTCCGGTCATCACGGTCAAGCCGAACTCGGCCGCCGTGGAGGCCGCCCCGGCCGCGGGCGCCGTCGAGGCCCTCGCCGTGACCTTCTCCGAGAAGGCCACCGGTACGAAGGTCACCGCGCGCACCCCGCGCGAGGCCAGCGGCCGCCCGGAGCTGACGGAGGCCGCGATCGTGGTCTCCGGCGGCCGTGGCGTCAACGGCGCCGAGAACTTCGCGATCATCGAGGGGCTCGCCGACTCCCTCGGTGCGGCCGTGGGTGCCTCGCGCGCCGCGGTCGACGCCGGCTGGTACCCGCACTCCAACCAGGTCGGCCAGACGGGCAAGTCCGTCTCACCGCAGCTGTACATCGCCTCGGGAATCTCCGGCGCGATCCAGCACCGCGCCGGCATGCAGACCTCGAAGACCATCGTCGCCATCAACAAGGACGCCGAGGCCCCGATCTTCGACCTCGTCGACTACGGCGTGGTCGGCGACCTCTTCGAGGTAGTCCCGCAGCTCACCGAGGAGATCAAGTCCCGCAAGGGCTGAGTTTCCGACGTATGAGGCGTACGAGGCCCCTGTGACCGTCTTTTGACACGGTCGCAGGGGCCTCTGCTCATGTCAGGGTCAGTGTTGTCTGTAGGAACCATGTGGGACTCAAGAGGGTGTTGACCGGCGGGAAGGTCCCCGGATAACTTCGTTCTACGGATTGTTGATTCCGCACTGCGGAAAACAGGAGGGTGTGGAATGGGTCAGGGTCAGCAGGAGAAGGTGGCGACCAGCCTCGCGGGCGCAGTCAGTGAGGAGATCAGCGCCTCCCTCGCCCCGGTCGACGCCGAGCTGGAGCGCCACTACCCCGGCGACCCGGGCACCCGGCAGCCCGTCCACACCGTGTACGTACCCGGTGACGCGTTCGCCGCCGACACCATCCGCAGCTGGGGCGACCGGGCCCTCACGGCCCTCGATGAGCACGCCCCGGACGCCGCCTCCTTCGCAGCCGTCCTCGGCCTCACCGATGACCTCGCGAAGCCCGTGTACGACCGCGTACGGGCCAAACTGGAGCGCGAACCGATCGAGGACCTGCGCGTCGACTTCGAGGACGGCTACGGCCCGCGTCCGGACGCCGAGGAGGACGAGACGGCGGCGCGCGCGGCCCGGCTGATCGCGGAGGCCTACGAGAACGGCACGGCGGCCCCGTGCATGGGCATCCGTATGAAGTGCCTGGAAGCCCCGGTCCGCGCCCGCGGCATCCGCACCCTCGACATCTTCCTCACCGGCCTGATGGAGGCCGGCGGTCTGCCCGACGGGCTCGTCCTGACGCTGCCGAAGGTGACGTACGCCGAACAGGTCACCGCGATGGTCCGGCTCCTGGAGGAGTTCGAGAAGGCGCGCGGCCTGGAGCCCGGGCGGATCGGCTTCGAGATCCAGATCGAGACCAGTCAGTCGATCCTCGCCGCCGACGGCACCGCGACCGTCGCCCGCATGATCCAGGCCGCCGAGGGCCGCGCCACCGGCCTGCACTACGGCACCTTCGACTACAGCGCCTGCCTCGGCGTCAGCGCCGCCTACCAGGCGAGCGACCACCCCGCCGCCGACCACGCCAAGGCGATCATGCAGGTCGCCGCCGCGGGCACCGGCGTACGCGTCTGCGACGGCTCCACCAACGTGCTGCCGGTCGGCCCGACCGAGAAGGTCCACGACGCCTGGCGGCTGCACTACGGTCTGACCCGCCGCGCCCTCGCCCGCGCCTACTACCAGGGCTGGGACATGCACCCCGGCCACATCCCGACCCGCTACGCGGCCGTCTTCGCCTTCTACCGCGAGGGTTTCGAACAGGCCGCGGCGCGCCTCTCCCGCTATGCCAACCAGGCCGGCGGCGACGTCATGGACGAGCCTGCCACCGCCAAGGCCCTCAGTGGCTACCTGCTGCGCGGCCTGGACTGCGGCGCCCTGGACATCGCCGAGGTGGCGCGGGTGACGGGGCTGACGCGGGCGGACCTGGAGGGGTTCGCGGTGCCGAGGCGGGCGGATCTGACAGTCTCCGCCAAGTAGAGCGCCCCTCCAGGGGCGCGGGGAACTGCGCGACCAGCCACAGGCGGCCCGCAGTTCTACAACGGCCGTTGACGCCGGTCGCGTAGCGACCACGTCACAGAGGCCCACTCCCGACACCAGCCGTCACTGCTGCCCCGTAGTGTGGGCGCCACTCACTGGCGTGACACGAGAACGGGGCAGCAGTGTCTTCGGGCGAGAACCAACAGCCGGACGGAACCGGCCGGTTGCTGGCCGGCCGCTATCGCGTGCTGGCCTAACTCGGCCGCGGCGGCATGGGGGTCGTCTGGCGCGCCCGGGACGAGGTCCTGGGCCGCGAGGTCGCCGTCAAGGAACTGCGCACCTACACGGACGCCGCCGTCCCCGAACTGGCCGACCTGAGTCGGCGGATGCAGCGCGAGGCCCGCGCGGCGGCCCGGGTGCCCCACCCCGGAGTCGTGGCCGTGCACGACGTGACCGAGGTCGACGGGCGCCCGCTCATCGTCATGGAGCTGGTGGACGGCCCCTCTCTGGACGACGTCCTGGGCGAGCGCGGCACCTTGGACCCTCGCGAGGCGGCCTCCATCGGCGCCAAGGTCATGGACTCGCTGGCCGCCGCCCACCGCGCAGGCGTCCTGCACCGCGACGTGAAGCCCGGCAACATCCTCCTGGACCGCTCCGGCCGCGTCGTCCTCACCGACTTCGGCATCGCCACGATGGAAGACCCCGGTGACGGCTCGGCCACCCACCTGACCCGCAGTGGCGAACTGGTGGGTTCCCTGGACTACTTGGCGCCCGAGCGGGCCCAGGGCGACGACCCGGGGCCCGCTTCGGACGTCTGGGCACTCGGCGCCACGTTGTACGCGGCCGTGGAGGGGTTGTCCCCCTTCCGCCGTACGTCGACGTGGTCCACGCTCACCGCGATAGTTGCCGATCCGCTGCCGGAACCCCGGCGCGCCGGGCCACTGGGCCCCGTACTTAAGCAGCTCATGCACAAGCAGCCGGGGGAACGCCCGGACGCGGACCGGGCGCGCGAGCTGTTGGAGGCGGTCGCGGGAGCTCCTGAGACGGACTCCCGGACGACGGGCCTGAGGCTGTCGGAGTCACGGCCGCATGAGACGGCGGGCATGAGGCTGCCGGAGCCACCGCCGCGTGAGACGACGGCGCTGAGTATCCCCTCCATACCGCCGGGATTCGGACCGCCGAAGCCCGTCGTTCCCGTTGCGGCCCCTGTTGCCGCCGGCCCCTCTCCCGCACCCCGCCGCCGAGGCCGCGCCCTCCTTGCCGCCGCGGCCGTCACCGTCGTCCTCGCGGCGGCCGGTGTCACCGTCGCCCTGCTGAACAGCCCGGACGACACCGGCAGCGCGGCCCGGAAAGCGCTGCCTCAGGCCGACGGAGCGGCCCCCTCGGACGGAGCCAGCCGCGGCGAGGTCGACCTGTCGGACGACTCCAAGCCGACCGGACAGGGCGACAAGAACTCCAAGCCCCCGGAGCCGAAGCCCAGTCACACGGGCGAGACCGCTCCGAAGCCCTCGAAGGCCCCCGTCAACGGCGGTAGCACAGGCGGGACTTCAGGTGGAGCCTCGGGCGGCTCCACCGACGGCGGTACAACGGGCGGCGGTTCAAGCAGCTCGCCCATCCCTGACCCCCCTCCCGAGCCTGTCTGCGACCCGATCGGCGGCGGCAAGTACAACTGCCAGGTCTGGCGCACCGCCACGTCCTACACCGCCTCCGGCGCCGAGGCCGGCACCCTCAACGCGGGCACCAACTACTTCTACTGCCAGCAGAACCTGGGCCGCCGGGAGACCTACGGCGAGTGGACCAACATCTGGTGGGCCAGGACCGACGACGACAGTGGCAACGTCAATGTCTTCGTCAGCGATGTCTACATCCAGGGCGGCGACAACGACGCACCGCTTCCGGGACTTCCGGTCTGCTGAGACCGCAGGTGCTTTTCCAGCCCTTCCAGGCCGGAAGGCATCACAAGTCCCTCCTCGGCGAACAGCCGGGTGCCCTGCGCGCAGAGCGCTCTGTCCAAGCGCGCCCGGCTGCAGAACTCCTCGGGCGTGTCCCCGAACAGCTCACGCAGGCGCGGTGATCCGGCGAGGAGAGAGGTGAGCAGCGGGCGCTCGCCCGGATGCGCGCGTGGCGCACCCGAGCCGTCATGAAGGACGCCACGGCGGTTGACGTAGGCGTAGCCGCCAGGGAGGAGTTCGCCGGACTCCAACTCGATCCGGAAGTCGTCCGAGGAGAGCCGGGCGCGGTCGTACGCGCCGGTCGGCGCCGGAACTCCCTCGCTGGCGTCGATCACCGCGAGCTGGGCCTCGTCGAGCCAGGTGATGAACAACTCGCTCACGATTCCCGGCGCTCGGAACGGCGACGCGGACACGTAACCCATCAGGCTCACATGGGCCGAGACGCCGATACCGATGCCGGTGACCCGCGCCTTCACCAGCGGGACGGTGGAGGACACCGCGTACTCCGCCATCTTGTGCCGGAGTTGGGCGGGGCAGGCGTTGGAGCCGACGGCGATGACGGGGACGCGGTCCCTGTGCACCAGTTGCTCCAGGGGCAACAGGCGGTCCCCGTCCAGGAGTCCGGACTCCTGCGGCCATTTTCCCGGATAGCTCAGCGGATGGTCACGTGGCGCCTCGGCGAGACCGAGAGCTTCGAGCGTATGAGGATCCGGGCGGCCCATGGCTCAGTCCGTGGGCGGCAGTTCCCCCGAGCCGCGGGTGATCAGCCGGGTCGGGAGCTGGATGCGTTCCGGAGTGATGAGGCTGCCGTCGAGCTGGCGGAAGAGGCGTTCGGCCGCGGTGCGGCCGAGGGCGGCGGCATCCTGGGCGACGACGGTGACGCCGGGCTGGAGGAGGTCGGCGAGTTCGATGTCGTCGAAGCCGACGAGGGCGACCGGGCGCCCGCGCTCGGCGATGACACGGACCACCGTGACGGTCACGCGGTTGTTGCCGGTGAAGATCGCGGTGACCGGGGAGTCGCCGGAGAGCATGTCCTCGGCTGCCTTGCGCACCCGCTGCGGGTCGGTGACGCCCAGGGACATCCACGGGTCCTCGACCGCTATGCCCGCGTCCTCCATCGCGGCGCGGTAGCCGCGCAGCCGCTCGGCGGCCGTGTGGATGCGGGGCATGTCACCGATGAAACCGATCCGGCGGTGGCCGTGGCCGATGAGATGGGCGACGCCGCCGCGGGCCCCGCCGAAGCTGTCGGACAGCACGACGTCGGCATCGATCTTTCCGGCCGGGCGGTCCACGAACACCGTGGCGACCCCCGCCTTTATCTCGGGTTCCAGATAGCGGTGGTCATCACCGGCCGGAATCACCACGAGCCCGTCCACCCGGCGCGCACACAGCGCGAGGACCAACTCCTGCTCGCGGTCCGGGTCTTCGGCGCTTGAGCCGTTGATCAGCAGCGCGCCGTGGGCGCGGGCGACCTCTTCGACCGCCCGGCTCAGCGGTCCGTAGAACGGGTCCGCGAGATCCTCCAGGACGAGACCGATGCTCGCGGTGGTGCCCTTTCGCAACACCCGCGCGCTGTCGTTGCGGCGGAAGCCCAGCGCGTCGATGGCCTCCTGGACGCGGCGCTCGGTGTCCGGGGTGACCCCCGGTTCTCCGTTGACCACACGCGAGACCGTCTTCAGACCGACCCCCGCGCGCGCGGCGACATCCTTCATGGTGGGACGGTTGCCGTAGCGGTTCTCGGATCGGCGGGCGGTCTCTGCCACGATGCGCTGTCCTGTCCTGTCGTCCACGGGGATGCGTCCCTCCATGAGAATGGTCCATGAGGATGGACTAGGGGGATGCGTCGGTCCATGGGGTTGTATGAGGATGTGGCGTCGAGCATAGAGCCTGGACAACGTTGTCAGATGCGGGAGACACTGTCCACCGCATTCTCCGGCCTGCGCCTTCCCCCAGAGGCGTGTCGTTCCGCCCTGTTTCCGGCCGGGGAACCCGGACCCGCAGCGCGGCGGGCCTGATTCGACACCCCTTGGGAGATCTGACACTGATGCACACCGACCTCGTGGCCGCGCTCGACATCGGCGGCACCAAGATCGCCGGAGCGCTGGTGGACGGCCACGGCCGGATACTCCTCCGCGCGCAGCGTGCGACGCCCGCGCAGGAGGACGGCGACACCGTGATGGGGGCCGTGGAGAACGTGATCCGCGAGCTGACGCTCTCCCCTCTGTGGGGCAGGGCGGGCGCCCTCGGTATCGGCAGCGCGGGACCCGTGGACGCCTCGGAGGGCACGGTGAGCCCCGTGAACGTGCCGGGCTGGCGTGGCTATCCCCTCGTCGAGCGGGTCCGCAGGGCCACGGGTGGGCTGCCCGTCGAGCTGATCGGCGACGGCGTGGCCATCACGGCGGCCGAGCACTGGCAGGGCGCGGCACGCGGCCACGCCAACGCGCTCTGCATGGTTGTGTCGACGGGGGTCGGCGGCGGCCTGGTTCTGGGCGGCACGCTGCACCCCGGGCCCACCGGCAACGCGGGCCACATCGGCCACATCAGCGTGGACCTCGACGGCGACCTCTGTCCCTGCGGATCCCGCGGTTGCGTCGAGCGCATCGCGAGTGGCCCGAACATCGCGCGCCGTGCGCTGGAGGGCGGCTGGCAGCCTGGCCCTGACGGCGACACCTCGGCGGCCGCGGTGGCCGCCGCCGCCCGCGCGGGTGACCCGGTCGCCACCGCCTCCTTCGAGCGCGCGGCGCAGGCCCTCGCGGCGGGCATCGCGGCGACCGCGACCCTCGTCGAGATCGACATCGCCGTTATCGGCGGGGGAGTGGGCAAGGCCGGGGACGTCCTCTTCACGCCGCTGCGCAAGGCGCTGGCCGACTACGCGACGCTGTCCTTCGTCCAGCGTCTGACCGTGGCGCCCGCACTGATGGGCACGGACGCCGGTCTGGTCGGCGCTGCTGCGGCCGCGCTCACCCGCAAGGCGAACACGACCGCCGCAGGTGTGAGCGGCTGACCCGGTGGCGGCAGGGCGGCGCGTCAGCAGGTGAGCTGCGCGTCCGCCCAGTCGCCGTGGTCCGAGGTGCTCCCGTCACCGCCGTCGGTGACGACGAGACGCACCGTCTGAGCGCCGCTCACGTCGGCTGAAATCGCCTGCGCGGCCCGGGCGTTGGTGAGTACGCTCGAGGAGGCCACCTTCGTGCCGTCCGCCCAGATCTCGAAGGCGACGGAACCGTCGTTTCCTTCCTCGTCGTCGACACCCACCTGCGCGGTGACGGTCTCGCACGCCTTGCCGGTGTAGTACTCGACGGTGCTGTCGGCGTGTACGCCGAGCCCCTTGGCATACACGACACCGTTGACCGTCATCGGATTGCCGTCGCCCGCTTCGTTCTCACCGTTGCTGGTGTTGCGTTCAACAGGACCCCAGCCATTGGTCGTCGACAGCCATGGCAGGTCTCCGAGCGAGGAGACTCCCGAGGGCGGCGCCACGACGACGGATGCTGTCAGTGGCAGCACCCTCTCGGCGCGTACCCCGGTGGGCGAGCGGTAGGTCGCCTTGAGCTTCAGGTCGTACGAGCCCGCGGCCGTGCCCTTGGGGGCGGTGACCTTCCATGACGTACGCAGCGACCGGCCTGTCGGCAGCACGTGCGCGGTGGCCGGTGAGGTCGCCTTGACCGCCCAGCCGGCAGGTCCGCTCAGTTTCACGGAGACCTGCTTGGCGGCCGTACGGCCGAGGTCGGTGACCGTCGACGTCAGTTTGACGGACTTGCCGCCCTCGACCAACAGGCTGCCGTCCAGGCCGAGTTCCACGGCGGGCGGGTTCTTGGCCCACTTGGCGTCGGTGGAGACGCGTACCAGCACCGTGCCGTGCGCGGGGACGGTCGCCGAGATGGCGCCCTCGGTGTTGTAGCTCTTGTGCTGCCACAGATCGCGCAGGGTGTAGGCGCCCGCGGCGGGCAGTCCCACGGCGCGGGCGGTGGTGGCGACGCGCTGCGCGCTGCCGGTCTCGTTGAACAGCGCCACCGTCCGGCTGCCGTCCTTCATCTCCTTGGCGACGACCCAGCGCCCGCCCTCGGAGGAGAGCACCGTGCCCTGCTTGCCGAGCGGGTCCTGGTCGACGGCGATGACCTCTTTGTTGCCGAGGATGTCGAAGGTCGCGTCGGACGCGTCGCGCAGGTCGGAGCCGATGAGGAGAGGTGCGGCCATGATCGACCACATGGAGAAGTGCGAGCGGTACTCGGTGTCGGTCATGCCGCCGTTGCCGACCTCCAGCATGTCCGGGTCGTTCCAGTGCCCCGGACCGGCGTACTGGGCGAGTGGCAGGTTCTGCTTGAGGATCGACAGCATCGAGCCCCAGTTGTCGCTGATGTCACCGGTCGTACGCCACAGATGTCCGACTTCGGACGCCCATTCCCAGGGTTTGTTCTCGCCCCACTCGCAGAGGCTGTAGACGATCGGGCGGCCCGTTGTCCGGGTGGCCGCCAGCAGCGCGTCCCGCATGGTCGTATAGCGCAACCGGGCATCCACACCTTGGTTGTTGCAGTTGTCGTACTTGAGGTAGTCGACACCCCAGTCCGCGAACTGCTGTGCGTCGCTGTACTCGTGGCCGAGCGCACCCGGGAAGCCCGCCTCGTTGCACGTCTTCGTGCCCGCGCTGGTGTAGATGCCGAGCTTCAGCCCCTTGGAGTGGACGTAGTCGGCAACTGCCTTGAGCCCATTGGGGAATCGGGCGGGGTCGGGTACCAGCTTTCCGTTCGCGTCCCGCGACTGCAGGGCCCAGCAGTCGTCCAGATTGACGTACTGGTATCCGGCGGCTTTGAGGCCCTTCTCGACGAAGATGTCGGCGATCCCCTTGACCATGTCCTCGTTGAACTCGGCACGGCAGTTCGTGGAGTTCCAGTTGTTGAAGCCCATGGGCGGGGTGAGGGCCAGGCCGTCGTCCACGGCCGGGGAGACATCCTCGGCGGGGGCGGCCAGGGCCGGCGCGGCGAGGCCGATCGTACACAACAGTCCTGCGGCGAGTGCTCCGACAACTCTTCGGCGGGCCGTGCGGGTGTGAGGGTGACGCATCGTTACGTTCCTCCGAGCACGCGAAAGGTGGGATGACGTCATGTCTGTGTCATCCCTGTGTGCGTTTACGGTAGGACGTGTCGGACCCTGTTGGAAGAGGTGCGTCATGACGGGCGTCACGCGGTATTAGATGTTCGAAATATCGTCAGATCTCTTGACGGTGCCCGCGTATGGGAGTGAGATCCCAAGCCCCGTGTTCGGTTGTGTTGGTTGACTCCTGAGGAGGGAGACTGGGCTGAACCTGTCCTGCAGCGACTCTTCCTGCTTGCGGGCGTGCCGGAACATCGGATGTTCCGGTGAAGTCGCCTGCCTGGCGCGGGTGTTGGAGTCGGTGCCCTCGCGCTTGGCGTTCTGCTTTCGGCGTTCGGTGAGGTACCTGTCGGAAACAGGAACGAGCAGGCGTGGGGACCAACGCTTGGGACGCGGTGGTCCCCAAGGCTCTGGGTTCGACTTGGGGCTGACGGCCGCTTACTCGCAGCCGACGCCGTCCCCGTCACGGTCGAGGTGGCGACCGTAGCCGGGGTCGCCCACGTGCACGGGAGCGGCTCCCGCGGCGCGGGCGGCGGTGCAGTTCTCGTAGTAGACGTCGTCGCTTCCGCCGCTGTTGTCGTCGGTGTCGCTGTTGTCGGCGGCTTGCGCGGTGACGGTCGTTCTCGCGGTCGTCGTCGCCCGGACCGTCACGGTGGCGGCGGGCTTCGGAGTGGCCGTCTCCGTCTCGGTTGTGGTTGCGGTTGCGGTCGTGGTGGCGGTGACCGTGGCCCTCGGTTGGGGAGCGGCCGCTGCGGGCTCCTTGTCGTCGCCGCTGCCGCCGACACCTATGCCGATGCCTATGCCGATGAGGAACGCCACGGCGAGCGCGGGCAGGAGGAACCGTTCGCGCACCGAGGCCGGTGCGGTGCGGGCAGGTGCGGTCGATGGTGGTGTGTACGGGTTGGTCATCTTGTCCCCCCTGGGGTGTTTCGAGGGGGATGACGGTAGTGCTGCGGATGTGCCGGATGGTGCGAAGTGGCGTTGCGTGACCCACCCGTTACTGATATCCGGCATCGCAGTTGAAACGGGCATGAAGAAGCGAAGCATGCTTGCCATTGCCTCCCTGGCTGCCGGATTCGTCGTCGCGGCGGTCACGCCGTCCCACGCCGACACGGACGTACTCGACAACCTGGACGTCAACGACACGCTCAGCACCCTCGACCACACCGTCAGCAGCGACAGCCTGGCCATGGACGAGGGCGCCCTGGGCAAGAACAGCTGAGAGGTGTGATCCGCGGCGCCGGTGCCCCTGGGCGGGGGCACCGGCGCCTTGCTTTCGGCCCCCTCATCAGGGGCTGGTTTCCGTGGCAGGGTGAAGCGGGCAAGCCTCAGGGGGCCAACAGAAGAGGGGGAACCGTGATCGTCTGGATCAACGGTGCGTTCGGTGCGGGGAAGACCACCACCGCACGGGAACTGATCGAGCTGATCCCGAACAGCACGCTCTTCGACCCCGAGGTCATCGGCGGCACGCTCCCGCAGCTGTTGCCGCCCAAGCGCCTCGCCGAGGTCGGCGACTTCCAGGACCTCCCGATCTGGCGACGCCTCGTGGTCGACACCGCGGCCGCGATGCTCGCCGAACTCGGAGGTGTCCTTCTGGTCCCGATGACCCTGCTACGACAGGAGTACCGCGACGAGATCTTCGGCGGCCTCGCCGCGCGCCGGATCCCCGTACGGCATGTGCTTCTCGCCCCGGCGGAAACGATCCTGCGCAAGCGAATAGCGGGGCGTGAGGTGCCCCCTGACCTACCCGACGGTGAGATGCGGGTACGCCAGTGGTCCTACGACCACATCGAGCCCTACCGCGCCGCACTCGCCTCCTGGCTCCTCGCCGACGCCCACCCCGTGGACACCGGCGCGCTCACCCCGTACGAAGCCGCTCTGCGCGTCGCCGAGGCCGTACACACCGGGGACGTGCCCGTGTGCGAGATCGTGCAGACCCCCGAACCCACCGCCGAGACCGTCGCCGCGGGAGTGCTCCTCTTCGACGACCAGGACCGTGTGCTGCTCGTCGACCCGACGTACAAGGCGGGCTGGGAATTCCCCGGTGGCGTCGTCGAGCCCGGCGAGGCTCCCGCGCGCGCGGGCATCCGCGAGGTCGCCGAGGAGACCGGCCTCCAGCTCGATGACGTACCCGCTCTGCTCGTCGTCGACTGGGAGCCGCCCGCGCCGCCCGGCTTCGGCGGCCTGCGCCTGCTCTTCGACGGCGGCCGGCTCGACACCGCCGCGGCCGGGCGCCTGCTGCTCCCGGGACCCGAACTGCGCGACTGGCGCTTCGTGAGCGAACAGGAGGCCGCCGATCTGCTGCCACCCGTGCGTTACGAGCGGTTGCGGTGGGCGCTGCGGGCGCGTGAGCGTGGGGCGGCGCTCTACCTGGAGGCAGGGGTTCCGGTCGGTTGATGCCAGCGACATGAATTGACGTCAGGTGCGCTTGTCGTCGCGCCAGGAGTTGCCGAGTCGGAGCAGCTCCTCCGCCGGATACGGGGTCTGCCGGGTCTCCTGCCGGAGCCTGCGGATGAAGTCCGTCATCACGGCGGCGAGGGGTGCGTGCCGGGTGATGATCGCGGCGGCGGCCCGCGGGATTCCCTCGGGCCGCTTCCCCTCGGCGCAGGCGCGCACCAGTGCCTCCCGTTCTTCCCTCCCGTACCCGTACAAGGCGGTGACCAGCCAGTTCACCAGATACGACTGCGTGTACGAGCGGTCGTAGTTCGCGTGCCGGGCGAAGAAGTCGGCTTCCTCCGGGGAGAGTTGGAAGCGTGAAGAGAGTGAGAGGCCGTAGTCCGTGAAGTACAGCTGTCGGCCGTCGGTGAGGATGTTCTCGAAGTGCGCGTCGAAGTGCGGGAGTCCGCGGGCGTTCATGAACGACACGCCGGCCTCCAGCCCCTCCTCGACAAGCGAGTAGGCCGCCAGGTCGCCGGGCTCGTCCCGGAGCCGCGTGCCCAGCCAGTCGTGGAGGTTGTGCGGGATGTACTCCAGGAACAACGCGAGGCTCGCTGTGGCGTCGCGGAGAGCCTCGATGCGCCGGCGTACCGGCTCCGAGCCGTCCCAGTGGGCGACGGCCCGTTCCACGTCGGCCAGTTCGTCGGGAAGCGGCTGCACCGAGTCGGGCAGTACCCGCCAGTGATACATCAGCGGGAACCCCCCGAACCGCCCGCCCAGCACCCAGTCCGTCGTCATCGTGTGCGCGGAGAGTTCGCGCCAGGCCCCGAATCCCGGCCCACCTCCAATGCCGTACTGGCAGAAGGACGGCACCCCGAAGAGGTTGGCCGTGGACCGGACATTCTCCGGCAGCCGCTGAGCGGTACCCGTTTGACGAAGACCGGCGTTCCGGCGACGTCCAGCAGTGCGGATCTCCCGCCGATGCCGGTGCCGAGGGGCTTGGCGGTCGCCACCAAGTCGCCGAGTTCGTGATCGCTGTACCGGGCCAGGGAGGTGGATACCTCACTGTGGATGCCGAGGCGCACTGCGTGTGTCAGGCCGGAGGTCTCCACCGCGCCAGCCTGCCACCTCTGGTCGTGGCCGTGGGTCTCCGCCGATTCCGGCAGCCCGGCCGACCCCCTGCTCCGCAGCCCGGCCGACCCCCTGCGTAGCGCAGGGCCCCCACCAGTGGTGAGGGCCCTGCGCTGGGGGCGTACCGGCTCAGCCGGTCACCCGCGTGCTCAACTCGCCGCGTAGTTCCGCAGGAAGAGCGCCTCCGCGACCGAGAGGCGTTCCAACTCGTCAGGGGACACGCCCTCGTTCGCAGCGTGGATCTGTGCCTCCGGCTCGCTCAGGCCGATGAGGAGGATCTCGGTCCGCGGGTACAGCGAGGCGAGGGTGTTGCAGAGCGGGATGGAGCCGCCCAGGCCCGCGTACTGCATTTCCTTGCCCGGGTACGCGACCGACATCGCCTCGGCCATCGCGGCGTACGCGGGGCTGGAGGTGTCGGCGCGGAACGGCTGGCCCCCGCCGATCTGTTCGGTGCTCACCCGTGCGCCCCACGGCGTGTGCGCCTCCAGGTGGGCCTGCAGCAGTTTGGTCGCCTCGTCCGTGTCCGCGCCCGGCGGCACCCGCAGGCTGACCAGCGCGCGGGCGCCCGCCTGGACGGAGGCGCTGGCGCCGACGACGGGCGGGGCGTCGATGCCGAGGACGGTGACGGCCGGACGCGCCCAGATACGGTCGGCGACCGTGCCGGTGCCGATGAGCTCCACACCGTCGAGCACCTTGGCGTCCTTGCGGAAGGACTCCTCGTCGTACTGCAGGCCCTCCCACTTGGTATCGCCCGGCAGCCCGTCGACCGTCGTCGAACCGTCCTCGGCGCGCAGCGAGTCCAGTACGCGGATCAGCGCGGCCAGCGCGTCGGGCGCCGCGCCGCCGAACTGGCCCGAGTGCAGGTTGCCTTCAAGGGTGTCCACCTGAACGCGTACGAGAGTCATACCGCGCAGCGTCGAGGTGACCGTCGGCAGACCTGCCCGGAAGTTGCCCGCGTCGCCGATGACGATGGTGTCGGCGGTCAGCAACTCGGGGTGCTCCTCGGCGTACGCCTGAAGACCGCCCGTGCCCTGCTCCTCCGAACCCTCGACGATCACCTTGACGTGCACGGGCACGCCGCCGTTCGCCTTCAGTGCCCGCAGCGCGAGGAGATGCATCACGACGCCGCCCTTGCAGTCGGCGCTGCCCCGCCCGTACCAGCGGCCGTCGCGCTCCGTCAGCTCGAACGGCGGTGACACCCAGGCGGCCTCGTCCAGCGGCGGCTGCACGTCGTAGTGCGCGTACAACAGGACGGTCTTCGCGCCCTCGGGACCGGGCAGGAAGCCGTACACCGACTGCGTGCCGTCAGGGGTGTCGAGCAGCGCCACGTCCTGGAAACCCTCGGCGCGCAACGCGTCGGCGACCCAGTTCGCGGCGCCCTCGCTCTCGCTCCTTGGATACTGGTCGAAGTCCGCCACCGACTTGAAGGCCACCAGCTCGGTGAGCTCCGCCTTCGCCCTGGGCATCAGGGAGGCTACGGTCTCGGCGACCGGATTCGACGACATGGGCACGCTCCTTGTGGGTGCGACGTTGTACTTCTGTGTACAGGTGATCGTGCGGTGTGTAAGCGGCTCCCGGCGTGCGGGGCGCCTACGCTGCCGATCCTCCCACAGTGGCCTGCGGCGATGGCCGCCGTAGGATGCGGGAGACACGTGCGGCAGACGGCTGGACTGGGAGCAAAAGACCATCGTGAGCAGCGAGAACTCTTCGGCGGACGACGGGCAGCGGGTGTGGGACGTCGTCGTGGTCGGCGCGGGGCCCGCAGGCGCCTCGGCCGCCTATGCGGCAGCGGTCGCGGGACGCAGCGTCCTGCTGCTGGAGAAGGCCGAGCTGCCGCGCTACAAAACGTGTGGCGGCGGCATCATCGGCCCCTCACGCGACGCGCTTCCGCCCGGCTTCGAACTGCCGCTCAGGGACCGCGTGCACGCGGTCACGTTCTCGCTGGACGGGAAGTTCACACGCACCAGGCGCTCCCGGCAGATGCTGTTCGGTCTGATCAACCGTCCCGAGTTCGACCAGCAACTGGTCGAGTTCGCGCAGAAGGTGGGCGCCGAACTGCGTACGGGCGTCACGGTCTCGCGCGTCGAACAGCACGGTTCCGCCGTACCGGACCGGCGTACCGTCGCCGTCGTCCTCCAGGGCGGTGAGACGGTGCTGGGACGGGCGGTCGTGGGCGCGGACGGCAGCGCGAGTCGTATAGGAGCGCATGTCGGTGTGAAGGTCGACCAGGTGGACCTCGGCCTGGAGGCGGAGATTCCCGTCCCGGAGACCGTCGCCGAGGACTGGGCCGGACGCGTCCTCATCGACTGGGGGCCCATGCCCGGCAGTTACGGCTGGGTGTTCCCCAAGGGCGACACGCTCACCGTCGGCGTGATCTCCGCGCGCGGTGAAGGCGCCGCCACCAAGCGGTACTTGGAGGACTTCATCGCCCGGCTCGGGCTCGCCGGATTCGAACCCAGCATCTCCTCCGGCCACTTGACGCGCTGCCGCGCCGACGACTCACCGCTCTCGCGCGGCCGGGTGCTGGTGTGCGGGGACGCGGCGGGGCTCCTCGAACCCTGGACCCGCGAGGGCATCTCCTTCGCGCTGCGCTCCGGGCGGCTCGCGGGGGAGTGGGCGGTACGGATCGCCGAGGCGCACGACGCGGTCGACACACGGCGCCAGGCCTTGAACTACGCCTTCGCGATCAAGGCGGGACTCGGCGTCGAGATGAGCGTCGGCAGGCGGATGCTCTCGGCCTTCGAGCGCCGGCCGGGTGTGCTCCACGCGGTGATCACGGGCTTCAGGCCCGCGTGGAGCGCCTTCGCCGGGATCACCCGTGGCTCGACCTCGCTCGGCGAGGTCGTCCGCTCCCGCCCGATCATCGGGCGCGCGCTGAACGCGCTCGACCGGTAGATTCCGGGCCCCGGACCCTGGGCCCGGTATGGGGTCACGGGTTGACGGCAAGAGGTCACGGGTTGACCGTGATCCGGAACACCGGGTGCTTGGGCGCGGCGGCGAGGAGTTCCTCGTCGCTGGAGTTCACGTCGACGTCGCCGAAGAACCGGCCCACCTCCCAGCCCCATTTCTTGAGGTAGGTGCGCAGGACCAGCGGCTTCTCGGCGTCTGGCAGCTCGACCGCCGTGAACTCCTGGGTCCTGCGCCCGACCTGGAGCCGTCCGCCGCCGGCCGCACGCAGGTTGCGTACCCATTCGGAGTGGCCGCGGGCCGAGATGAGGTAGGGGCCGCCCTCGTACGGGAGCGGGTTGACGGGAACCTTCCGCCACTCGCCGCTCTTGCGGCCCTTGACGGAGAGCTCGGCGCTGCCGAGGAGGCTGACGCCGCGGCGCGCGAGCCAGCCGACGAGGCCGTTCATGGCCCTGTCGAAGGGCTTGGGCTTGATGTAGTGGGCCGACGACGACATGGTTCCTCCTGGAATTTGGAGAGCACTGCTCTCGCTTGAGAGCAGTGTGTACGAGATCGGTGATCCAAAGCAAGAGCACTGCTCTCGTGTTTGAGCGGCGCTCTCGTTTTGGTGCACTGCTCGCGCCGGAAAAGGGGCGCCGCGCATCGCGCCACCTGCCGCGGAAGCACCGCTCCGCTTTCGGAGCACCGCTCTCCTTTGTGTGCACTGCTCCGGAAACGTGGCACACTTCCCCGCATGAGTACCGCACGAGGGGCACGCGCCCGAGCCAGGATCGAGGTCACCGCGGCCATCAAGGACGAGGCTCGCAGTCAGCTGGCGGCGGGAGGCGCTGCCAAGCTCTCGCTGCGGGCCGTGGCCCGCGAACTCGGCATGGTCTCCTCCGCGCTCTACCGCTACTTCCCGAGCCGCGACGATCTGTTGACCGCGCTCATCATCGATGCGTACGACTCCCTCGGCGAGGCCGCGGAGTCGGCGCACGCACGGGTCGCCGGCGCCGCGCCCCGCGAGCGCTGGACAGCGGTCTGCGCGGCGGCGCGCCGCTGGGCACTGGAGCGTCCGCATGAGTACGCGCTCATCTACGGGTCGCCCGTGCCCGGGTACACCGCCCCGCAGGCGACCGTCCCGCCGGCGGCCCGCGTGGGCCTGCTCCTGATCGGCATCGTCCGTGACGCGTACCAGGGCAAGGGTGTCGCCCGCCCCCGCCTGCCCGCCGACCTGAAGCCCGAGGCGCAGCGGATGACCGCCGACCTCGCGCCCGACCTCCCGCCCGAGGTCGTCACGGCGCTCGTGGCCGCCTGGGCGCAGCTCTACGGACTGATCAGCTTCGAACTGTTCGGTCAGTTCAACCGGCTGGTCGAAGACCGCGAAGCGTTCTTCCGGCACGCGGCGGATCAACTCGCCCACGGTGTGGGCCTGGTGTTCCCTCAGCCCACCGGTACGGCGGCCAAGGGACCCAGCGGCTCCGGGTCCTGACGGAGGATCCGCGTGTGCAGGGAACGCAGCGCGGGCCCCGGGTCCGCACCGACGGCCTCGGCGAGCCGCTGCCGTACGCCTTCATAGGCGACCAGCGCGTCCGTGGGGCGGCCGGTCCGGTACAGCGCCAGCATCAGCAGCTCCGCGAGCCGCTCCCGCAACGGATGCGCGGCCACGAGCCGGACGAGCTCGTGAACGTACTCGAAGGACCTGCCGAGTTCGATCTCGCCGGCCAGTCGTGCTTCGAGGACGGTGAGCCGCTTCTCGGCCCACCGGAGCCGCTCGGCCGCCAAATAGGGGGCCTGTAGCCCCTCCGCGAACTCGCCGCGCCACAACTCCTCCGCGTGCGCGACCAGTTCACCCGCGCGACGCAGCTCGCCCGAATCGCGCGCGGCCAGCGCCGCGCTCACCAAGCTCCGCCGCTCCCGGAGGTCGTCGGCGTCCGCGCCGGTCAGCTGGTATCCGCTGCCCGTCCACGCCAGTTCCACCCCGTCGCCGAGGGCGCGGCGCAGCCCGGAGACGTACTTCTGCACGAGGTTGCGTACATGCGCGGGCGGAGCACCGCCCCACACTGCCTCGACCAGACCGTCGTAGGAGATCGGGCGCCCGTCCTGCAGCAACAGCACGGCGAGCACCGCACGTTGCTTGGGCGGACCGAGGGGAATCTCCGATCCGTCGCGCAACGCCCTGAGCGGGCCGAGCAGTTCGAAGCGCAGGCCCTCGTGCGAGCCGTGCGGAGTCCCGTCACCCATGGGTTCCAGGTTAGCCCGGACCCGGCGTTCCAGTGGATCTTCCAGCGGATGGTCAGCGCCGCCGGTGACCGTGGCCTGGCAAGGACTTCCGGAGAAAGGCCACCACGATGTTGACCCGCCTCGGCCGGCTGGCGGTGCGGCGCAGTCGCGCCGTTCTGCTCGGCGCGCTCCTCGTTTTCCTCGGTCTCGGCGCGTACGGCGCGGGCGCCCAGGCCGACCTGGACCTCTCGCGCTGGAGTGCGCCCGGTACGGAATCGGTGCGCGCGGGCGACGTCCTGCGCGAGGAGTTCGGCACCGGCAACCTCAATCTCGCGCTGCTCGTCACGGCACGGGACGGCGATGTGGACAGCGCAGCCACGGCCCGTGCGGCCCGCGCCCTGGCCACCGAGGTCGAGGATCTGCCCCTGGTCACGGACATCACCTCGTACTGGGACGCAGGCAGCTCCGCGCTGCGCAGCTCCGACGGCACTCGCGCCCTCGTGCTCGTGCGCCTCGAAGGCAGCGCGACCGAGGCCCGCGAGGAACTCGCCACCCTGTCACCCCGATTGACCCGCACCACACCCGAACTGACCGTCCGTGTAGGGGGACAGGAGGAGATCTCCCGGCAGGTCGGCGAGCAGGCCCGAGCCGACTTCCTGCGCGCGGAGGCGCTGGCCGTCCCGGCCGTCGTAGTCCTGCTGATCCTCGTCTACCGGCGTACGGTCGCTGCCCTGCTGACCGTCGCCGTGGGCCTGTTGTCGGTGCTGGGCACGCTCGCCGGGCTGCGGCTGCTCGCGCAGTTCACCGAGGTGTCGACATTCGCGGCGAACCTCGCGCTCGTGCTGGGCCTCGGACTCGGCGTCGACTACAGCCTGTTCGTGATCAACCGGTATCGCGAGGAACGCGTGGCCGGGCACGCGCAGCAGGCCGCCGTCGTCCGGGCGACCGCCGCCGCCGGACGCACGGTCGTCTTCAGCGGAGTCACGGTGGCGGTGTCGCTGTGCGCGCTGCTCGTGTTCCCGTTCTTCTTCCTGAGCTCGTTCGCGTACGCAGGCGTCCTCGTCGTCGTCACGGCGGTGGCCGGAGCGGTGCTCTTCCTGCCCGCCGCCCTGGCCCGCTGGGGCCACCGTGTGGAACGCCCGGCCGCACCCACCTCCGGCTTCTGGCACCGCACCGCGCTCCGAGCCATGCGCCGTCCCCTCGTCACAGGCGCCGGAGTCCTCACCGTCCTCCTCCTCGCCGCGTCCCCCCTGCTGGGCCTGCGCTTCGGGCTCCCCGACGAACGGACCCTGCCCACCGGCACCTCCTCACGCACCACGTCCGAGATCGTGCACGAGGAGTTCCCCGCGGAGCCCACCGACACCGTGCAGGTCGTCCTCGACGAGCCGACCGACACCCGCGCGTACGCCGCCGAGCTCTCCCGCATCCCCGGGATATTCCAGGTCGACGCCCCACAGGGCGCCTACCGCGACGGGCAGCGCACCGGCGCCCCCGGCCAGGACCGGCTGACGGCGCCCGACGGCCGGGTACGCCTGGCGCTCATCCCCACGCAGGAGGCGCTGCGCGGCGACGTACCCGCTCTCGTCGAGCGCATCAGGGACACCCCGGCGCCCGCCCGCGCCCTCGTCGGCGGCTATCCCGGCGAGACCACCGACTTCCGCTCCACGCTCCTGGACCGGCTGCCCCTGGCGATCGGGCTTGTCCTGGTGGCGACGTACCTGATCCTCTTCCTGATGACCGGCAGTGTGCTGCTGCCCCTCAAGGCGACAGTTCTGAACCTGCTCAGTCTGGGCGTGATGTTCGGCTGCCTGGTGTGGGTGTTCCAGGAAGGGCATCTGTCCGGGGTCCTGGGCTTCACGCCGACCGGCTCGATCGAGCCGAGCATCCCGGTGCTGATGTTCTGTGTGGCCTACGGGCTGTCGATGGACTACGAGGTGTTTCTGCTGGCCCGCATCAAGGAGGAGCACGACATGACCGGCGACACGGAGCGCGCGGTCGCCGAGGGCATTCGGCGCAGCGCACCGCTGATCACCGCCGCGGCCGGGATCCTCGCGCTCTCCTTCCTGTCGTACGTCACCGGAGGCGTCGTCTTCCTCAAAGAGCTGGGCCTCGGTACCGCCCTGACGATCCTCGTGGACGCGACCCTCATCCGGGTGGTGCTGCTGCCCGTCACGATGCGGCTGGCGGGCCGTGCCAACTGGTGGGCGCCGAAGCCGCTGCGGCGCCTTCACCGGCGTATCGGCATCAAGGAAGAGCCGGAGGAGGTACTACGCGGGGAGTACGTGTGATCACCTCGCCCGGCTGACGCCCTGGGCGGCCCGGCGCGTCTAGCGTGACCGTCATGGACGAGCAGCGCACTCCGAGGTCCCCGGCATGGGGCGGCCCACCCTCGTGGTGGCGGCACGGACCGCCGGGGTGGCGCGGAGGGGACGACCAGGAGCGCCACGCCCGCCGGCCGTGGCGCTCCACGCTGCTGCTGACCGCGTTCGTGTTCATCGGCTCCAATTTCGCGAGCCAGGCCCAGGTGGGCGAACGCGCGTCCCTGGATCTCTTCGCACGGGCGCTGCTGCTCGTGGGGTGCGGTCTGCTGCTGTGGCGACAGCGGTACCCGGTGTTCGTCGCCTTCGGCACCGCGGCGGCGGCCATGCTCTATCTGGGCGCCGGATACGCGTATGGGCCCGTCTTCCTCACCGTCGCCCTGGGCTGCTTCAGCGCGATCGTCGCCGGGCACCGCAGAGCCGCCTGGGCGGCCGTCGGGATGCTCTGGGCCGGGCATGTGCTGGTGGCGCACTGGCTGTACCGATGGTTGCCGCCGTCGGGGGACACGCCCGCCGCCTGGGGGCAGGAGGTGGTCGTCGCCACCTGGATCGTGGCGATCGTGGCGCTGTCCGAGCTGGTCCGGGTACGCCGCGAGCAGTGGGCCCGCGAGCGCGTCGAGCGGGCGCAGGCCGCCAGACGGCGCGCCGACGAGGAGCGGCTGCGGATGGCGCGCGAGCTGCACGACGTCCTGGCACACAGCATCTCCGTGATCAACGTCCAGGCGGGCGTGGGTCTTGCGCTCCTCGACTCCGACCCGGAGCAGGCGCGTACGGCGCTCACCACGATCAAGGCGGCGAGCAAGGAGGCGCTCGGTGAGGTCCGTCAGGTGCTCGACACGCTGCGTGCGCCGGGGGAGGCGCCGCGCGCTCCGGCGCCCGGGCTCGACCGGCTCCCCGAACTCCTCGAACAGGCGGCGAGCGCGGGCCTGACGGTCGAGGTCCAGGGCGAGTCCCCGAAGCTCCCGCCGGGCACCGACCTGGCCGCCTTCCGCATCGTCCAGGAGGCGCTCACCAATGTCGTACGGCATTCGGGATCGCGGCACGCGCGCGTGCTGGTCGAGCAGGCGGAGGGCGCGCTACGGCTGCGTATCGACGACGACGGGCCCGCGACCGGCGCGGACGCGGGCGGCAGCGGCAACGGGCTGGCCGGAATGCGGGAGCGGGCCGCGGCGTTGGGTGGCACGATCGAGGCGGGCCCGCGTGACGACGGAGGGTTCCGCGTGCTGGCCGTACTGCCGCTGAAGGCGAAGGAGGACCGGTGATCCGCGTACTGCTCGCCGACGACCAGTTGCTGGTCAGGGCAGGCTTCAAGGCGCTGCTCGACGCGCAGCCGGACATCGAGGTCGCCGGAGAGGCCGCCGACGGCGAGGAGGCGCTGCGTCAGGTGCGCCAACTGCGCCCCGACGTCGTCCTGATGGACATCCGTATGCCTCGGCTCGACGGCCTCGCAGCGACCCGCCGTGTCACGGACGACGCGGACCTGAGGGACGTCAAGGTGGTCATGCTCACCACCTTCGAGCTGGACGAATACGTCTTCGAGGCGATCCGCTCCGGCGCCTCCGGCTTTCTGGTCAAGGACACCGAGCCGGAGGAACTCCTGCGCGCGGTACGGGCTGTGGTCGAGGGCGACGCGTTGCTCTCGCCGGGTGTGACCCGTCGGCTGATCGCCGAGTTCGCGGCCCGGTCCAAGGAGCCCGCGGCGGTCCAGTCCCTCGCCGAACTCACCGAGCGGGAAAGGGAGGTGATGGCTCTGGTCGGGATCGGACTGTCCAACGACGAGATCGCGCGGCGACTCGTCGTCAGCCCGCTCACGGCCAAGACCCATGTCAGCCGCACGATGGTCAAGCTGGGTGCCCGCGACCGGGCTCAACTCGTCGTGCTGGCCTATGAGTCGGGGCTGGTGCGGCCGGGCTGGCTCGGCTGACTCCCGCCCTCGTGGCCGAAGCGGAGCAGCACACTGACTGTGCGTACGACGAAGAGGACAGCGCTGAGCAGGATTCCCGACGCGAGCAAGGCCTTGCCGACTGAGTCAGGGAGATCGAAGAGCAGTGCCGGACCGGCCACGACCCCGAACACGACAGCAGCCGCGAACGCCGCGCTCAACAGCGCGTAGCCGATCTCGACAGTGATCGCGTCACGCTCGGCCTGACCCCGCCGCCCCCTGGTGGACTCCATTCTTCGAGTCAAGCAGGCGTGGGCCCGGGGGGCAACAAGCCCCCGGGCCCACGCTGTTGAGGCGCCCCCTCAGTCGCCGACCGCCACGCGGTCCGCGCCCGCCTCCTCCGGGGTGGACTGTGCCTGAACGGACTTGGCGACCACGATCGACTCCGGCGCGCGCCGGGTGCGCAGCCCGGGCAGGGAGACCAGCAGGCCCACGAAGGCGATCACCGTCACCACCACCAGGCCGGGCCGGTAGCTGTCGAGGACGGCCTGAGGCGAACTCCCCGAGGAGTTCGCGGCCACGACCGCCGTCACGATGGCCAGGAAGATCGCGCCGCCCACCTGGACCGAGGTGTTGAGCAGCCCCGAGACCATGCCCTGCTCGTGGTCGTCGACGCCGTTGGTGGCCTGGATGTTGAGCGAGGGGAAGATCAACGCGAAGGCCCCTCCGATCAGCACCATCGACGGCAGGATCAGCGTCGCGTAACTCGGGTCGAGGCTGACACGCAGGAACAGCGCGTATCCGACGATCATCAGCGCGAAGCCCACGGCGATCAGCCGCTGAGTGCCGAACCGGTCGACGATCGCGCCCATCTTCGTCGCGGACAGCGCGACGATCGCGCCGGCGGGCAGGAAGGCGAGCGCGGTGTGCAGCGCCGACCAGCCGAGCAGGGACTGCATGTACAGCGTGACCAGGAACTGGAATCCGACGTACGAGCCGAAGAGTGTCATCGCACCGAGCTGGGCGCGGAGTTGAGTGCCGGAACGCAGTACGCCGAGCCGGATCAGCGGACCGGCCGAGCGCTGCTCGATGCGCACGAAGACGGTCAGCAGGACGGCGACCGCGAGGAAGGACAGCAGCGTACGGGCCGAGGTCCAGCCGCTCTCCGATGCCTCTACGACCGTGAAGACGAGCAGCAGCATCGACGCGGTGCCGATGACCGCGCCGGGAATGTCGTAGCCGTTGTGGTTCTTCTCGCGCTCACTGCGCGGGAGGAGCTTCAGACCGGCGAACAGGGCGATCAGCGCGATGGGCGCCGGCAGCAGCATGGTCAGCCGCCAGCTGGCCTCGGTGAGCAGGCCGGACAGGACGAGGCCCATGGAGAAGCCGGTGGCGGCGCAGGTGGTGTAGATCGAGAGGGCACGGTTGCGCAGCGGGCCCTCGGCGAAGGTCGTGGTGATGATCGACAGGCCCGCGGGCGCGGTGAACGCCGCGCTCAGGCCCTTGATGAAGCGGCTGGCGATGAGCAGCGGGCCCGAGTCGACGAGGCCGCCGAGCAGCGAGGCGAGCGCGAACACACCCAGGGCCACGAGGAACACCTGGCGGCGGCCCAGGAGGTCGGCGGTGCGTCCGCCGAGGAGGAGCAGGCCGCCGTATCCCAGGATGTAGCCGCTGACGATCCATTGGAGCGTCGAGGTGGAGAGATCGAGTTCGGAACCGATGGACGGCAGGGCGACGCCGACCATCGACACGTCCAGCGCGTCCAGGAACATCGCGGCGCAGAGCACCAGCAGGGTGCCCCACAGCCGAGGGGTCCAGCGTGCCTCGGCTGCGGAGGTGGTGAGCGGAGAGGTCATGCCGGAGACAATACATGCGCATGCATTCAATGCAAACGCATTTAATTCCAATGCAACAAAGCCGATTGTTTGCTACGGTGCGCTCATGGCGGCGAAGAAGGCCGAGCAGGTGCTCGTGAACCAGTGGCGCGACATCCTCGCGGTGCATGCGCGCACCCTTTGCGAGCTGGACCGAGAGCTGCACCGACATGGCCTCGGCGCCAGTGACTTCGAGGTGCTCGACGTGCTGGCCGGGAGCGCCGCGCCGGACAGCGGCGACTCGTACCGCGTGCAGGAGATCGCCGAGCGAGTCCATCTGAGCCAGAGCGCGCTGTCCCGGCTTATCGCCCGCCTGGAGCGGGACGGCCTTGTGGCGCGCGGGATGTGTGCGGAGGACCGGCGCGGTGTGCGCGTCTGCCTCACGCCGAAGGGGCGCGACCTGCACGGCGACGTGCTGCCGGTGCAGCGCGCGGTGCTGACGCGGATGCTGGCGGGCGGCGACGCGGACTGCGTTCCGGGCCGGGTTCCGGGCGACTGACGTGACTGACCGGGGCGGGCTGTTCGGTGGTAGGTGCCGGGCGGGTCTGTGGGCTCGGCGGTAGGTATTCGGGTTGGTCGGGTCGGTGGTGGGTTGCGGGGTTGGCCTGTTCGGCGGGAAGTGTTGTCCGCCGGGCCTCAGTCGATGGCGACGTGCCGCGTCGCGAAGCCGATCAGCGCGGCCACCGCCGCGAGGGCCGCCACGCTCGTGAGTGCCACGGGCAGCGAGTACCAGTCGGCCATGAACCCGATCGCGGGCGGCCCGAGCAGCATGCCGCCGTATCCGAGGGTGGACGCGGTCGCGACCCCGCTCGGTCCTGCGAGTGCCCCGGCGCGTTCGATGGCCACCGGGAAGATGTTGGCGAGCCCGAGCCCAGTGACGGCGAAGCCGAGCAGAACTGCCCACACCGAAGGCGCGAGCGAGCCGAGCAGCATGCCGAGCGCCGCCGTCGTACCGCCCGCCACCAGCGTCCGGGTCCGGCCAAGGCGTTCCAGCAGCGCCGTTCCGCTCAGTCGCCCGATGGTCATCGCGAGGGCGAAGCAGGAGAAGCCGGCGGCCGCGACGCCGGGGTGCGCGTCGAGGTCCTGCTCAAGGTGCAGCGCGCCCCAGTCCGCGAGAGCCCCTTCGCCGTACGCCGTGCACAGTGCGATCAGGCCGAAGACGACGACCAGCCCGCGAGTACGGCGGTCGAGGCGCCGTTCCGCACCCTCCGCGTTCCGCATGCGATCCGGCGCCGCCGGGGGCTCGTACCGCAGCAGTGCGCGCCCGGCGACGGCGGTCACGAGAAGGCCGATCACCGTGAGCCCGAGAAGGTGGCGGGTGGGCGACAGCTGTCCGGCGACCAGACCGCCGAGTCCCGCTCCGACCACGCCTCCCAGGCTGAACGCCGCGTGGAAGCTCGGCATCACCGGTCGACGCAGTGCGGCCACGAGGTCGACGGCCGCGCTGTTCATGGCGACGTTGAGTCCGCCGTACCCCACACCGAGCACGAACAACGCGGCGCCGAGAGCGAGGGCGGAGTGGGTGAGCGGGGGCAGAGCGATGCTGAGGGAGAGGAGGACGGCGCAGATGACGGTGATGGGGTGGCTGCCGTAGCGGTGGCAGAGTCTTCCGGTGAGCATCATCGTGAGCACCGCGCCGACGGAGACGCCCAGAAGTGCCAGGCCCAGGGTGCTCGCGGAGGCGTGGGTCTGCTCTTTGATGGCGGGGATGCGGATGACCCAGCCGGCGAAGAGGAAGCCGTCGAGGGCGAAGAAGACGGTGATGATTACCCGGAGTCGGGTGAGTGTGCTGTCGGGTTCGGTGCTGTCCGTCCTGGTTTTGTTTATTTGCGGCACAAAGTCAGGCTAGGTCGAAGCCGGGGGGAGGGCAAGGGGGTTGGGTGACGGCACAGCTCACCGAGACGCAGACCATCGCCCCCGTCGTCACCGTGCGCGGTCGCTGAACTCGACGCCATCGACGGGTAGCCCTCAACTCCTCGGAGTGCGAGGCGCGGGCGACGGCATCGGCATGAGTGCCGTGGGCGGCTGATAAGCACCGGCTGCGGTCACTGATCGCAGATGAAACACCGTCAACGGGGCAGTCGTCCCGTGGCACTGTCCGCACCGCTGAAGGAGCCTCCGCGCTTCGACAGGCCCAGCCGGGTCTTCCGGGGGCGTCAAAGGGGGTCGGCTGTCCGTCAACAGCAGCGGGAATCGCGCATCACGCCGGCGAAACGCGTGGTCGGAAAGTTGTCGTCCGGATTGGACCGCGCTGTCCGCCATCACGCCGATGGTCACGGCGCCGGTGGCTGTCGGACTTCCAGAACTATCAAGGGATATCGATTGATGGAGCGTCGCAGAGAAGAAACGGAGAATCGCCGAGAGGAAGGGGAACAGCCGCCCAAGCGCAAGGTGCTCGACCTGACTGTTGTGCAGGTCGTGGCGAGTGCGCTCGCGACTGTGGTGGGTGCGGTGCTGGCGTCCCTGCTGGGGGTGACGGGGACGATCATCGGTGCCGCCGTCGTCAGTACCAGCGCGACCACCGGCGCAGCGGTCTTCTCGCATGCCTTCCGGCGGACGGGCGAGGGGATACGTAGCCGGGTGCCGTCCGTAGGAGTGCCGTCCTTAGGGGTGCCGCGAACGCCGGGCGAAGAACGGGCGGAACAACGCGCGGACGCCCGGGCGGCGTTCGGCTCTCTGGCGGGCGCTTCGGCCGCTGACGAGAGGCTGACCTTCGGGTCCGGTGGTCCGGATGGTGAGCGCGGCCGGACGACGGCGGCCTCCGCGTCCTCCGAAGGCGAATCGGTCACCACCTATCGGGGTGGCTCCCTCCGGAAGTCCTTCAGTTGGAAGTCCTTCGGCTGGAAGAGGTACGCCCTGGCGACGGGCCTGGTGTTCGCCCTGGCGATGGTCACGGTGACTGCGGTCGAGCTGATCGCGGGCAAGCCGGTGTCCGCTGTGGTCAAGAACGAGCCGGGCAGAGGAACTTCGGTGGGCGGTGGTACGGACGGCAACTCCGGTCCCGCCGACAGTCAGACACCCACCCCGGGTGTGTCCAGTGGCACGGCGCCGCAGACGGGCAGCTCCGCCGCGCCGGACGCGAGCGCGGAGCCGGAGACCAGCTCCGATCCCAGCGCCAGCCCCAGTGCCAGCGTCAGCCCCAGTGCTCCGGCGTCGTCCGTGCCGTCCAGCGACGGTGTCGTGAGCGACTCCGACGCCACCGGTGATTGAGCGGTGACCAGCGGGTCGAGCCCACACCTGCCGTCCCTGTTCGGCCCGATCTTCGGCAGCCTCCAGCGGTGGATCGCCGGCGCCACGCCGACTGCCGCCCTGGAGAAGCTCGCCCAGACCTCTGACGCGAATCCGGAGAGGGTCGGCAGCCTGGGCGTCTGACCCTCACTGTGGCTGGTCGCCGCCTATTTTGCCGCAGCGCTGCTCGCGGCGGCGCGCGTCCTGGAGCGGCGCGATGTCTGATCCGGCCTGCCGCGCCGTATGGCTGCTGATCGCGCCGATCGCCGTGCTGGCGTTTCAGGCATGCGCCCCGGCAACCGACGGCCACGCCCACAACGCCACGCTCCTACGGCCTCCCTGACGTCAGTCCGTGTAGAACAGGCGCGCGGGGGACTCCACGAGGATCTGTTGGCGGTCGGTCTCGTCGGGTGCCCAGTCGGCCAGTAGGTTCAACAGCTCGCCGGTGTCCCGTTGGCCGTCGATCAGGTGTGGCCAGTCCGAGCCCCACACCAGGCGGTCGGGACGGGCCGCGACGAGGGCCCGGCCGAGCGGCTCGACGGAGGACAGCGGCTTGTCCTTGGCGATGCGGTACGGCCCGGAGAGCTTGATGTAGCAGCTGCCGCCGTCGAGGACGCGCACCAGGCGGTTGAGGTCCGCCTCCGTCAGCCCGTCGGACTCCTTCATGTATCCCATGTGGTCGATGACGAAGGTGTCTTCGAGGTCGGCGAGGAACGGCAGCAGATCCCGTACGACGGTCCCGGGTGTGTAGAACTGGAGATGCCAGCCGCGCGGCCGCGCGCGGTCGGCCATCCTGCGGACGTAGGCGATGAGGTCGTCGGTCGGCCAGGAGGCGCGGGCGAACAGGTCGAGGCGGATCGCCCGTACGCCCAGCTGGTGGTAGAAGTCGAGTTCCGTGTCGGGGGTGTCCTCCTCGATGCGCACCACACCTCGGCAGCGGGACCCGACCTTCTTCAGCACGTCGACGAGCAGGCTGTTGTCCGTGCCGTAGTAGGTGGGCTGCACGAGGACCATGCGTTCGATGCCGAGCCGTTCGGTCAGGCGCAGGTACTGCTGGAGGGTCCCGTCCGGGAACGAGTACAACCGGTCGCGTACGTGCGCGTAGCCGGGCTCGAAGACATGGAAGTGCGTGTCGCAGCTCTCGGGCGGCACCTGGAACCGCGGCAGCGTATTGCTCTCGGCGGCCCGCATCGGCGACGGCTCGGGCAGTTCTGCGGTCATGGATCTGTCCTTACTCTGAGCGGGTCTGCTTGGTGAGAGGGGCGAGCACCTGCTGGGCGTGGGCCTGCGCGGCCTCGAAGAGCAGCGCCGTGTCGGTGCCGGTCATGCGCAGTGAGGAGACGCCGAGCGGGACGAGCGCGTCCAGGATCGTCCGGTCGCCGATACCGCCGAGGACCATGAGCTTTCCGTGCTTCTGGCAGGCGTCCGCCAGGGTCTTCACCGCGTCGCGGACCCGCGGATCGCCGTACTGACCCGGCACTCCCAGCTCCGCGGTGAAGTCGTTCGCGCCGAGGGCGAGCATGTCCACGCCGTCCAGCGCGGCGATCTCCTCCGCGTTCGCGACGCCGACCGGCGTTTCCAGGAGGATCTGCACGATCGTGGCGTCGTCGAGCGCCGGGTTCAACTCCCGTGCGGGCGTGGGGCGCATGCCGAGCTGGGGGACCATGTTGGTCTGCGAGCGCTGGCCACGGGGGGCGAAGCGGCAGGCGCGGGCGACGTCACGCGCCTGGTCCACTGTTTCGATGCGCGGCGCGATGATTCCGTGGGCTCCGCCGTCCAGGAGCCGACCGATCATCCCGTACTCGCGCTCGGGGACCCGGACCAGCGCCGTGAGCCCGAGGCTGTCGGCGGAGGCGCACAGCTGGGCGGCGACATCGGTCGACATGGTGGAGTGTTCGAGGTCGACGAGAATGCTGTGGTGGCCGGTCGAGCGGGCGATGTGGACGACGTCCGTCGTCCGGCTGCCGCGGATGGCCAGCATGAGTGTGGGTTCGCCGGCGTGCAGGCGCTCCAGGAACCCGCCGGAGAAGGGGTGTTGAGGCATGGCGGAGTCGCTTTCTGGTCAGGCCGCCGCGGAGACGGAGCCGTAGGCGGGGTAGGGCTCGTCGTCGAGACCCGGGACGGTGACGGCGAGGGGGTCGTTGCCGTGTTCGATGAGCTGCTGGGCGGCGTAGTCGGTGACAGCGCCGGACAGCAACTGGCGGGGGTCTTCCATGACCAGGCGCAGCCGGGTGACGAGGGTGAACCAGTCCTTGGGCGAGCGGATACGGGGCTGTTCGGTGATGACCTCGTCGGCCCGGGAGACCGTCCGCTCGCCCAGGAGCCCGGGACGGTCGTCGCCGGGGGAGAACGCCGGATAGCCCTCGAACATCGCCGCGCCGAGCTCGACCGTCACCCTGGTGCCCGCCCACAGCTGCCGCAGCACCGGCTCCAGCGCCTCGACCTCACGGAGGTCGCCGCCGACGGGCGTCGCGAATCCGGGTGCGTGCGGGGCGATGTAGAGGCGTTCCAGCGGCAGCGTGTGCCGCGAGGCGGCCAGTACGGTGCCGGCGACACCGTTCGTACGCCAGGTCACCCCGGCGGTGGGGCGCCCTATCTGCCCGACGACGACCACCATGGTGCGGGCCCAGTCGATGTGCTGGCCGTCGCACCAGGCGATGAGCCGGTGCGCGTTGTCCATGCCGACCAGGAAGAACGTGGCGACCATGATCCGATTGAAGGACACCGCGAGGTCCGGGCCGTCCTCCAGATACTCCTCGCGCAGTGTCCGGTGGTTGAGGCAGGACGACGGGTCGGCCAGCGCACGCAGGAGATACCGCTCGGTGACGGCGCAGGCGTAGTCGACCATCGTCGCGATCGCCTCCTCCCGGCCCCGGTGGGAGACGGCAGCGATCCGGTCGCGCCACAGGGCCGTGCTGTTGGCCGCCCGCGAACGCCGTACCTGGTGCAGCAGCTTCTCGGCATCGGCCCGCCACACCCCGCCGGGATCGTGGCCGTACAGCTCCACGAGCGAGGCCAGCGCCGTGCCCAGATGGGAGACGGCGGCCAGTTCCTTGAAGCCGCGGTTGCTCAACCGATAGGCGAGGACGGTCGGTGGCCGGCCGTCGCCCGGGTACAGCGCCATGTCCGCCCCGGTCACCACGAGCAGGGGATCGCTCGCATGAGCCCGGGCCGCGGCTGCGCGCAGATGCGCGCCGATGGAATCGGGGCCGGCTGTGTATGCCTTGAACAAGTCGATGAGTTCGGGGGACTCGTGGTCAGACATGTCGGTCTCTCTTTCGCAAGGCAAGGGGCCGACGCGGCCAAGCGGGGCTTGACCGGCCGTTGCTCGGGCTTCAGTCCGGGAGCCGGTGGACGCGGCTTTCAGTCCGTGAAGCGGTAGACGCGGCTCTCGGCGGCGAAGCGCAGGCCGGCCGTCAGCGCGTTGGTCTGCACGATCAGCGGGCCTGGGGTGCTGTCCAGTACGGCGAGGTCGGTGCCGCCCGTAGTGGGGAACTCGTCGACCACGTCCAGCCGGTCCCCGACCCACCGGTAGATCTGCGACAGCAGCGCGGCCGTGGGATCGGTCCGGGGGCCCTGAATGAAGTTGACCCGGATCACATAGAGCCCACGGGCGGTGCGTACGACGGCGAGTTCCCGCGCGCCCGCCCCCGCGAGCTTCTGGTGCTCCACGAACCGGTCCGCCGCGGCATCCCAGCGCAGCACCCGCGAACCGTCGTCGATACAGGCCACCACCAGGTACGTACCGCTGCCGCCCGGGTCGTCGAACGTGGCGAACGCCCGGCCCGCTGACGGGGCGAGGTCCTGGTGGGGGACGAACTCCGCCCCGTCCCACCGGTACAGGACGCTCGGCACGACATGGTCGGCGTGGGCGAGCATGGTGTGCCCTCCCACCGTGAACGCGTGCCAGTTGTACGCCCACTCGGAGGGGATGTCCTGGAAGTGGGCGAAGCGTGTGCCGTCCCAGGCGTAGATGACGGACGGCCGGTTCTCCTCGGCGTGTTGGGGGAGCGCGACTCCCTGGGCCAGCGCGAGGAAGTGCCGGCCGTCGACGGTGAAGTACCGCCACTGCTTCGCGGCGAAGGAGTCGAACGTCTGAAAGGGCACGAACCGTGTGCCGTCCCATTCGAAGACCGTGGACGGCACGGTGTAGTCGTAGGGCCCGGCTCCGGTGCGGATGCTCGCCACCGCCAGGAAGTCACGGTCCCCGATCGTGAAGGACTCGGCATCCTCCCCGCCGGGTGCCTCCAGGGTTCCCCACGGCTCGAACCGGTCCTCGTCCCGGCGCAGCAGCAACAGCTCGGTCTCGCTGTCGCCACCGTTGATATGGGCGGGCGTACCGGGGACGTCGTAGGACAGTTGGGGGATCGCGAGCAGCTCCAGACCGCCGACGCGGACCGGCTCCGCGGCGCGGGCCCCCGAGGTCAGAATCGTCTGGATCAGGCTCAGGTATGTGCTGGTCATGGCAGCCTTCCGGCGCTAGCAGGGCTACTTCTCATCGGACGGCGGCGGGCTACCCCGGCCCATCCGTGGCAGGACGGCGGTCACCTCGGCGCCGATGGTCCCGATCCGCGGCGGCGCGCTCATGACGCCTCCTGCTTGGGAGCGGCTCCGAAGAACAGCTGGGCCATGTCCGGGTCGGCGAGCAGTGCGTCGGCGGCGCCGGTGTGCAGGACGCGGCCGCCTTCCATGACGACCGCGTGGTCGGCGAGGGTGAGGCCGAACCGTACGTTCTGTTCGACCATCAGGACGGTGACTCCTTCCTGGTTGAGCGTGGTGACGGAGTCGGCGAGCTGCTTGGCGGCCTTGGGGTCGAGGCCGAGCGTCGGCTCGTCGAGGAGGACGACCCGGGGGCGCAGCATGAGGGCGCGTGCGAACTCGACGGTGCGGCGCTGACCGCCGGACAGGGACGCGGCCTTGTCGTCGGCGCGCTCGGCGATGAGCGGGTAGAGGTCGGTGATCTCCTCGTACCGGCGTCGGTTGCGCTCGCGTTCCTTGCGGTTGACGTAGGCGCCGAGCATGACGTTCTCGCGCACGGTCAGGGACGGGAACAGCCCGTGGTGCTGGGGCACTTGGACGACTCCGCGGCGCAGGATCTCCGCGGGGGAGTGCCCGCCGATCTCCTCGTCGCCGAGCAGGACCTGGCCCCCGCGGGGGCGCAACAGCCCACTGCACGCTTTGAGTACGGTCGACTTTCCCGCTCCGTTGGGGCCGACGATGCAGGTGATGGCGGATTCGGCGGCGGTGAAGTCGACGCCGCGCAGGATGTCGCCGGCGCGTCCGTACCCTGCCACCAGATTCCTGAAGGTGATCATGAGTTGGCTCCCGTGGTGGCCGGGGTGTTGCCCGGTCCCGGCGTGTGGTCGCCGAGGTAGGCGTCCAGGACGGCGGGGTCCTGTTCGATCTGTCCGGGGGGGCCGCTCGCGATGACGTGCCCCTGGGCCAGGACGTGGATGTGGTCGCACAGCGACAGCACCAGCGGCATGTTGTGCTCGACGATCACCACGGTCGTGCCGGCTTCGTTGAGCTTGCGGACGATGCCGCTGAGCCGTTCCACGAGTGCCGGGTTGATGCCGGCGGCCGGTTCGTCGAGCAGGAGTACCTCGGGCTCCAGCATCAGGGCCTGGGCGAGTTCGACGAGCTTCTGCTGCCCGTACGACAGGTCGCCCGCGCGGTGTTCGGCGTACGCCTCCATACCGACGAAGTCGAGCCACTCGCGGGCCCGCGCCGCCTCCTTGCCGCTGATCGCCGAGGCGGCAAGACCCGCGGTGGAGAACGTGCGGCTGGGTACGGCGAGGTTCTCCACCGCGGTGAGCTGAGGGAAGACCCTGGTGGCCTGGAAGGTGCGGGCAAGTCCCGCGTGGGCCCGCTGCCAGCGCGGCAGTCGGTCGATACGTCGCTCGCCCAGGTGGATGCTGCCGGTGTCGGCCGCGAGACTGCCGTCGAGGAGGTTGAACACCGTGGTCTTGCCGGACCCGTTGGGCCCGATCAGTCCGGTGATGGAGCCACGTTCGACGGTGAACGAGCAGTCGTCGACGGCGCGCACGCCACCGAACGCCTTGCTCAGGGTGGCCACTTGGAGCAGCGGGCCCTGTGCCGTCGAAGGGGTGCGGGCACGGACCACGGCGGCCGGAGGCAAGGTGTCGGGAACCGCGGTCAGTCGGGTGCCGGCCACCGCCTGCGGCCCGGTGCGGCGCCGACGGGCCACCCAGGCGGCGCCCTCGGTGAGCATGCCCTTGGGGAAGAACAGGACGATCGCCGCGAGCAGGGCACCGTAGATGATCAGGCGCCACGAACCGGCGTCCGGGCCGCTGAGGGTCTGGTTGGTGAGCTGGTTGAGCGCCTCCAGCAGGAACGCGCCGAGCACCGGTCCCCACAGCGTGCCCACCCCGCCGAGGTGGGCGGCGAGCACGATCTGCATGGCGATGACGATGTCGAACATCGACGCCGGTTCGAGGAAGGCGATGTAGTAGGCGTAGACGCCGCCGGCGACACCGATCGGGAAGGCGCTGGCCGCGAACGCGAACATCTTGTAGCGGTCGGTGCGCAGCCCGATGCCGTCCGCCTTCGACTCGTCGTCGCGGATCGCCATCAGCCCGATACCGAACTTGGAGCGGCGGATCGCCCACGAGCCACAGACGGTCAGCGCGAGCAGCGCCAACAGGTAGTAGTAGAAGGGCCAGTTGAGATACGCCCGGTCCCAGGTCGGCAGCGGCAGCGCGAGCCCGTGGTTGCCGTTGGTCAGCGATCCCCAGTTGGACACCAGCAGCGCCGTGAACTCCAGGAAGGCGAAGCTGATGATGACGAAGGCGATACCGCGGGTGCGCCGGCCGACCAGTCCGAGGACGACGGCGGAGGCAGCCGCGACGACGCCGCCCACGGGAGCGGCCAGCAGCGGGGAGATGCCGGTGTGGATGGACAGCAGCGCGGTGGTGTAGGCGCCGACGCCGAGGAAGGCGCTCTGCCCGAGCGAGATGTAGCCGGCGTAGCCGGAGATGATGTTCCAGCCGGAGGCCATGACGGCCAGCAGGAACCCCATGATCGCCATGTTCTGGACATAGGCGTTGTCGTTGACGAGCGGGAGGATGGCGAGGCCGACGGCGGCGAGACCGATCCCGTACGCCCGCAGGCGGTTGATGGTCATGCGCGGCTCATGTCCTCTCGCAGCCGGGTGCCGAGCAGGCCCTGCGGGCGGACCACGAGCACCAGGATGATGGCCAGATACGGGACCGCGGCCGCCCAGTCGGGCGCCACGTAGGTCGAGGTCAGCGACTCGGCGACGGCGATGACCAACGCACCGAGCACGCTGCCGGGCAGGCTGCCCATGCCGCCGAGCACGATGATGGCGAGCGTCAGACCGATCCAGTGGTCGGCCGAGCTCGGCATGAACGGGTACAGCAGACTCAGCAGCGTCCCGCCCGCGCCCGCCGCCGCCACGCCCAGCGCGTAGGCGGCGGCCCACACGGAGCGGACCTCGATGCCGATGAGCCGGGCGCCCTCCGAACTGGACGCGGTGGCCTGGATGGACCGGCCCAGCCAGGTGTGGCGCAGCAGCAGGTACAGGCCGGTGAGAACCACGGCGGCGACCAGGCAGGCGTACACCTGGGCCTGCGGAAACTTCAGCCCCAGGGCGGAGAAGGAGCGGTTGGCGTAGCCGGGAGTGACCGACTTCGGTTCGTTTCCCCAGATCAGGGCGATGACGCCCTTGGTGACGAGCGTGAGGCCGAAGGTCGTCACCAGCGCCATCGAGGCGTCGGTGGTCCGTGACCGCTCGATGAAGATGTAGTACGTGGCCCAGCCGACGACCAGCAGACACGGCGTCGTGATGAGGACCAGGAGCAGGGGGTCGATGCCGGTGGCGTTCCACAGCGAGTACGTGAGGTAGGCGCTGAGGATCAGCATGCCGCCCTGGGCGAGGTTGACGACCTTCATCACGCCGAAGATGAGGTTCATGCCGGAGGCGACCAGGGCGTACACGCCGCCGACCAGCAGGCCCAGCACCAGAGCCTGGAAGAACGTACCCACTACGACCACCCGGGCTTGGGGTTGACCGCCTTGTCGACGGTCTTCTGACTCGCCGGGGCGACGAACTCGAACTTCCCGTTCTGCCACTGGGCGAGCAGCATGTTGCCGTCCGGGACCCCGCGCTCGTCCCACTTCAGCGGGCCCACGATGGTCTGCACGGTGTGCGAGTGGAGCCAGTCGGCCAGCTTGTCCTGGTCGAGACTGCCCACGCCCTTGACCGCGGCCTCCAGCACCTGGCCCGCCGTGTACGCGTTGGCGGCGTCGTCACCCGGAGCCGTGCCGTAGGCCTTCGTGTACGCGGCCACGAACTCGGCGTTGCCCGTGTAGTCGGCCTTCGGGCTCCAGGCGGCCGAGGTGAAGATGCCCTCGGTGTTCGCCGCGCCGATCGCCTTGGGATAGGAGTCGATGAGGCTCGGGGCGTTGGTCTGGAACATCATCTTGGGGCTGAACTGCTGCTTCTGCAGAGCCTTGACGAAGCCCGCGCCGTCGTTGGCCGCGACAGCGCCGTGAATGATCAGGTCGGGCTTGGCCCGTGCCACGGCGCTGGCTATGGAGTCGAAGTTGACGGTGTCCGGCGCGTACTTCTCGCTGTAGACCGTCTTCACGCCGAGCTTGGTGAGTTCCTTGCGGAACTCCTCGACGGTGACATCGGTGTTGGGGTCGTCCTGGGTGGGATAGGCGGCCGTCTTCGGCCGCTCGGCGGCCGGCAGCGACTTGATGTACTGCACGAACTGCTCGGGCAGGTCCAGCGAGGTGCTGGGCTGCGCGAAGAACAGGTAGTCGTAACCGCGGTTGAAGATCTCCTCGGCGCCGCCGGAGGGCTCGACGTAGAGCATCTTGTTGCGCTCGGCCACGGCGGAGGCGGGCAGGTTGAGCTTCGACGAGAAGGTGCCGAGCAGCAGGTCGGAGCGTTCCTGGCTGATGAGGCGGTTGTAATTGGTGACGACGGTGTTCTGGTCGAAGCCGTCGTCGAGCACCTTCAGTTCGACGTCACGGCCCAGCAGCCCGCCGTCGGCGTTTAGCTGTTCGAGCCACACCTTGTACCCCTCGTACGCGGGCTTGGAGGCATCGGCGACGGGGCCCGACAGCGGCAGTGAGGCACCGATCTTGATCGCTCCGCTGCTCGAACCCGACCCCGATCCGCACGCGGTGGCGAGCAGCAGCACCGCCGCCGTCGCACTGAGCAGGGCTGAGTGGCGTCCGCTTCGGCCGATTCCTGGCATGACATTCACCTCAAGTTGGTGATCGTGATGGCGGTTCACATGGACGGCCCCTCGGACCGGTGCCGTGCCGGATGGCACGGACCAGGACTGAAGGCGGCGACCGGAAGTGGTGACGGCTCGTCAAATGCAGTTCCGGAGGCGACCGTTGGCGCCTGTCCCTTGTGCGTGGAACGTCTCCCCAGGCGTGCAGGCGACGCCCGACCGTGGGTGGTGACGGCTGGGGGTGCCCGCAGGCACCCTTGCCCTTGATGTGCAATGTATACATTGCACATCAAGGGTCGACAAGGGATCGGACAAGGGTTGCGGCAAAAAGCTCTACTCGCCGGTAGCTCTGGGTTCAGGCTCGGTGAAGCCGTCCGGTTCGCCGGCTGCGACGGCAAAGCGGCGCGGTGCCATGAGGGCAGGCAGACGTGTACCGCTACCTCAGTTG
Organism: Streptomyces sp. NPDC093544; assembly: GCF_040683495.1. Classification (NCBI taxonomy): domain Bacteria; kingdom Bacillati; phylum Actinomycetota; class Actinomycetes; order Kitasatosporales; family Streptomycetaceae; genus Streptomyces; species Streptomyces sp. NPDC093544. The sequence continues at coordinate 291,895 of NZ_JBFBEA010000005.1, read as the reverse complement.
TGACCTTCTCCGTACATCTCCGCTGCCTCTCGTGCGTGCTCGGCCGCGGCGGCCTCCGCCCTCGGCGGGTCGCCGTCGACGATGGCACTGACGATCGCGTCGTGCTGACGGGGTGTCAGGTCCTTGCGCCGGTGGATGTTGCTGAGGCTCACGATGGCGAACCGGGCCCAGATGCGGTCGAGCGTGTCCTCCAGCAGAGGGTTGCCCGAGAGGCGGGCCAGCATCATGTGGAAGTCGAGATTCGCGTGCCAGGCCCCTGCCGGGTCGCCGGCCGAGGCCTGCTCCTCCACCCGGCGCGAGGCCTCCTTGAGTCCAATGAGCTGCGCGGGGGACAACTGGCCGTCGCGCTGTGCGGTGGCGGCGAGCTTGGCGGCCAGCGCGTCCAGTGCGCCGTGCAACTGCGTCGCGTGCACCATCTCCTGCGGGGAGAGCGAACTGACCACCACGCCCCGGCCCGTCGAGGTCACCAGGCCGTCGCTCTGGAGTCGGCGCAGCGCCTCGCGGACCGGCGTCCTGCTCATGCCGAGGTCCTCGCAGATACCCAGCTCCGTCAGCCGGTCGCCGGGCGTGTAGTGCCCGTCGATCAGCCGCTCGCGCAGCCGCCGGTAGGCGAGTTCGGCTTGGTTGTGCAGCCCTGGACGTTCTTCGGGACGGTCACCGGAAGAAAGCATGTACAACGTATACATTGCATTCAGTCATGGAGGCAATGCCATGCCCGACCGGGCTCATGACCGGATGGTACGCCCGCCCGGGGTCACTGCCTGGCGGTGTGGATCCGGCCGGTGACTTCGCCCAGGCCGATACGGCCCCCCCCGCGGGTCCGGGTGCGGTGCCGCTGAGGGTGACCTCGTCGCCGTCTTCAAGGAAAGCGCGCGCGGAACCGTCGGACAGGGCCAGGGGGCGGGCGCCACCCTCGGTGAGCTCGATGAGGGAACCGCATTCGTCGGCATGGGGGCCGCTGACAGTGCCCGACGCGTAGAGGTCGCCGGTGCGGGTGGAGGCCCCGTTGACCGTCATGTGAGCCAGCATCTGTGCGCCGGTCCAGTACATCGAGGCGAACGGGGGCGTGGAGATGAGGCAACCGTTGAGGCGGACCGTCAGGTTCAGGTCCAGTCCCTGTTTGCCGGTGTCGGCGAGATACGGCAGCGGCTCGGGATCGCGAGCGGGCGGGGTGGTCCAGGCGGCGTCCAGAGCGTCGAGCGGCACGATCCACGGAGAGACCGATGTGGCGAACGACTTGCCCAGGAACGGTCCGAGGGGGACGTACTCCCAGGCTTGGAGGCCGCGCAACGACCAGTCGTTGACCAGGCAGATCCCGAAGACGCGGTCACGGAAGTCGGCCGCGGACACCGGCTCTCCCTAGCGCAAGAGCCCCGAAGCCACCTCGCCCGTCTTCGGTCCCGGTCGGCGTGTCCACAGGGGCGGGTGACGGGCGTGCCTGACACGACCACGGTGCCGGCCCGGCACGGCCGCGAGATCCAGCACCTGGGCGCCCACCCGGACCCCCGCCCGCGGGGCGCCGTCGCGCGGGGAGAACACCCCGTAGGGCAGATTGCTGATCCCGAACAGGTCGTCGGTCGGCAGGTCCAGCCAGGTCATGGGGCGTCACTTCCGGTGTCTGAGGCGTGGTGGTGGGCGGGCCGGGCAGCCCTGGACGGACCCAGTCGGCGACACGGGCGGACCAGGTCGGGGACCGGGGCGGACCAGGCCGGCGACCGGATCGTCCGGTCGGCCGTCGCGGTGTGCTCCCGGTCAGAAGGCGGTGTGTTCCCGGTCAGAAGTTGCCGCGCCTGGCCTGCTCGCGCTCGATCGCCTCGAACAGGGCCTGGAAGTTGCCCTTGCCGAAGCCGAGTGAGCCGTGCCGCTCGATGAGCTCGAAGAAGACGGTGGGACGGTCACCGATCGGCTTGGTGAAGATCTGCAGCAGATAGCCGTCCTCGTCCCGGTCCACGAGGATGCCCCGCCGCTGCAACTCCTCCACCGGCACCCGCACTTGGCCGATCCGGGCGCGCAACTCAGGGTCCTCGTAGTACGAGTCGGGGGTCGCGAGGAATTCCACTCCCTCGGCGCGCAGGGCGTCGACCGAGGCGATGATGTCGTTGGTGGCCAGCGCCAGGTGCTGCGCTCCGGGGCCTTGGTAGAACTCCAGGAACTCGTCGATCTGCGACTTCTTCTTCGCCACGGCCGGCTCGTTGAGCGGGAACTTCACGCGGTGGTTGCCGTTCGCCACCACCTTGCTCATCAGCGCCGAGTACTCGGTGGCGATGTCGTCCCCGATGAACTCGGCCATGTTCGTGAAGCCCATGACCCGGTTGTAGAAGTCCACCCAGTCGTCCATCTTGCCGAGTTCGACATTGCCCACCACGTGATCGAGGGCCTGGAAGATCCGCCTAGGCGCACCGGGCCGCTTCACGTACGAGGACGAGCGGGCCACATAGCCCGGCAGGTAGGGCCCGTTGTAGCGGGACCGGTCGATCAGCGTGTGCCGAGTTGTCCCGTACGCGGCGAGCGCGGCCCGGCGCACGGTGCCGTTCTCGTCGCTGACGTCGTGCGGCTCCTCCAGGATCGTGGCGCCCTGGGCCCGAGCGTGCCGGACGCACCGGTCGACGTCCGGTACTTCGAGCGCGATGTCGCTCACGCCGTCGCCGTGTTCGCGGTGCGCGTCGGCGAGGGCGCTGGCCGGGGCCACGGCTCCCTTGAAGACGAAGCGGATGGCTCCGCTGCGCAGCACGTACGCCTGATGGTCACGGTTGCCGGTCTCGGGGCCGGAGTAGGCGACCAGCTCCATGCCGAACGCCGACTGATAGAAGTGGGCGGCCTGCGTGGCGTTGCCCACCACCCACTCCACCGCGTCCCAGCCCGTCACGGGGAACGGGTCGCTGTTCTCGTCGTACTCGACCAGGCCGACCAGCTGCTGAAGCTGTGTCAGGTCCAGCTCGGCCAGGCGCTCCTGGCTGGTGAGAGTCTGCTCGATGCTCATGACGGAGCTCTCCTTCAGGCGAAAGCGGAAAGACGGACCGTCCCGGGCGTACCGAAGTCGCAGCCCGCGATGACAGACAGCACAGCTCCTGAAGCCAGCCTGTGCAAGAGTTGCGTGGAATGCTGAGCAGACTGCCCAATCTGCATAGCTGAGACGGCTCTCTGCTGAACAGAATGTCCAGCGATATACGGCGGAATGTGGCGGACACAGGTACGCCGGTCCGCCCCTGTGTCACAGGGGCGGACCGGCGTACCCGGAGCCCACGGTCTAGCGGGCCCCCACCAGCACCTCCGCGGCGGCCACCCCGGAGGCGGCGGTAGCACCGTGGGTGAAGATCTGTAGCGCTCCCGGGACCGCGGCGCCCGGCAGACCCATCTCCACGACGATCGCGTCGGGACGCGCCGCGATGAGGTCCCCGAGGGCGCGGGCCATCCACTCGTGCCGGGAGGCGTCCCTGACGACGACGACCAAGGGACGACCTGTGGCCGATTCCAGCGCGCAGGCCTCCGGGGCGGTGGTCAGCGAGTGCAGATCCTGCTGCCCTACACGGACGATGGTCGTGCCGGGGAGCCGTTCGAGCAGCGGGGCGGCGACACCCCACGGGGTTTCCTTGCCGATGGCCAGGTTGGTGGTGGCCACGAATTCCACGACGTGAGGTGCGGCGGACAGCGGCAGGGCGTCCTGGACCGCTCCGGCCAGCCGGATGGCGCGGCGGGCGGCCGCGAAGCCGATGTCGCTGCTGATCGTGTCGACGGTGTCGGCCTGGGACAGACCGGCCGACCAGTTGGCGAACTCCCGGACGCGCCCGGCCGCTTCCTCGAGCCGGTCATGGCTGAGGTCGCCGCGGACCACGGCGTCGACGAGAGCGCCGGCGAGCAGGCCGACGGTGGCCTCCTCGGCGTTCTCGCCGCCGACACAGATCGCGTCGGCACCGGCGATGACCGCTCGCACCGTGGCGCCGTCGATTCCGTAGAGGTCGGCGACGGCACCCATCTCGATTGCGTCTGTGACGATCATGCCCTCGAAGCCGAGTTCCTGGCGGAGCAGTCCGTCCAGGATGCGCGGGCTGAGCGTGGCGGGCAGGTCGGGATCGTACGCGGGGACCAGCAGGTGGCCGCTCATCACCGCGCGAACACCCGCGTCCAGGGCGGCCCGGAACGGAGGCAGGGCCTGGGCGGCTATCTCGTCGCGGTCGGCACCGTAGGTGGGCAGGCCGTGGTGGGAGTCGACGGCGACGTCGCCGTGGCCGGGGAAGTGCTTGGCGCAGGCGGCGACTCCGGCCGACTGAAGCCCCCGGATCCACGCGGCGGTGTGCCTGGACACGACCTTCGGGTCGACGCCGAAGGACCTGACCCCGATGATCGGGTTGTCCGGGTTGGAGTTGACGTCCGCGCTGGGTGCGTAGTCGAGACTCACTCCGGCGGCGCGCAGTTGGCGGCCTAGGCCGGCGGCGACGGACTCGGTCAGTTCGGTGTCGTCGACGGTTCCGAGTGCGAAGTTGCCGGGCCGGGTCGAGCCGGTCGCGGACTCGATCCGGGTGACGTCGCCGGCCTCCTCGTCGATCGCGATGATCAACGCGGGGTTCTCCGCGCGTAGTTGCCCGGACAGCTCGGCGACCTGTTCCAGCGAGACGATGTTGCGAGCGAAGAGCACGACGGACGCCAGTCCGTCACCGATCTCGCGCAGCACCCAGGCCGGTGCCTCGGTGCCCACGAACCCCGGCTGCAGGACGGAGAGCGCCAGCCGCCGCAACTCCTTGCTGTGCTTGCTGGAGACCATCGAGTGCCTTCACCTTTCGAGTAGAGCCCGCGCATCCGTGCCGCCGATGTACGCATCGAAACGGCGACATGAATTTGGTACAGACCAATGGGATTTCCGCCCCAGGCTAACCGCCCGTGTCAAGAGGTGTGTTGGGCTGGAGCCGGGCGTGGCCCAGGGGTCTGTTGTGCGAGGTGACCGCCTTCCCGGTGTACGAGGTGACCGCCTTCCGGCCGCTTTGAGCTGACTGTGGAGGTAGGCGTTTTGAGGGCGACACGCACTCAAAGACCTGTTTGACATGGCGAGTTGGTCTAGTCCAAATTAGTGGGGCGCGAGTTCGAAGAGGGGCTGGTGTGGCACCTGATGCAGTGACCCTGCAGGCCGGCCATTTCCCTTTTCCTGCTGTGCGACGTGCGCTGCTTCCGGCTCCGTCGCACAGCGCCGGTGCGCGTCCGGACGTGAGGCGCACAGACCGTCGCATGTCCGGATCCACGTGGCGAACGTGCCGCACGTCATCGGTGACCGCGTTTCCGTCCTCGTAGACACATCTGTCGACGGGGAAGACCGAGGTCTGGAGCACTGCATGCCCACGCCTGACCGATATCTCCATCGAGCTGCTTCTCGCGTCCCCTACTTCAGTGCGGACGCCGAGACGTATCTGGCGCAGACCCCTCTGCGTGATCTGAAGAAGACCGTCCCGCTGAGGGTGCTGTCCGAAGAGGACTTCGCCTCATGGCAGACCTATGGCTACGTCATCGTGAAGCAGGCCATACCCGCCTTGGCGGCCAGGAACCTGCTGGACTTCACCTGGGACTTCCAAGGGCTCGACCCCGATCGCCCGGACACCTGGTACGAGGAGCGCAAGTACCGCTCGGACCTGGACCGGGACCTGCACATCTACGGATTCGTCGAGGCGTACCACCACCAACTCCTCTGGGACAGTCGCCAGACGCAGCGGGTCTACGACGCGTTCGTCGACGTATGGGACTGCGAAGAGCTGTGGGTCACCCTCGACCGGCTCAACCTGAACCCGCCCAACGTCAAGAACCGCGACCGGGCCCTGATACCGCGCACGGACGAGGGTTTCGACATCGAGCTGCACTGGGATGTCGACACCACACTCGGAATTCCGCCGCAGCGCGTCCAGGGGATCATCGCGCTCAACGACATCACGCCGGAACTCGGCGGCTTCCAGTGCGCTCCCGAGCTGTTCCGGCAGTTGGACCGCTGGAAGGCACTCCAGGCGGACGACCGTGACCCGATCCGGCCCAGGATCGACCGGGACGAGTTCCCCGTCGTACGACCGGAACTCAAGGCCGGCGACCTGCTGATATTCAACGGCCTGTTGGCACACGGAGTGGCCCCCAACACCTCCCAGAACGGCGTACGGGCGGCGCAGTACCTGTCGATGATGCCGGCGCTGGACTCCCACCAGACCCTCAGGCGTTCACGGGTCGACTCGTGGCGCAACCTCAGCACACCGGACTGGAACGCGACGCTGCTCGGCGACTCCAGGCTGCACGAATCCCTGCGGTACGACAGGGCCATCCTCGACGAACTGGGCGCCAAGTTGCTGGGCCTTACGCCCTGGAACGGTGCGGAGCTGGACGAGCCGGTCGGAGAAGCGGCATGCGCCGAATATGCCTGACCCTTCCCACCAACAGACCGTGTTCCGCGACGATCGAGGCCATCGGTGAGGAAGCGGCCTACGCGGCCGAGCACTTCGACGCCGAGGTGCATCTGCTGATCCTCGACTCCTGCGAGGCAGCCGCCTACGCGGAACACGCCGAGACCGTGCGCCGCCTCCCCGCCAGTGAGCGGATCGTCGTCCACCACATCGACGAGGCACAGCAACGGGACTTCCTCCAGCGGGTGATCGGCCGGGCCGGGACCATGAAGCCCGACCTCCTGCTCGACCTGATGCTCCCCGACGGCCTCTCCTACGGGGCCTGCACCAACCGCGCGTTCCTCATCGCTGTCGCGCTCGGCTGCGAGTCGGTGCACCGCAGGGACTCCGACAGCCGCTACCAGGTCGTGGACGGCGAGACCGTCTTCCCCATCCATCACGAGCTCACGGCTCTTGGCAGACGCGCGGCCGAAGTCGCTCCGCATGTCACCGAGAACGCGCTGGCCGCGCAGCACGAGGACAAACGGGTCGCGATGGTCGGCAGCTCCTTCGTGGGCGAACTCTCCGTGGACATCGGCGACATACTCCGGATCGACCCCGACGTCTACTACGACCTGGTCAGCCTGTGGGCACCCGCCCACTGGTCCCGCGAGATGAAGCAGGAACTCGTCGACGACTCCTTCCGGGGGGCGGGCACGGACCCGTTCGTCGAGGACCACTCGACGCTGGCCCTCGTCGACCCCATGCGCGTGGACATGTGCAACATCAGCTTCCACGGGGTGCACGAACGCGTGCCGCTGCCGCCCGCCACCGACACGATCGGCAGCGACTACTTCCTGATCCACCTGGTCCACGACGCCGCCCTGCCCGGCGTGCTGCACAACCGGAACATCGAGAACTTCTACACCGGCGAACGAAGAACCGACGCCGGGTTCAGGGCGTACCAGATGCGCTACGTCAAGTTCCTGCTGTCGATGCTCTACTTCAACTCCATCTACGACCAGATGGCCGAGGCCGGCCCGGCGTTGCTCGACGACGCGGGACAGGTACGCGCGTCGGTCGTCGCCCGGTTGGCGAGCGAGAGCACGCGGCTCGACCACACCGAGAACGTCCAGCGCCTGGACGCCCTCGACACCGCGTACCGCAAACTGGGCGGCAGCTACGCCGAGTTCGCCGACCTTCTGGCGACGCGGCGGGAACGTCTCCTCGACGAAGCACGCAGCGACATCGAGGACTTCGCCCTTCTGGCCGAGGCATGGGACTCGATGGTGCGGGTGGCTCGGCGCACCCCCGTACACCCGTCACCCGGGCGGCCGGGGTGAGCGAGACCATGACGCATGCGTCCGCATCCCTGCTCGACGCACTGGCTGCCGCCGACGAGGACCGGATCGTCCTGGACCTGGCCGGAATCGAGGACTGCTACGAGACGCTGCGGCGCGAACTGCCCGGAGTCCTCGTCCGTTTCGCCATGAAGGCCTGTCCCGTGGACGAGGTGCTCGCCTGTCTGGCGCAAAAGGGCGCCGGAGTCGACGGGGCAAGCCCGCGTGAACTGGAGCAGGCGCTGCGGACGGGGGTGCCGGTCGGCCGCGTGCACTACGGCAACACCGTCAAGTCCGACCGGGACATCGCCGACGCCTACCGTCTCGGCGTAAGGGACTTCGCGACCGACAGCCTGGAGGACGTGGCGGCGATCGCGGCCCATGCTCCAGGAGCACGGGTGTTCTGCCGACTGACGACCACCGGTGAAGGCGCTCTGTGGGGCCTCAGCAACAAGTTCGGCTGCTCGCCCGCCGACGCGGTGCGGGTGCTGGAGGCGGCGCGGGAGCTCGGCCTGACACCCTCGGGCCTGTCCGTGCACGTCGGTTCCCAGCAGATGACGGCGGACGCCTGGCACAGCGCCGTCGAGTGCGTGGCGGACGTCCTGACCGAGCTGAGCAGCCGCGGGATGACCCTGGATCATGTCAACCTCGGTGGCGGTCTTCCGGCGCTCGGATACCTCGACAGGTTCGGCATGCCGCTGGAGCCGCCGATGGACAAGATCTTCGCCGTGATCCGTGAGGGAATGCGGTACCTCAGGGGCGTTCACGGAGACCACCTCGAGTTCGTCATGGAGCCGGGGCGCTATCTGGTCGCCGACCATGGAGCCATCCGGGCCCAGGTGGCCCGGCTGTCCGAGCGGCAGGGACCGAACGGCGAGCGTCAGTACTGGCTCTATCTGAGCGCCGGCAAGTTCAACGGCCTCTACGAGATGGACGCGCTGCAGTACCGGCTGGTGTTCCCCACGCACCGTGACGCCGAGTGCGTTCCGGCCGTCGTGGCGGGCCCCACCTGTGACAGCGACGACGCCTACAACCATGAGCGCGGCCTTGTCGACGTACCCAAGGACCTGGCGTCGGGGGATCCGGTCTGGGTGCTGTCCAGCGGCGCCTACTCGATCAGTTACATGACCCAGGGCTTCAACGGTTTCGCTCCGCTCCCGTACACCCTGACGAACGCGGGTCGCCCGTGAGTGACGTACACATACGCTCCATCACGGACGCGGACTGGGACGGCATCGTGGCGATGGAGTCCCGCGCCTACACCGGACTCGGCCTGACGGAGGGGAGCGCGGCGCTTCGGGCCAGGGCGGGTGTCTCGCCGAGCACGTGCTTCGTACTGGACGTCGGGTCCGGGCCTGCCGGTTACCTGCTGGCCATGCCCTATCCGGCCTTCCAGTACCCGGACTTGGAGCGGACCGAGGAGCCGGTGTTCGTGCCGCGCCCGGCGTCCGCCGCCGGCAATCTGCATCTGCACGACATCGTTATCACGGAGGAGCTACGCGGCAGGGGACTGGCCCAGCGCCTTCTTCACCACCTCACGCTGACGGCCCTCTCGCGCGGGGACGAGCGGATCTCGCTGATCGCCGTGGGCTGCAGCGACAGGTTCTGGTCGGCGCGCGGGTTCACCGCTCACCCGGGGATCTCTCCCGGCGGTTACGGCACGAACGCCGTCTACATGTCCAAGGCGGTGCCGACCGACCTGGATGCACAGCCTGAGCCGACCGGCGTGCTGCCGCGCGGCCCCTCCGCCCCGACCAAGCGAGCTGATGTGCGTGTCCCGTGTCCATGACCCCTCTGTCCGTACTCATGACCCCTTTGTCCGTGCTCAGTTGGCGATCGCCGCGCTGTTCTGTTCCCTCGGCTTCCAGTACGCCACCTGGGCCGCACGGATCCCCGCCATCAAGGCGGATCTCGGCCTGACCGCGGCCGAGGTGGGGGTGCTGCTGATGGCGGCGGGGATCGGCGCGGTGGCGTCGTTTCCGCTGGTCCCGGTCCTCATGAAGCGGCTGGGTTCGGCGCGGCTCGCACTCTTGTCGACCCTCGCCCTGACCCTCCTGCTCCTGGGGCTGGCCGCGGCGCCGAACTATCCCGTCGCCCTGCTGGTCATGTGTGCCGACGGCGTCTTCGTGGGATGCCTGAACGTCGCCATGAACGCGCAGGGAGCAGCCCTTGAGGCACGGTACGAGCGCAACACCATGGCCAGACTGCACGCGACCTTCAGCGGCGGTTCCCTGCTCGCGGCACTCCTCGCCTCCGGAATGAACGCGGCGACCTCGTCGGTCGCGGCGCACTTCGGCGTGGCGGCCGTGATCCTTGTCCTGCTGACCGCCGGCGCGCGCCCCGGACTTCTCGCCGAGGACGCGCGTACCGAGGAGAAGGAGAAAGAAGAGAAGAGCCGTAGCCGCTGGACCCTTCCGTCCCGCATGACCTTGTGGATGTGCCTCGCCATGGCGTTCGGCACTGTGACAGAGGGCTCCATGAACGACTGGTCCGCCCTCTACATGAAGGACGTGGCCAAGGCGTCGGCGGAGCTCGCGCCTCTGGGCATCGCCGTGGTGGCGGGCATGATGGTGGTGGCCCGCCTCTTCGCCGACGGCTGGCGCAGCCGCTGGGGCGACGGACGTGTCGTCGTACTCGGCAGCGCGCTGGCCGCCGCCGGGCTGGCCTTCGCCCTCGTCAGCGGGGGAGTGGTGCCGGCCCTCATCGGGTTCGCCTGTGTCGGACTGGGATGCGCGGCGGTGACCCCGTGTGTCTACGTGGCCGCTGCCAAACAGGGTTCGGACGCGCTGGCCCTTGTCGCCGCCATGGGCACGACGGGCCTGCTGGCCGGCCCGCCGTTCATAGGTTTCGTGGCGAATGCCAGCAGTCTGGTGTGGGGTCTGGGCGTGGTCGCGGCCGCGGCACTCGTGGTGTCCCTGTGCAGCACGCAGATCCGCTGGACTCCGGTGAGCGGCTGACCCGTTCCGCCCGGGCCGCCCTCGACGCGCAGGAAATGACACTCCGGCCCTGCGGCCGGAGTTGGCCTGTATCCGTCGGGGGCGGCCCGCTCTGCGCAGGTGATTTGGGGCACCGGTCTGCACCGGTGCCCCGAGCAGCTCGACAGACTCCTCGGTCTGCTCAATCTTCCGATCAATCTTCCGAACGACGGGTCCTGTCGGCGACCCCCGCGGATGACCGCGCTTGCTCCGGGACCGGTTGACACTGCGCCGGGCCGTGACCGTCGTGGGGCTCCGTGGATCCCCAACTCCCCCCGCCCGCCGGGCTACGCCATGCGACCGGCACGCGCGACACCCAGCTGAGGGCCACCTGTCCCAGCTCTCTCCCCGGCACCAGATCACCCCACGACGACACGTCGTGCGCATGCCATTGACAAAAGGAACCGAAGCCAGAAATCTGTCCTGCGAGAGCAAAGAGCCGATCGAATCACGCAAATTAACGACTGCCTAGCGGCAATCCTCGGCAGACGGGCTGCGATCCGTCCCTGCCACCTCGCTACCTTCGCGCTTCACCGCTGACTTCCCGGCCCCCGGCCGGCCCCTCTCCATCTCTCGCAGCACGCCATCTCTCGCAGCACGCTCCCCCCGTCGTCCCCCTGCCATGGAACGAGGACGCCATGAGACGGAAGCGATTCGGCCTACGGACGACCATCGGCCTGCTTTTGGCCGGTCTGGTCACCGTCGGTTTCCAACCCAGCACCGCCGGCGCCGCACCGGCGGCCGTCCGCGGACCCAACCTGGCGCTCGGCAAGAGCGCCACGGCCAGTGGAACCCACAGCGGCTATCCCGCCACGAACGTCACCGACGGCAGCCAGCTGAGTTACTGGGAAGGCCCGGCCGGGTCGTTCCCCCAGTCCATACGCGTCGATCTCGGCGGCACCGTCGAGGCCAACCAGGTCGTCCTGAAGCTGCCCACCACCTGGGAGGCCAGGACCGAGACCCTCGCCATCGAGGGCAGCACCGACGGCTCCACCTTCACGTCCCTGTCCGGTTCGGCCGCGCGTCGCTTCGACCCGTCCGGAGCCAACACGGTCACCGTGGACTTCACCGCCCGCAACGTGCGCCACGTCCGCGTGTCGGTGACCGCCAACACCGGCTGGAGCGCGGCCCAGTTGTCCGAGGTCGAGGTCTACGGCACCGATGACGGGGGTGAACCCGAGGAGCCGCCCGTCGACGGGACCAACCTCTCGCTCAACAAGCCGATCGAGGCATCGTCGTCGGTCCAGTCGTTCACGGCGACCAACGCCAACGACGGGCAGGTGGGCACCTACTGGGAGTCCAACGGTCAGCCCGCGACGCTGACGACCAAACTCGGTGCGAACGCCGACCTCAGCGGAATCACCGTGAAGCTCAACCCGGACGCGGCCTGGGCGACCAGGACACAGAACATCCAGGTCCTGGGACGCGAGCAGTCCGCGAGCGGATTCACCTCGATCAAGGCCGCCGCCGACTACACCTTCAACCCCGCCTCGAACGCCAACTCGGTCACGATCGCTGTCAGCGGCCGGTACGCGGACGTGCAGTTGAGGTTCACGAGCAATTCGAGCGGATACGGCGCGCAGGTCGCGGAGTTCGAGGTCATCGGCGCCGCGGCCCCGAACCCCGACCTCGTCGTCACCGACCTGACCTGGACGCCGGCATCACCCACCGAGTCGGACACCGTCACGGTCCAGGCGACCGTGCGTAATTCCGGTACGGCAGCCGCCCCCGCCACCACGGTGAACGTCAGCCTGGACGGCACCGTCGCAGGCAGCGCCCCGGTCGGCGCACTCGCGGCGGGCGCCTCCCAGACCGTTTCCGTGGCTGTGGGCAAGCGGGCCACGGGCAGTTACACGGTCTCCGCCGTGGTCGATCCGACGGACACCGTGCCCGAACTGGACAGCACCAACAACAGCCGTACCGCGGCGACCAAGTTGACCGTCACCCAGAGCCCCGGGCCTGACCTCGAGGTCACCGGCATCACGACCAACCCGGCCAGCCCCGCAGCCGGCGCGTCCGTGTCCTTCACCGTCGCGGTGCACAACCGGGGAATCTCGCCCGCGTCCGCGGGTTCCGTGGCACGCATTCAGGTGGGTAGCACCACACTCAACGGCACAGCGGGTGCGATCGCCGCGGGTGCCACCGCCAACGTCACGATCAGCGGCACGTGGACCGCCACGAGCGGTGGAAGCGTGCTCACCGCGACCGCGGACGCCACGAACACCGTCACCGAGACCAACGAGAACAACAACATCTTCTCCCGCTCGATCGTGGTCGGCCGCGGTGCCGCGGTGCCGTACGTCGAGTACGAGGCTGAGGAAGGGACGTACCAGGGAACCCTTCTGACGACTGATCAGCTGCGGACCTTCGGTCACACCAACTTCGCCACCGAGTCGTCGGGTCGCGCCTCCGTCCGCCTCAACTCCACCGGACAGTACGTGCAGTTCACCTCCACCAGCCCGGCCAACTCGATCGTCGTACGCAACTCGATCCCGGACGCGGCGGGCGGCGGGGGCATCGACGCCACCCTCAGCCTCTACGCGAACGGCACCTTCGTACGGAAGATCAACCTGAGCTCCAAGTACAGCTGGCTGTACGGCAACACCGACTCACCCGAGGGGCTCACCAACACCCCGGGGACCGACGCGCGCCGACTCTTCGACGAGTCGAACGCGCTGCTCACGCAGACCTACCCGGCGGGCACCACCTTCCGGCTGCAGCGCGACGCGGGCGACACCGCATCCTTCTACATCGTCGACCTGATCGACCTGGAGCAGGTGGCCCCGCCCGCCGCCCAGCCGGCCGGCTGCGTCTCGATCACGCAGTACGGTGCGGTGCCGAACGACGGCATCGATGACACGGACGCCATCCAGCGTGCCGTGACCGCGGACCAGAACGGGCAGATCGACTGCGTGTGGATCCCGGCGGGCCAGTGGCGCCAGGAGCAGAAGATCCTCACCGACGACCCGCTCAACCGCGGCGAGTACAACCAGGTCGGCATCAGCGACGTCACCATTCGTGGTGCCGGCATGTGGCACTCGCAGCTCTACACACTCACCCCGCCGCAATCTGCGGGCGGCATCAACCATCCGCACGAGGGCAACTTCGGGTTCGACATCGACGACAACACCAAGATCTCGGACATCGCCATCTTCGGCTCGGGCACCATCCGGGGCGGCGACGGCAACGCCGAGGGCGGGGTCGGTCTCAACGGCCGGTTCGGCCAGGACACGAAGATCACCAACGTGTGGATCGAGCACGCCAACGTCGGCGTGTGGGTGGGCCGCGACTACACCAACATCCCCGAGCTCTGGGGGCCGGGCGACCGGCTGGAGTTCACCGGAGTCCGGGTCCGCAACACCTACGCCGACGGCATCAACTTCGCCAACGGAACCCGCAATTCAACGGTGGAGAACTCCTCGTTCCGCAATACCGGTGACGACGCCCTCGCCGTGTGGGCCAGCAAGTACGTCAAGGACCAGGCGGTCGACATCGGCCACGACAACCACTTCCGCAACAACACGATCCAACTGCCGTGGCGGGCCAACGGCATCGCCGTCTACGGCGGCTACGGCAACACCATCGAGAACAACCTGATCTACGACACCATGAACTACCCGGGCATCATGCTGGCGACCGACCACGACCCGCTGCCCTTCTCCGGGCAGACGCTCATCGCCAACAACGGGCTGTACCGCACGGGCGGTGCCTTCTGGAACGAGGATCAGGAGTTCGGAGCCATCACCCTGTTCGCCCAGAACCTCGCCATCCCCGGGGTGGTCATCCGTGACACCGAAATCCGAGACTCGACGTACGACGGCATCCAGTTCAAGACCGGCGGCGGCACCGTGACGGCCCAGATCTCCAACGTCACCATCGACAAGTCCAACAACGGATCCGGCATCCTCGCCATGGGAGGCGCCCGCGGCAGCGCCACCCTCAGCAACGTCACCATCACCAACTCGCGCGACGGGAACATCCTCACCGAACCCGGCTCACAGTTCGTGATCAACCAGAGCGTCACGAGCAACGGCCTTCGGCCCCCACTGCCGTAGGGGATCCCCGGCCACAGAACCAGACTTGATGGGCTCGCTCCGGAAGGGAGCGGGCCCATCGGGCTGGGACCGAAACCGGTCGCAGCGTCAGGGCAAGGGGCGTACTCGGGCGATCACGGGCCGATCGCGTTGAGCGCGTCGAGCAGACGAGGGCTCGCGGGCGAACCCTCCTCGGGGTCCCCGGGCGTGCGATGGAGTTCGCCGTCGATGATCTCGTAGTGGCCGATGGCCTGGATGGGCGGCGAGTAGACGTGGATGGTGACGGCGCCGGCGTCGTGGTCCATCCGGTGGACACCCGATCCCGGGAACGCGAACGACTCGCCGGGCCCGTACCGGCGGGCGCGGCGCGGGCCGCCCACCGGCAACCCCTCCTGCCAGGCGGCGCCTTCGATCACGTGCACGCCGACGCAGGACCCCTGGTGGTCGTGGTAGCCGGTGTCGCGCGACTCCCACCACGTGTTGAGCCACGCTTCGGAGTTCTCGTTCCGCCACAGCAGTACGTACGAACCGGGCCCGGAGCGGTCGAGCGCGGCGGTGTCGACGAACGCCGCGGCGCGGCGGGCCCGGTCCGCGCATTCCTCGGGCAGGAACGGGCACTCGGACACGCCGAGTTCGGTAAGGGCGATGGTGTCGATCGGGGCCGGGTTCATGGTCATCCCCTTGTGCCGAGTACGTGGTGAACGGTTCGGTTCCAGATGTTCTGCTAGGGGAGTTCGTCGCCTGCGAGCCAGTCCTCCAGCGCGTCGATGTCGCCGTCCGGGGCCTCGCCGGCGCCGACGAACGGGACCGCGCGCCGGGTCGCCGTATAGGCGCGTCGGGTCCCCTCGCCCAACTCGCCGGAGTGCCCGCGCAGGTCGACCGCCTGAGCGCCGCACATGAGCTCGACGGCGGCCAACCGCAATGCCATGCCGGCCATTTCGTGCAGACGGCGGGCCGCGGCGGGAGCCATGGTGATCCGGTCCTCGATACCGGCCGCGATTCCGCTGGTGGGCTGCTCCAGAGTGACGGGCTGTGCGAGCAGGCGAGCCTCCCCGGCCAGGCTCGCCGCGCCGTTGGCGAGGATCGCCAGGCCGTCGTCGGGCGCGGTGGGGTCGGCGCGGAGCCCGTTCGGCAGACCGGTGAAGGCCGAGTCCAGCAGTTTCTGGACCCGCTCGCCCGCGATCGTGACCGCCTGGGCGAGTCCGAGCCGCGCGTAGTCGAGCGCGATGGCGACAGGGGCGATGTCGTGGTTGCCGGTGGAGATGGCACGGTCCTCGTCGACGAGCATGATCGGGCTGTCGCCGGACGAGGAGAGTTCGATCTCGACGGCGTGGCCGCAGTGCGCGAGTGCCTGGCGGGCCGCCCCGTGTGTCTGCGGCACCACCTTGAACGCCAGCGGATCCTGGATGGAGCGGGCCGGCCGGGCGCCGGTCAGCAGGGCGCCGCCCGACAGCAGCGCGCGCAGTCGGCCGATCGTCTCGTGGGCACCCGTGTACGGGCGCACTCCGGCGACTGCCGGGTGGATGGAGTCGACGTTCCCCGTCAGGCCTTCCAGGGACAGCGCCGCCGACACGTCGAGTGCCCGGACGGCCCGGGTCGCCCGCTCCAGGGCCAGGCAGGCGATACCGACCGAGAAGGCGTTGCTGTTGACGACGGCCCCCGCCTCGCGCGGGCCGAGTTCGATCGGGGTGTAGCCGTGGGCGATCAGCGCGGCGCCGTCCGGGCCGTGGCCGATGAGCGCCAGGCCGATCTCGGCGAGTTGGCTCAGGTCGGCCTGCCCGATCGAACCGAGCAGGTGCACGCGCGGCGTCACGCCCGTGTCGAGCGCCTGGCAGTACGCGTCGGCGACCTCGGCCCGCACACCGGCGACACCGACGGCGAGGCCCGCCGCCCGAATGACCATGGCGGCCCTGACGAATTCCGCGGGCGCGGGCTGCCCGTGCCCCACGCGGTGCGCGCGCAGCAGCAGGGTCTGGAAGGCGGCCTGCCGGTCGGCCCTGATCGGCTCGGTCTTGATCGCGCCGACGCCGGTGTTGAGTCCGTACACCGTGTCGCCACGGGCCAGCACGCCCTCAAGTCCCGCGCGCGAGACGCGCATCCGCGTTCGAGCCGCATCTCCGAGGACAACGCGACGGCCGTGCGCCACCGCCACCACGTCGGCCGGGCTCAGTGGCTGGTCACCCAGGACGACGGCGTCGTCGATCGGTTCTTCTCCGGTGGTCACCGGTTCCGCGATGGATGTCATTGTTCGTCCTTCCGCCGGTGATCTGCCAGTAGGGCGAGCACCGCGTCGCGTCGCAGGGCGACCTCGCGCGCGGCGCCGGGCGGATAGTCGCCCAGCAGTCCTCGACCGCCCTTCATGCCGGTGGCGCCGCTGCGACGCGTCTCACGAAGCAGCTCCGGTACGCCGGTCGAACGGGCCAGTTGAGGGAACAACTGCTCGGCCACCGCCTCGTGGACATCGAGTCCCGCCGCGTCCATGGACGCGAACGGGCCGATCGCCGCCCAGCGCGCACCGAGGCCTGCGACGACGGCGCGGTCGACGTCGGCCACCTCGCAGACGCCCTCCTCGACCAGCGCGTAGGCCTCTCGCAGCAACGCGTACTGGAGGCGGTTGGCCACGAAACCCGGGTGGTCGCGCCGCAGAGTGATCGGCTCCTTTCCGATGGCCCGCGAGAGCGAGGCGAGCCGCTCCAGGGTTTCCGGCGCCGTCAGCGGTCCGCCCGTCACCTCGACCAGCGGGACGAGTTCGGCGGGGTTGAACCAGTGCCAGCCGGCGAAGAGTTCCGGTCGCGTCAGGCCTTCGGCGAGCTCCGCCAGCCGGAGCGAGGAGGTGTTGGTGGCCACGATTCCGTCGTCCGGGACGAGCGACTCGGCGTGTGCCAGGGCGACGCGTTTTGCCGCCATGTCCTCGGCTATCGATTCGACGACGAGCGCGAACGGCCCGGGCGCCTCACCCACCAGGACCGTCGCCGGCCGTACGGATCGAGGCGGCACCTCGGCGAGTCCGACGAGCCGCTCGACCCGCCCGGCGATCTCGTCCCGGGCGGCCGCGGCTGCTTCCGGGCGGCGCACAAGCACGACCGTCTCGACGCCCGCGGCGGCGAAGCGGGCGGCGATGCCGGTGCCCATGGCGCCGCCGCCGATGACCAACGCCCGGTCGGGGAGGGTACTCATCCCCAGAATCTCTGGTCGTCGAGGTGAGCGAGCAGGATCTCGCCCGCCGCGCGCACGTGGTCGCGCATCACCTTGCGCGCGGCCTCCGGCGTTCGGGCGTGGAGTGCGGCGGCGATGGCCTGGTGCTCGGTCACATTCATGGTCGTCATCGCCGTCTCGTCATGCGCGATGACCCGCCAGACCGAGTCGCGGGGAAAGACGCTCTGGAGCGCCTGGATGGACTCGGTCAGGCGCCGGTTGCCGGCGGACCGGTGGATCAGATCGTGGAAAGCGGTGTTCGCCTCCGTCACGGCCGCGTCGAGCTCCGCGTCGTCGACGCGCCCGGCCGATCCGACGGCTTGGGTGAGGCGTTCCTGCGTCCGCTCCAGATCGTCCAAGTCCTCGGCGGAGGCACGGTCGCAGGCGAGTGCGCACGCGAAGCCCTCCATCTCGGCACGGAGTTCGTAGACCTCGACGAGCTCCGCCCGGGACGGGGTGCGCACGGTCGCGCCGCGGTTGGGCGCCAGTTCGACGAGGTTGAGTGCCTGCAGTTGGCGCAGCGCCTCGCGGATGGGCGTGCGGCTGACACCGAAACGCGCGGCCAGTTCCTCGTGTTGGAGACGGGCGCCGAACGGCAGCCGCCCGTCGAGGATGTCGGCGCGCAGCCGGAAGGCGATCTCGTCGGCGAGGCTCGCGACGGCGAGCGTCTCCCCTTGAGCAGGGGGTGGTGGCGGGCACATGCTCGGATACTAGATTGGATCCATGGATCCAATCAATGCCGAACTTGACGGAAGGCTCGGCGTTCCGGCGCCGACCGGTGCCGAACTCCGCTGCCGTGGTTGGGAACAGGAGGGCGTACTGCGCTGCTTCCTCAACACGCTCGATCCCGCCGTCGCCGAGGACTCCGCCCGGCTCGTCGTCTACGGCGGCCGCGGTCGGGCCGCCCGATCCTGGGAGGCGTACGACGCGATCGTCGCCGCACTCGAACGCCTCGGCCCCGACGAGACGTTGATGGTGCAGTCGGGCAAACCCGTGGCGGTGCTGCCGACCCACCCCGACGCGCCGCGCGTCCTGATCTCGACCGCGATGGTGGTGCCCGCCTGGTCGGACGAGGCGGAGTTCCGTCGCCTGGAGGACGCCGGTCTCACCATGTACGGGCAGATGACGGCCGCGTCCTGGTTCTACATCGGCACCCAGGGCGTTCTGGGCTTCACCCACGAGACCCTCTCCGCCATCGCCCGCCGTCACTTCGGCGGCACGCTCGCCGGGCGGCGGGTGGTCACGGCCGGGCTCGGCGGCATGGGCGGCGCGCAGGGTCTTGCCATCGCGAACCTGGGAGGCCGCGGCCTGATCGTCGAGGTCGACCACGAGCGCGCGCGGCGAAGGCTCGACGCGGGCTGGGTCGACCGCATCGCGCCGGGCTACGAAGCGGCGGTCGCCGACCTCACCGGTTCGTCCGACCCCGCCGCCATCGCGCTCGTCGGCAACATCGCCGAAATCCTGCCCCGGCTGGTCGCCGACGGCGTCGCCATCGACATAGCGACCGACCAGACGGCCGCGCACGACCTCGACCACGGGTACGTACCCATCGGGTACACGCCGGACCAGGCGCGCACACCCGATCCCGCCTACCGTGCCGCCGTACGAGCGTCACTGCTCGCGCACGCGGACGCCTTGCTGGCACTGCGCGAGCGCGGGACGGTCGTCTTCGAGTACGGCAACAACCTGCGCGCCCAGGCGGTGACGGCCGGAGCTTCCCGGGCCGCCGAACTCCCCGGATTCGTGGCCGAGTACGTACGCCCGATCTTCGCGCACGGAGTCGGGCCGTACCGCTGGATCTGCCTGAGCGGCGACCCCGAAGACCTCCGCCGCAGCGAGGAGGCCGTACTGGAAGTGGTCAACACGCCATCTCTGGAACGGTGGTTCAAGCTGGCCAGGGCCCGCGTCGCGCCGCAGGGGCTGCCCGCCCGCATCTGCTGGCTCGGCCTCGGCGAGCGGCACGAGGTCGGCCTGCGCCTCAACGACCTTGTCCGGCGCGGTGAGATCGGCCCGCTGGCCCTGGGCCGGGACCACATGGACCCCGCCGCCGTCGCCTCGCCGTCCAGGGAGACCGAGGGGATGCTCGACGGCAGCGACGCGATCGCCGACTGGCCCGTCCTCGCCGCGCTGCTCAACGCCGCACAGGGCGCGACCTGGGTGTCGGTCGGCAACGGAGGCGGCGTCGGGGTGGGCCGGAGCATCCACACCGGCCTCACCGTGGTCGCGGACGGCAGCGACCTCGCGGAACGCAAGATCCGCCGGGTGTTCTGGACCGACCCCGCCCTCGGCGTGGCCCGTTACGCGGACGCCGGATACGAGGAGGCCACCCGCAAGGCCCGGGAGGCGGGCCTCGATCTCGGCACGGTCACCCCTTCCCGGTGAGCAGGCGCCGCGGATTGGCGACCCGAAAGGCGTGTTCCGCGTCCAGTCCCAGTCCGAAGCCAGGACGTTGCGGCGGCTCCGCGTAGGGCCGGTCAGTGCCCTGGACGACGGCATCGGTACCCAGGGCGCGGACGATCGCCTCGACAGCGCGCGGACCGTACGAGGACGTCTCAACGAACACGTCCGGATCCACTGCGTCCCGCTCACCACTCCGGGCGGCGAAGCGCTCCCCGTGCAGCGGGGCGAGCCCGGCCAGCAGCGCGAAGCACACCCGCAGTCGCGGATGGCGAGGCCGGCCGAAGGCCCGGAAGGCGAACCAGGCCGCGTGCATCTGCTGGACGTAGGGGACAAGGGCCGGCCACCAACCGGGTGCCGAGGGCTCGCCGGTCGCGGGCCCCGGGTGGACGAACAGTGGGAGGCCGCGCGATTCGAGCAGGTCGAGCAGCTCGGCGCACCGCGCGTAACCGGCCGCGTCGGCAAGGGCGTTCGCCGGAAGCTGGAGTCCGGCGAACCCGCGGTCCAGTACGGCGGCTGTCGCGTCGGCGTCGATGTCCTGGACGCAGGCGGCGGCCCAGGCACCGAACGGTTCGGGCAACTCGGCCGCGCCCTCGTGGTAGGCGTCGAGCAGCGGCCGCACCTGCTCGGCCGGTAGCCACTCCACGCCGAGTGGGGCGGACAGCGAGACGAGCGCTCGGCCGAGGCCGTCGGCGGCGGCGAGCTCCGTACGCCGGGCCACGTCGTGGTCGGCGGGGGAGACTTCATAGGGCGGCTCGCCCTCGACGTACAACGTCCATCCGTCGAGGAACGGCGGCTTGTCGCGCGCCCGCAGGGCCGCCACGAACGCCCCGCTCCACAGATGCTGATGCACATCGACGTTGGTCACGACGCTCCTCCGACGATTGCGCGTAGGGCGCCTCGAACGTCGTCGGACTCCAGCACGTCGCGGCGCACCCGTTCCACGTCCACTCCGCAGGGCCGGTCGTCGTCCAGTGGAGGAACGACCTCACGGACCGCGCGGTGCAGGAGCCCTGGTCCCTGCCCGAGGGCGGTCGGTGCGGCCAGGTCCACCGCCTGGGCGGCCACCAGGGCCTCCACGGCGAGCAGTTGCCGCATCCGGACGAGCATCGTCGTCAACCGCCGTGCTCCGAGCGCCGCGTTGGTCGAGTCGTCCTCGACGGCGTCCGCGCCGTGTCGGGGGTCGGTGCTCACCGGTACGGACAGCATGCGGATCTCGGCGACGAGCGCCTGTGCCGTCTTGGAAAGTGGGGCGAATCCCGAGCGCTCCAGGCCGTACGGCGTGAGGTTCGCGGGCAGTCCGCTGACGGCCGGGTTGAGCAGCCGCCGCATGCGTTCCGCGGAGATCGCCGCGGTCTGCGTCAGGGCCAGCGCGAGGGTGTCGAAGGCGAGGGCCAGGGCAGGGGTGTGGAAATTGCCGGACGAGAGGATCTCGCCGGTGTCGGCCAGTACCACCGGATTGTCGCCGCAGCCGTTGAGTTCCGGTTCCAGTGCGGCGACGGCGAAGTCCAGCGCGGCGTGCAGCGCGCCGTGCACCTGAGCCGCGCAGCGCAGGCTGACCGGGTCCTGGACCCGCCGCGCGTTCCGGGGATCGCCCAACTCGCCGCCGTCCAGCAGGGCGAGCAGCTCGTGCGCCGCCCGGGACTGTCCCGGCGCCGGACGCAGGTCCAGCACCCGGGTGTCCAGCGGGCTGGTGTTCGCCCGGAAACCCTCGAAGGTCAGCGCGGTGACCGCCTGGGCCAGCGTGAGGACGGCTGCCGTCTCGTGGAGGGCGAGGGCGCCGTTCCCCGCCGCCAACGGGCTTGCGCTGCACAGCACATGGCCGTCCTTCGGACCCAGTTCGGCCGGGGCGAGTCCTGCCCGCCGTAGCGCCGTGGCGCCGTCGAGCACCTCACCGGCGAACTCGGCGCGGCCCTCGCCGATGACGACCAGGCCGACATGGGCCATCTGGTTCAGGTCGGACGCACCGATGGACCCGACCTCGGGTATCACCGGATGTACACGCGAGTTGAGCAGCGCGACGAGCAGGCTCAGGATCTCCGGCCGAACTCCGCTGCCTCCGCTCGCGATCCCGTTCACGCGGGCGAGGAGGGCGGCGCGTACGACAGGGATCGGCAGCGGATCGCCGACCGCGTTGGCCCGGCCCCGGACCGTACGGACGCTGAACTCCGTGAGTTCGTCGCGCGGCAGGGCGTACGACGACCGGCTGCCCAGCCCCGTGGTCAGGCCGTACGTCGGCACCTGGCGGTCGACCACATCGTCCACGACGGCACGGTCACGGACCAGCCGGGGGAACACGTCGGCCGCCAGGGCGACTTGGGCGCCGTGATGGGCCACGGCGACGACATCGTCGTAGGAGAGCGTCCGCCCGTCGACGACGACTGAATCACTGTGGCGCGCGCCCGTCATGAGAAACGCAGTTTCTGACCGAGCCCGCGCTCCTCGGCCTTCGCCAGCATGGCGGCGCCCAGCGCGATGTCCGAGAGCGAGAGCCCGCGGTGCCAGAAGAGTGTTGTCTCGTCGGCGCGTTCACGGCCGGGCTTGTCGCCGACGATGATCTCGCACAGCTCGCCGTGCAGGGTCTCCTCGCTGAGCCTGCCGGACTCCACATGGGCGCGCAGCGCGCCGAACTGCCCCGACCGGCACTGCCCCCAGTCGTCGACCACGATCTTGTCCATGACGTCCGTGAGGGAGAGTTCGACCGCGCTCATCGTTCCGTACGGTACGACGAGGGCTCCCGGGGCGATCCACTCCGTCTTGAGCAGCGGTTCCGGGCGCTCCAGCCTGGAGGCCTCCACCACGATGTCCGCGCCTTCGACGCAGGACTGCCAGTCCTCGGTCACGATGACGGGCTTGCCGAGGTCGTGCTCCAGCCGCTCGGCGAAGGCCTTGCGGCTCTCGGGGCGCCGCGAGTGGACACGTATCTCGGAGAGGTCGAAGATCCGGTCCAGCAGGCGGACATTCCAGTACGACGTGGCGCGGGCGCCGATGTGACCGAGCACCTTGGAGTCCGGGCGGGCCAGATGGCGTGCGCCCAGCGCGGTGAGGGCTCCGGTGCGTATCTCGGTGATGGCGGTGGCGTCCAGGATGGCCACCGGCATGCCGGTGCGCGGGTCGAAGAGGTTGAGCAGTGCCATCTCGGAGGGCAGCCCGGCCTTGTAGTTGTCGACGTAGTCGCCCACGATCTTGACTCCGGCCAGCCCGAGCGGAGCGACATAACCGCGCAGGACGTTGAAGTGGCCGTTGAACGCGGGATCGGGCGTGAGGTGGACGCGCGGTTCGATGACCGTCTCTCCACGGCCCTGGGCGCGTAGCCCCTGCTCGACGGCGTCGAGCAGCTCGGTGTCGGACAGCTCGAGCTGCTCGATGTCCGAGCCGTTCAGGAAAGTGAACCGGACCGGTTCCATGGGGGTGGCTCCCTGCCTGTGGGATGGCTGATGGGGGATGGCGAAGGGGGAATGGCGCGACGCCGACGACGTGGCCGAAACGTGACCGTCGAGGACAACTGTCGGGGCGGATGTGGTTTACGCGGAAAGGCGCATAGCGGGACCAATGGGGGGATTGTGGGCGCCTTGGGCCTGCCTTCGCAGGAACGTAACGCGCCGTTCACGAAAGAGCATTGACTGCCATTCAGTCACCGGCAACTCTGCATGACCATATGCAGTCGGGGTAAGGGGCAGCCTTGATCAGGTTCGACGCGGTAAGCAAAAACTATCCAAACGGCACGACAGCCGTGGACGAGCTGTCCCTGGAACTGGAAGAGGGCGGCATCACGGTCCTGGTGGGCCCTTCCGGTTGCGGCAAGACCACGACCTTGCGCATGGTCAACCGCATGGTGGAGCCGACGGCCGGGACGGTGAGCCTGCGGGGCCAGGACATCCGGGAGGTCAACGCCCCGGAGCTGCGCCGCGGTATCGGTTACGTGATCCAGCACGCCGGGCTGTTCCCGCACCGCACCATCCTCGACAACATAGCCACGGTGCCGCTGCTGCTCGGCTGGAGCCGGAAGAAGGCGCGGGCGCGGGCGGCGGAGCTGCTTGAGCTGGTGGGACTGCCGGGCTCGATGGCCAAGCGCTACCCGTACCAGCTCTCCGGCGGACAGCAGCAGCGCGTCGGGGTCGCCAGAGCGCTCGGCGCCGACCCGCCGGTCCTGCTGATGGATGAGCCGTTCAGCGCGGTCGACCCGATCGTGCGGGCGGAGTTGCAGGCGGAGTTCATCCGGCTGCAGAAGGAACTGCACAAGACGATCGTGTTCGTCACCCATGACATCGACGAGGCGATCAAGCTCGGCGACAACATCGCGGTGTTCCGAACCGGCGGCAAGCTCGCGCAGTTCGACACCCCCGAGCGTCTCCTCGCCCACCCCGCCGACGATTTCGTGGCCGACTTCGTGGGCCAGGACCGCGGTATTCGCCGACTGTCCTTCGTCAAGGCGGCCGACCTGCCGCTGCGCGACGGCCCGGTGCTGCCGGCGACCTCGCCCGTGGCGGTGGCCCGGGCGGCCACCGGTCCGTGGGTGCTCGTCGTCGACGGTGACCGGCGACCGCTCGGCTGGACCGCGGTCGCCGAGCTGCCGGAGGGCGGCACACTCGCGGACGCGGCTCTGACGCCGCTGGGCCACACGTTCAGCCTCGTCGGCGACTCGGCGCGGGCCGCCCTCGACGCGGCGCTCCTGTCGCCCTCCCGGCTCGCGGTCGGCGTGGACGGGGAGGGCGCCGTGATCGGTGTCGCGGACGCGTACGAACTGTCCGCCGCGATGGCCGGGGACGAGGCCGCGGACAAGACAGCCGTGGCGGAGATGCCGGCAGGGGAGACAGCCGCGGGAGAGACGACCGGGGACGAGAAGGGCGCCGGCCGCGCGGGCGGGGGTGAACGATGAGCGACGGGGAGCCGCTGGTCCGGTGGGACTGGATCGGAGATCATACCGACGAACTGGCTCACTACACCGGTGTCCATCTGCAGCTGGGCCTGCTGCCGGTGCTGTTCGGCCTGATCATCTCGGTGCCGCTCGGCATCCTCTGTCATCGCTGGCGATGGCTGTACCCGCCGGTTCTGACCGTGACCAATGTGCTGTACGCGATCCCGTCGCTGGCCATGTTCATGATCTTCGTCCGCTATACGGGGCTCACCGAACGCACGGTGATGATCCCGCTGACGCTCTACACACTGTCGGTCCTGGTGCCCAACGTCGTGGACGGGCTCGCCTCGGTTCCTGAACCGGTCCGGCAGGCGGCCACCGCGATGGGATTCGGCACGGTGCGCCGTGTCGTCCAGGTCGAACTGCCGATCGCCGTACCCGTCGTCGTGGCCGGCGTACGCGTCGCCGCCGTCTCGTCCATCAGCCTCGTCGCCGTGGGGCAGCTGATCGGGCAGGGCGGTCTCGGTTTCTACATCACCCGGGGCCTCCAGCTCGACTTCCCGACCCCGATCATCACCGCGATCGTACTGATCATGCTGCTCGCGCTCGTCACGGACGCGGTGCTGGTCCTCGCGCAGCGGCTGCTCACCCCGTGGGCCCGAGGCAAGGGGGCGGCATGAACGACCTGGTGAACCAACTCCAGCTCGTGGGGGACTGGTTGGCGTCCTCGCAGCAGTGGCACGGCGACGACGGAATCCCCCACCGTCTCCTGGAACACCTCACCTACAGCGGCATCTCCCTGCTGTTCGCCACCCTGATCGGGCTCACGTTCGGACTCCTGGTCGGGCACACCGGCCGTGGGGCGTTCGCCGTCGCCAGTGTCGCGAACCTCGCCCGGGCGATCCCCACCTTCGGCCTGGTGGTCCTCGTCGTCACGCTCGCCGGGCTCAGCACCACGCCCGTCCTCGTCGCCCTGGTCGCGCTGGCGGTCCCGCCGATCCTCATCAACACCTTCGAAGGCGTCCGGGGTGTGGACGTCGACACCCGGGATGCCGCACGCGGGGTCGGCATGACCGGGTGGCAGGTACTGGTGCGGGTGGAGGTGCCGATGGCACTGCCGCTGATCCTGCTCGGACTGCGGGTCGCCGCGATCCAGGTCGTGGCCACCGCGACGATCGCCGCCTATCCCGGACTTGGAGGTCTCGGCCGCTTCATCGTCGACGGGCTCGCCCGCAACGACTACGAACTGGTCATCGGCGGCTCCACCGTCGTCGTCGTGCTGGCTCTCCTCGTCCAGGTTCTCTTCACCGCGCTGCGGCGCGTCATCGTCTCGCCGGGTCTGCAGGGCCCGGCGACCAGGTCATGAGTTTCTGAATTATGAGTTTCTGAGCTCTCGGGCTCTTGAGAAAGGAAAAACCCATGAGAGGCATCTTCCGCGGCGCCGCGTTCGGCCTGATCGCCGCGCTGTCCCTGAGCGCCTGTGGCAGCAGCGACAGTGGCGATGACAATCCGCTGACGGGGAGCAGCGGCGACAGCGACAGCAAGGCCCTCGTCGTCGGCTCGGCGAACTTCCCCGAGAACCAACTGCTCGCCGAGATCTACGCACAGGCCCTGGAAGCCAAGGACCTGAAGGTGACCCGCAAGTTCGACATCGGCGCCCGCGAGGTCTACTACGATCAGATCGTCAAGGGCGGCATCAGCGTCTTCCCCGAGTACAACGGCGCGCTGCTGGCGGTCGCGGTCGACGAGAAGAGCACCGCGACCAGCACTGCGGACATCAACACCGAACTGAAGGCGAAACTCCCTTCGTCGGTGGAGATACTCGACTCGGCAGCCGCCGAGGACAAGGACTCGGTCACGGTCACTTCTGAGACCGCCGCGAAGTACAACCTCAAGACGCTCGCCGACCTCAAGCCCGTCGCGGGCGACTTGACCATCGGCGCCGGCTCCGAGTTCAAAACCCGCACACAGGGCCTGGTCGGTCTGAAGACCATCTACGGCGTGGAGTTCGGGAAGTTCCAGCCGCTCGACGCGGGTGCCCAGAGCACTCTGCTCGAACTGCTGAAGAAGGACACGGTCCAGGCCGCCAACCTCTACACCACCGACCCCGCCATCGTCGAGGACAAGCTGGTGGTCCTTGAGGACCCGAAGAACCTCTTCTCCTCGCAGAACGTCACGCCCCTCGTCTACAAGTCCGCGGTCAACGACACGGCCAAGGCGGCGCTCAACGGTGTCTCGGCCAAGCTCACCACCGAGGACCTGCTGGAGATGATGAAGAAGCTCGTCAACGACAAGGAAGACGCCAGCACCGTGGCCAAGGAGTGGCTGACGGGGGCCGGCCTCGCTGGCTGACCGGGGTGGTCTCCGGACCGTTCCTGGGGCCTGTCGATCCAGCGCGGGCGGTGCCGACCGTGGCTTCGACCACACCGTCACCGTCCGGCCTGTCGATCCAGCGCGGGCGGTGCCGACCGTGGGTTCGACCACACCGTCACCGTCCGGCCTGTCGATCCAGTGCGGGCGGTGCCGACCGTGGGTTCGACCACACCGTCACCGTCCGCCTGGCCGTGAGGCCCGCCGGGCAGGCACGAGGGCCAAGGAACGAGGCGATGATTGCGACCGGCTGGGGGATCGAGATGAGCGAGAGCGATGTCGACGAGGCCGACACACCCGGCGCATCCGCACGGCTGCACCAGCTCTTCGAGGGACGTCGGCTCACCCCGACGCAGCGCCGCATCGCGCACTGCCTGGTCCGGCAGGCGGCCGCGGTGCCCTTCCTGTCGAGCGTGGAGCTGGCCCAACTGGCCGGGGTGAGCCAGCCGTCGGTGACCCGCTTCGCGGTCGCCCTCGGCTTCGACGGATATCCGGCGCTGCGCAGGCATCTGCGGGATGTCGCACCTGCCGCTGTCGCCGTGGACGGGCGGCCGAGCAACCAGTACCAGCAAGCGGTACAGGCCGAGATCGACAACCTGCGGCAGTTGGCGTCCCTGCTCGCGGACTCCGGGCCCGTGGAACGCGCGGGCCGACTGCTCGCCGCCTCGCGACCGCTGCCGGTGCTCGGGCTGCGTGCCTCCGCCGCCCAGGCGCGCGGCTTCGCCTACTTCGCCGCGAAGGTGCATCCCGACGTACGACTGCTCGACGAGGGCGGCTCGTTGCTCGCCGACCGCATCGACACCGCCCGGCACGCCGGGGCGAGCGCACTGCTCTGCTTCGCGCTGCCGCGTCACCCGCGCGAACTCCTGGACGCGCTCGGCCACGCCCGTGCCACGGGGCTGACCGTGGTGACGATCGCCGACGGCACGTTCGCCCCGGTGGCCGCGCACAGCGACCTGCTCCTCCCGGCCGCCGTGGGCACCGGCCTGGTCTTCGACACGGTGAGCGCTCCCATGTTGCTTGGCCAGGTTCTTCTGGAGGTGATGTGCGACGGTCTGCCGGACGCTCAGATCCGCCTGGAGGAGTTCGACGCGAGGGCGGCGGCGCGAGGGTTGTTCGTCGACTGAACGGTTCACCTGTCGATGCGTCAGTCCCCTGACAGCCGAACGCCGTCGAGGTATCAGCAGACGCATCATGCGGGCGGAAGGTGCTGGTCAGCGCCGTATCGGCGAAGCGCGGGGGCCGAATGGCGGATGCATGATCGGTTGCGGGGAGGAGCGGTGGTTCTCACGGTGGCCCCAAGAACTGCAGCTCTCGAAAGGACTGTGCATGCGTGCCCTTGTTTCCCGCGGACTCCTCCTGTCACCCCTGGTCTGCGCCGCTCTGGTCTTCGGTCCGCTCGGCACCGCCGCTGCCGCTGTCGACGTATCCCGGACGGCTCCGGGCGGTGCCGCCGCGGCATGGTCCTCCGCCGAGGCGGACGCGGTAATGGAACGACTTGACGTACTGGACAGGGTGAACCACCACGACGCCCTTCTCGACCCGCTGCTGGACGTGCTGTCCACCCTGACCGCGCGGGGGGCCGGCACCCTCGACGCGGTCGAGGCGGCCGGTCTCGCGACCGCGGTGGAGACGGCGAACGCCTCCCTTCAGCAGCGGCTGAAGGAGCGGACGGGCGTCACGTCGAGCACGTCGAGCACGTCGAGCACGCCGAACACGGCCGACCGGTCCGTGTCGGCCGCCGCCGACCCGGTCTCCGATCTGGTGGCCCAGCTCCAGTCAGCGATCGACAGCCTGGTCAAGGCGTTGACCTCGCTCGACCTGGGCGCGGTCCTTGGCGCGGTCACGGGCCTGCTGGGTCCGGTGCTCGGCCTGGTCACCGGGCTACTCGGCGGCGCGACATCCGCGCTTCCGGCACTGCCCGCCGCGGGCAGCCCGGCGACCGTTTCGTAGTAGCAGCAGCGGCGGTGTGTGAACGGCTGGGTGCGGAGGTTGTTCCTCCGCACCCAGCCGCTCTTCGTCCGACGTCACGCCTCCCCCGTGAACTCTCGTGAACCCCCATGAACTCCCGTGAACCCCCATCGGGTTCACCTTCCGATCCCCTGGCACAGCCGAGAGTTAATCGGTCATTAGGGAATCCGAGGTGTAAGGATCTGGCGATGATGGCGATCCTCTTGTCATGAACCTGCGGTCCGACGGACGGGTCGCAGCCTCATGGAGGTGTGGGATGCACCGCAGACTCGCCGCCGGCCTTGCCGCCTCAACTCTGGCCCTGATCACCGTCGTCGGCACCGCCACAGCGGCCGACGCAGTTCCCGCCGACAAGACCCAGGTCCTGTCGAACTGGACCCAGACCAGCGCGTCGAGCTACAACACCTGGACCGCCGCCCGCGCGAACCAGGCCGCGTGGTCCGCGTACGCGTTCGACTGGTCCACCGACTACTGCTCCTCCTCGCCGGACAACCCGTTCGGCTTCCCCTTCTCCACGTCCTGCGCCCGCCACGACTTCGGCTACCGCAACTACAAGGCCGCAGGCACCTTCGACACCAACAAGTCGCGCCTCGACAGCGCCTTCTACGAAGACCTCAAGCGCGTCTGCCTCAACTACAGCGGCGCGACCAAGACGTCCTGCGACGGTACGGCGTGGACCTACTACCAGGCGGTCAAGGTGTTCGGCTGAGACCGTCGGCCGAGGAGAACGGGGACGCCGCCCACGCGGCGTCCCGCACCCGGCGAAGGACCTGGTGTCGGCGAAGGACCCGGCGAGGAACTGCTCAGCCGGCCACAGGCTCACCAGGCGTGTCCTGGAAGGCCGTTCGGGGTGCCGGGCGGGTGACACCGGACAGGTCGTGGGCGGTGACACTGTTGCGGTCGGCGACCGAGCGGCCCAGCGCATGGTGCGGCCACAACCCCGCCGCCACCCGGCGACTGCGCTCGCCCCACTCGCGGGCCGCCGCACTGCTGGACTTGTAGTGGTTGAGGGCGAATCCGCCGGAGTGGATCCGCAGCAGACAGAAACCGCCGGGATAGTCCTTGACGGCGCTGACCTCCTGCAACGTGACGTGCGGAGCCTGCGGTAGCACGGTCCGCTTGTTGCGGTGGGTGTGGCCCGCGTGGTGGAGGAAGACGCCGGGGGCATCGGCATAGGCGTCGAGGATGGCCCGCGCCTGGCGGCGGCCGAGCTGCTGCCCCCTGGTCACGGGGAAGACGGAATCCCGTACGGTCAGCGGATGGTGGCCGAACACCACGGTGGGCTGATCCGCGTCTTCCTTCAACCGGTCCCGGAACCAGGACAGTTGCTCCGCACCGAGCCCGCCGGCGTCGGCGCCGTTGCCGTCCTTCATGTACGTGTCGAGCCCGACGATCCGCAGTCCGCCGAGGTCGTGGGTGAAGTACGAGGGTGCTTCGCCGCCGAGGAACCCCGTCCGGAAGGCGTCCGAGTCCGCGTGGCCGTGCCGGGGACGGTCATGATTCCCCCGTACGACGAAATAGTCCCGCCCGTGGGCGCCGAACCCGTCCAGGATCCGCTTGGCCTCGGCCAGGTCCCGCGTCCCGCCGCCCGCCGAGATGTCCCCGGCGGCCAGCAGCACGTCGGCACCCCGCCGTCGGGCCTCCTCCACAACCGCCCGGGTCATGATCTCCGGATACGGCGCGAGCCCCGCCTCCTGCGACACTCCGCGCATCAGGGGCACGCCGCCGACCAGACCGGAGGTGGTCTCCCCGACGTGCAGGTCGTTGCAGAGGGCGATCGTCAGCAGGTGCTGCCCGGGCGGGGGCTGCGGGGTGGTGAAGGAGTACGGGCCTCCGCGCGTTCCCAGTCCGTAGCGGTTGGTGCCGACGGCGTTGCCGCGGATGAGGTGCAGCGAGGTGGGAGTGGCGGTCACGCCCCGTGAGCGGGCCTGGTAGTAGTACGTCTGTCCCGGCTCCAGGCCCGTGAGCTCCACATGGTGGTGCGCGGTGGGCCGGGTCTCCGACGCGCTGCGGTTCAGCCGGGTGGGGTGAGTGCCGTAGACGACCTCGCCCTCCGTGACCGCGGGGAGCATGTGGCCCGTTCCGTCGTCGGTGCCCGGTATTCCGGTGTGCCAGGTGATGACGGCGCTGTCCTCGGTCAGGGTGACCAGTTCCAGGTGAACGGCGGCAAGGATGTCGGGGGGATGGAGCCGGCTCTGGTGTGCCGGGCCGTGCAGGGCGGCCCGCAGCAGGGCGGGGGCGAGGAGGGCGCCGGACCGCAGGACTTCGTACGGGGCGGGGA
Organism: Streptomyces sp. NPDC093544; assembly: GCF_040683495.1. Taxonomy (NCBI): domain Bacteria; kingdom Bacillati; phylum Actinomycetota; class Actinomycetes; order Kitasatosporales; family Streptomycetaceae; genus Streptomyces; species Streptomyces sp. NPDC093544. The sequence goes on along the minus strand of NZ_JBFBEA010000005.1, from coordinate 260,130 downwards.
GGGCGGCCAGTGCGGCCAGGGACGCGAGGGGGGCGGAGAGGCAGCAGCGCATGTCCGGTGCGTGCCCGCGCGCGGTGAACGGCGGCAGTGTTGCCAGCGGCGGCACCAGGTATGGCACGCGACATCTCCGTCCGGGCGCGGCTCGACGTGTGTGGAACCAGCCGGTTGGGTGACCGGCGGTCAGCTCGTCGACAACGTTTTGCTGAACGGAGTGACGGGGCGCTCCACGCGCTCTCCGTCCACGGTAATCTCCACCGCCTCGTTGTAGAAAGCGAGGAGCCCTGTGACGGTGGCCACCGCGGGCAGCGGGTCCGGGTAGCTCCAGACGAGGTTCGCGGGCACGTCGGCGTCGCCCCGCCACGACCAGTACTCGGCCGTTCCCTTGTACGGGCACCCGGTGCTGTGATCGGTGGGGACGAGGAGATCGAGGCGGACGTCCTCCCGCGGCACGTAGTACCGCACCGGAAGGCCGGTCTCGAAAAGCAGCACCGGGCGCCGGGTGTCGGCGACGACCGTGCCTTCGATCTCGACCTGGACATGGCGGCTGCTCGGCAGGGCGTCCACCCGCTTGTGCGGATCCCGGGGATGGATGAAGATCTCTTCCTCCTCCTCGTACCAGTGGTCGAGCCCCCGGCCACTGCGCCGGAACCACTCGAAGGCGATGTGGCCGGCCAGCTCGTCGGCGGGAAACGTCCAGGCCGCGTTCTCCACGACCTCTCCGTCGACTTCGAGGTCGTAGAAGATCCGCGACCCCGTGTGCGTGCCCGTCCGGGGGTTCTTCGCCGGGCGGAGCAGGTCCTCGCGAACCTCCGCGCGGGGGAAGGCGTACATCGGGACGGGCAGCGCGGGCTCCCACACGAGGACGGGGCGCCGGCTGTCGACGACCGTGACGTCGCCCTTGCGGCCGCGCACCCAGCGTTCGCCGGGCTCCCACAGGAGGCCCTCCGGCGTGGTCCGTACCGATTGTGCGGTGGGGTATGCACTCATCGTCCGGTCTCCTTCGGTTGGTTGGGACCCTCAGGTGTCCGGCGGCACAGCCCGGCACCTCCGACAGCAGTGTCTCGACGTACGCCTCCCACCGCGAGCCGATCACCAAGCCACCGGCAGCGGGTTACGGCGGTCTGACGCAGGCCACTGGCAGTGGGTTGCGGCGGTCAGGCGCAAGCCACCGCGACAGCGGATTGCGGGCGGGGGAGCGGACGCCAGTCACGGCCGGCGGGCTACAGCGGTCAGGCGCAATCCACCGACAGCCGGTCACGGCGGTCAGACGGCGACGACCCCGACGCCTACCTCCTCGAACCCCCGCACCACCTCCTCGCTCACCGCCCTGTCCGTCACCAGCGTGTCCACCGACTCGGCCGAGCAGATCCTGGCGAAGGCGCGCCGGCCCAGCTTGCTGGAGTCGGCGGCGACGATCACACGCTCGGCCCGCTCGCAGAGCAGCCGGTTGATCGCGGCCTCCGCCTCGTCGTGGGCGGCCGCGCCGTGCGTGACGTCGAAGGCGACCACGCCGAGCACGGCCACGTCGATGGTGATCTGGCTGAGCACACCGTCGGCGAGGGGGCCGATCAGCTCGTACGACTGAGGGCGCGCGACCCCGCCGGTCACCACGATCTTGAACTGGGGGCGTACGGCAAGCTCGTTGGCGATGTTGAGCGCGTTCGTGACCACCGTCAGCGCGGGTGAACCGGACGCGAGATCGGGGCGCACCGCGAGAGCGCGCGCCACCTCGGTGGTGGTCGTGCCACCGGTCAGACCCACTGCCTCGCCGAGCGTGACGAGGCCGGCCACCGCCTTCGCGATGCGCTGTTTCTCAGAGGCGTGGCGGGCGGTCTTGTAGCGCAACGGCAGTTCGTACGAGACCCCGTGCACGACCGCGCCGCCGCGGGTGCGGACGAGCATCTGCTGCTCGGCGAGCTGGTCGAAGTCGCGCCGGATCGTCGCGGCCGACACCGCCAGCTCGGTCGCGGCCTCCTCGACCTCCAGCCGGCCCCGCTCCACGAGCAGTTCCAGCAGTGTCTTCCAGCGGGCGTCGCGCGACATCCGCACACTCCGTTCCTCGATCCTCCTCCATCTTCCTCGATCTTCCGCGACCCTAGCGCACCCTTCTCGCGTCGGAATGCTTGTTCCTGCTCGAAAACTCGCTATATCTTGCACAAACAAGCATCGCCGGGAAGGTGTGGCATGACCCATGTCGAGAACGAACTCAACAGTCAGCCCGAGTGCTGGACCCGTGCCGCCGAGCAGGCCGCGGCGCACGCTGCCGCACTGCCCACGGCGGGGGAGCGGGTCGCGATCGTGGGGTGCGGTACCTCGTTCTTCATGGCGCAGGCCGTCGCCGCGCTGCGCGAACGGTCGGGCCAGGGCGAGACGGACGCCTTCGCCGCGTCAGAGTTCCCGGGCGACCGCTCGTACGACCGAGTGGTCGCCCTCACCCGGTCCGGCACCACCACCGAGGTGCTCGAACTCCTCGGGAACCTGAAGGGCCGTACGCGGACGACAGCGATCACGGCCGACCCGCACACGCCCGTCGTGGACTCCGCCGACGACGTCGTGGTGCTCGGCTTCGCGGACGAACGGTCCGTCGTGCAGACCCGGTTCGCGACGACCGCGCTCACCCTGCTCCGCGCCCACCTCGGTCTCCACACGGATGCCGTCGTCGCCGACGCCCGTACCGCCCTCAGGGACCCGCTGCCCGAAGGGCTTGTCGGCTGCGCGCAGTTCACCTTTCTCGGCCGAGGCTGGACGGTCGGGCTCGCCAACGAGGCCGGGCTCAAGATGCGCGAGGCCGCACTGGCCTGGACCGAGGCCTACCCGGCGATGGAGTACCGGCACGGCCCCATCAGCGTCACCACCCACGGGACCGCCACCTGGATGCTCGGCGAAGCACCCGAAGGTCTGCCCGAACAGGTGCGGGCCACCGGCGGTTTGTGGGTGGCAGGCGAACTCGACCCGCTCGCCGAACTCGTCCGCGTCCAGCGGCTGGCGGTCGCGGTAGCCGCGGCCCGCGGGCTGAACCCGGACCAGCCGCGCCACCTCACCCGCTCGGTGATCCTCGCCCGGACGTCGGGCTGAGTCGGCTCAACCACCCGCTGAGAAGGAGGAGTTGTGCCACTCGTAGCAACCGGTGTACTGGTACTCGCGGCCGCCGAGGCACGGACCGCGGTCGCCGCGTTCAACGTCATCACCCTGGAGCATGTCGAGGCCGTCATCGTGGGCGCCGAGTCCGTGGACGCGCCGGTCGTCCTTCAAGTCAGCGAGAACGCTGTCAAGTTCCGCTACGGACGGCTGCTCCCGCTGGCCCGCGCCGCGACCGCCGCGGCCGAACGCGCCCGTGTTCCCGTCGCGTTGCACCTCGACCATGTCCAGAGCGACGACCTGCTGCGGCAGGCGGCCGGTGCCGGGTTCAGCTCCGTGATGTACGACGCCGCCCGGCTGCCGTACGAGGAGAATCTCGCCGCCACCCGGGCCGCAGCCGACTGGGCACACGCCCAAGGGCTCTGGATAGAGGCCGAGTTGGGTCAGGTCGGCGGTAAGAACGGCGCGCCTCCGCTCGACGCCCACGCGCCCGGCGCCCGTACCGACCCCGCCGAGGCCCGCACTTTTGTCGCCGACTCCGGCGTGGACGGCCTGGCCGTCGCGATCGGCAGCTCGCACGCGATGACCAGCCGTACCGCGGCCCTCGACCACGACCTGCTCAAGCGCCTGACCGCGGCACTGGACGTACCGCTCGTCCTGCACGGCTCCTCCGGCGTCCTGGACGAGCAGCTGGCGGAGGCCGTCGCGGGCGGCATCGCCAAGGTCAACGTCGGAACGGCCCTGAACCTCGCGATGACCTGCGCCATAAGGGAGTTCCTCGCCGCCCACCCCGCCGCCGTGGACTCACGCGAGTACCTCAGCGTGGGGCGGGAGGCGATGACGGGGGCGGTGGCTCGGCTCATCGGGGTGCTGCGCGGGTGACGTCAGGAAGTTGCGCTCCAACGCAGGAAGGGTGCGCTCGCGAGGGCGTGGGACCTCTCTGGCGAGGGCATGATTCTCCCTCGTGAGGGCGTGGGTCCCCCCTCGTGAGGGCCGGGGACCTCCTCACCACCGCTGGTATTTTCTCACCATGCGCGAGACGCTGATCCACCTCGGCGAGCCGCCCGCCGTCGTCAACATCGGCGTCGGTGTGCACGGTGTCGCGAGCCCCACGGACGTCTTCCGGCTGCCCGAGTTGTGGCAGCTGCACCTCTACCAGTACGAGGCCGAGCTGACCGTCGACGGCACGGCCCACGTCATCCGCCCCGGCCGCGTGAGCCTCGTACCGCCCGGCACCACGGTCCGCTACCGCTACCAGGGCCGCTCCGAACACCTCTACGCCCACCTGCGGATCGCACCGACCGGCCCGCCGCGCACCGTCCCCGTCATGCAGGACGCCGGCCCCGAACTCCCCATGATCTCCGGTCTGTTGCTCCACGCGATGACGGCGGCCCCCGCAACCCCCGAACACACCAGGGCCGAGGTCTGGACCGCGCTGTGGCGCATCGCCCACCTGACCCCGGCCTCCACCACGAGCCCCGGCGCCCACCCCGCGGTGAGCGCGGCGATCGCCCACATCGAGGCCCACTTGGCCGGCCCGCTCACCATCCCCGAGATAGCCCGCGCCGCGGGGATCTCCCACAACCACCTCACCCGGCTCTTCCGCTCCGGGACGGGCACCACGGTGGTCGCCTACATCCGCCGCCGCAGACTGGAGCGCGCCCACCACCTGCTGCGCGCCTCGACGCTCTCCATCCCGGCGGTGGCCGCGTCCGTCGGCATCCCGGACCTGCAGGCCTTCAACAAGGCCTGCCGCAGAGAACTGGGAGCATCGCCCCGCACACTGCGCGGAGCTACTTCTTGACCGCCCTGAGAACCACGAACTTCGCGTCGCTTGCCATGAGTTCACTGTTGCCGAACAGCCGGCGCAGCTTCAGGTGATACCCGAGGTGGCGGTTGCCGATCACCCACAGCTCGCCGCCCGGCCGCAGCGCGCGGCGCGCGTCCGTGAACATCCGCCAGGCCGTGGCGTCCGTCGTCGCCTGGTGCGAGTGGAACGGCGGATTGTTGAGTACGAGATCGACGCTGCCGTCGGCGAAGTCCGTCAGCCCGTCACCGACGCGGAACTCCGCCTTCGTGCCCTCGACGTTCGCCGCGAACGTCTCCCGTGCGGAGGCCACCGCCTGGTACGACTCGTCCACGAACAGCACCTCGGCCTCGGGATTGGCCAGTGCGGCCGCCGTACCGACGACCCCGTTACCGCATCCCAGGTCCGCGATGCGCTCGGGACCGCGGCTGCGCGGCATGTGCTGGAGGAGGAACCGGGTGCCGACGTCGAGACGGTCGGCGCAGAAGACGCCCGCGTGGTTGATGACGGTACGGCCGGAGACCGTACCGACACCCTCGGGGAGCTCGTAGCTGTACGGCCACGGGTTGGAGTTCCGGGCGATCGCCGGATACGGCGTGCAGAAGATGAGCCGGGCCTTCTTCTCGGCAAGCGAGGTGCGGGTCGGGCCGAGGATCCGCTCGAAGAGGTGCAGCGTCGAGGTGTGGATCTCCTTGACCATCCCCGTACCGACGACGACCGTCCCCTCGTGCACGCCGGGCGCCAGCCGGTGCAGCTGGTCCTCCAGGAGCCCGAGGCTCTTCGGCACCCGGACGATCAGCACGTCGATACGGTCGGGAGGCGTGTCCTGCGTAGTGAGAAGAGGCACCGCGGACTCCTCGACACCGGCCCGCGCCAGGTTCGCCCGCGTCGCCTCGCGGGCGAGGAACGAGTCGGTGATCTGCGTCGGCCGGTGCCCCGAGAGCGCCGTGGCGAGCGCGCCCCACCGGTCACCGACCACCACGACCGACCCCGACAGAGGGGTCCCGCTCTCCGCGAGATGCCGCAGCAGATATGTGTCGGCGGCGTCCCATGCGCGCAGCTGGTCGCGGGTGTCCTCGGGAAAACGGGCGAGTGCGTACTCGCCCCAGGGTGTAGCCATAGAGTCGGTCATCGTGGGTCAAGGCTAACGGAGCCGCAGCTCAGCGCGGTGGGCGAGGACAGGCTATGTCGATGTTGTTCCCCCGGGACCGTACGGAGATCGCTCCGGACGCGGTCCACGTGCCCGACTGGCTGGATACAGACCGTCAACGGCAGCTCCTCGATGCGTGCCGCGCCTGGGCCCGCCCACCCTCCGGCCTGCGCACGGTCCGCACCCCCGGTGGTGGCACGATGACCGCCCGGCAGGTCTGCCTTGGCTGGCACTGGTATCCGTACGGGTACGCCCGCACGGTCGTCGACGGCGACGGCCTCCCCGTGAAACCGTTCCCCGGGTGGCTGGACGACCTCGGCCGCCGCGCGGTCACGGAGGCACTCGGCGCGGAGGCCGCGACCGCCGCGTACGACATCGCACTGATCAACTTCTACGACGCCGACGCACGCATGGGCATGCACCGCGACAGCGACGAGAAGTCGGACGCGCCGGTGGTGTCGCTGAGCCTGGGCGACACGTGCGTCTTCCGGTTCGGGAACACGGGGACGCGGACACGGCCGTACACAGATGTCGAACTGCGCAGCGGTGACCTGTTCGTGTTCGGCGGGGCGTCCCGGCTCGCGTATCACGGGGTGCCACGCGTGTACGCGGACACGGCGCCGCCCGAACTGGGGCTGACCGGACGGCTGAACATCACGCTGCGGGTGAGCGGCCTCTAGAAGACGCGAAGAGGCCACCGTACGAGCGGATCATGGGAGACTCGCCCTCATGAACGGCAAGGTGGGCCCCCGGGCGGCGGGGGAAGGGAACACGCGGGCGCGGCTGGACCGGGGGCGCGGGGCGCTCGGTCCCGCGCTGGAACTCGTGCACACCGGACGCGCGCCGACGCGCGCCGTACTCACCGCCGAGCTGGGCGTCACCCGGGCGACCGCGGGCGCGGTGGCGGCGGAGCTGGAGGCACTGGGGCTGATCAGGGTCGACGCGCGGCCCGGAGCGGCAGCCGGTTCACAGGGCCGGCCCTCGCACCGCCTGGAGGTCGCCGAGGACGGTCCCGTCGCGCTCGCCGCGCAGGTGCACGCCGACGGATTCCGCGCCGCGCTGGTCGGTCTCGGCGGGCGTCTCGTCGCGACAGCACCCGGCTGCGAGACGGTCGAGGCCGATCCGGCGAAGGTCCTCGGCTCCGTCGTCGAGGCCGGCGCCGAACTGCTCCGCGAAACGGGGCTGCGCTGCGTGGGCGCCGGACTCGCCGTGCCGTCCGCCGTCGCCGAACCCGAAGGGCTCGCCCTCAACCCGCTGCACCTGGCCTGGCCCGCGGGCTCCCCGGTGCGCCAGATCTTCGCCGAGAAGGTGCGCGCGGCCGGAATCCAGGGGCCCGCGTTCGCCGCCAACGACGTGAACCTCGCCGCCCTCGCCGAGCACCGCCACGGTGCGGGCCGCGGCGCCCGCGACCTGCTGTGCGTGGCCACCGGGCACCGGGGTGTCGGCGGCGCCCTCGTCCTCGACGGCCGTCTCCACACGGGCAGTTCGGGTCTCGCCCTCGAAGTCGGCCACCTCACCGTCAATCCCGAGGGCCGCCCCTGCCACTGCGGCAGCCGCGGCTGTCTCGACGTCGAGGCGGACCCACTGGCCTTCCTCACCGTCGCGGGCCTCGACCCCGGCCCCGAGGTGTCACTTCTCCAACAGGCCAACGACCTGATCCGCCACCAATACTCCGACCCGGCCATCCGCCTGGCCACGGAGGCCCTGATCGACCGCCTGGGCCTCGGCCTCGCCGGCCTGGTCAACATCCTCAACCCGGACCGCATCATCCTCGGCGGCCTCCACCGCACCCTCCTCGACGCCGATCCCGACCGCCTACGCGCCGTCGTAGCCGATCGCAGCCTCTGGGGCCAGAGCGGCGGCGTACCCATCCTCGCCTGCACCCTGGACCACAACAGCCTCGTAGGCGCAGCCGAGTTGGCGTGGCAGCCGGTGCTGGACGATCCGCTGGGGGCGTTGGCCGAGGTCTGAGATCTAGACGGGTTCCACCGCGCACTCGGCCACGCGAGCCCGCTCGGTACGACGGACGAGGACCGGCAGGACCGTCGTGATCCCCAGCAGGGCCAGGCACGCGCCGAGCCACAACGGCGCACGCAGCCCGAAGGCACCGATCAGCGGCCCGCCCAGCGAGGTCGCGATGATGATGCCGAGCGTGATGAACGACGAGTGGACCGTGTTGACCAAGGGACGCGCATTGCCCTCGCGCTGTACGCGGGTCACCATCGCCGGATTCATGGTGACGCCGACCAGTCCGATGCCCATCATGAACACCACTGCGGGGACGGGTAGTTGGGCAAGCAGAGCGAATCCGGTCAGGAAGCCCGCGTTGAGCACGAGACCTGTGAGCACTACGCCGAGGGTGTATCGGTCGGCGAGTCGCCCGACCACCGTATTGCCCAGCACGGTGGCGGCGCCGTACGCGATGAGCAGCAGTGGCACGGTCCCGGTACCGAAGCCGGTTACCTCGGTGAGGATCGGGTTGAAGTAGCTGAACGCGGAGAATGTGGCGCCGATGACCAGCGTGCTGGTGGACAGCGCAAGCCACAGCTGGGGCCTGCGGAAGGCCTTGAGCTCCTGGCGCAGATCCGAGTGGCCGGAGGCTCGCTCCAGGCGCGGCACCCCGGCGACGGTGCACAGCGCGGCGAGCACCGTCAGGGCGGTAATGGCCCAGAACGCGGCACGCCAGCCCAGCCGTTCACCGATGAATGTGGACAGCGGCAGGCCCAGCAGGGTGCCCAGCATCAGACCGTTCATGGCCAGGGCAATGGCCCGACCCCGTATCTCGGGACGGGTCAGTTGGGCGCAGAGGGAGATGCCGACGCCGAAGAAGGCCTGGGATGCTACGCCCGTGACGACACGGGCCGTCATCATCGCGCCGTACGAGGACGCGGTCGCCGCCAGTACGTTTCCCGCTAGGAAGATCCCGAACAGCAGGAGCAGCGCGTTCTTCTGAGGGAATCTCAGTACCGCCACGGTCAGGAACGGCCCGCCCACCCCCATGGCCACGGCGAAGGCCGTAATGAGGTAACCGATCTGTGGGATCGAGGCGTCGAGTCCCTCGGACAGTTGCGGCATCAGACCGGCGACGACGAACTCGCTTGTCACCATGGCGAAGATGCCGAGTGCCAGGACGTACACGGCGCGAGGCATGTGCTCGGGTGCTCCTCTGTTTCTTGGGTCTGTTTTGGATTGATTGGTTCAAAACGACGGCAAGGAAGAAGAAGGGGTGAGGCCCGGTGGGATCAGTGCGTGGTCAGCGCGTCCAGCGCTGTCGCCGCGATGGACTCCAGTACGGCGCGGTCGGCGCCTCCCTGTGCCGACACCCGCAGGCCGCCGATCAGGGCGTTGATGAAGCGGGCGAGCGCGTCGGCGTCCCGCGTCGAGGCGATTTCGCCGCGGCGCTGCCCTTCCTGGATGGTGGACCGCAGTGCCGCGATCCGCCTTGCCAGGTCGCGTTCGAGCATCGCGCCCGCCTCCGGGTCGCGCCCGCCGAGTTCCACCGTCGTGTTGACCGTGAGGCAGCCCAGGCTGCGCCCCCCGGGTCGGTTCTCGATCTCACCGTCGATGACGACCTCGAAATATGCCCGGACGCGCTCCAGGGGTGAGCGCTGCGCATCCTCCAGGAGCTCGATCTGGGCCGTCGTCATGACGTCGATATAGCGAGCCAGCGCCCTCTTGAACAGATCGTGCTTGCTGCTGAAGGTGTTGTAGATGCTGCTGCGACCCAGCCCTGTGGCGTCGCACAGATCCTGGGTCGAGGTCCCCTCGTAGCCGTTCGCCCAGAAGGTGCGCATCGCGGCCTCCAGGGCCCGGTCCTCGTCGAACGTCCTTGGGCGGGCCATGCGGGAACCGTAGCATGGTTTTAGATCGATCAGTTCAATAGGCGCCTCGGGCAGGAGGCGTCCCTGGTCAGGCTCCACAGCTCCGCCGTCAACGGCCGCCGCCGAGCGGCCCGTCGTATGCACGATCGTGCATACGCGGTCACGTACGCCCCGCCGTGGAGGTCGTCGCGGAGATCTACGACGAGGTCGCCGACGACACTGAGCCGCACAGTGTGATCCTCGCCGAACGTCGCCTCGATGCCCGCCCGATGGCCCGGAACGGAGGGTCGCCGATGTCGGCAGCCGCGGACGAGGTGCACGCGCAGTGATCCGAACGCGCCCTGCTCGTTGATCCGTTCATGGACCCAGAGCTGATCCAGCCCGCACCACCCACCCACTGCACGAGGCACTCGCCGCGGCGGTCAAACTCCGGCCGTCGTTGGACATCTCCGTTGCCTAACGCCAGTCCACACCGAAGGCCCGCCCCGGGTTCGCGGTGAGTACGCGCTCCACCAACCCGTTGCCAAGGGTGAGTTCGAGCCGCGGACGCACCCTGCGCAGCAGATACGGCATCCCAGGACCGCCGTTGACCGAGCGAGCCGCGGCGGTCGTGGTGTCGCCGCCGAGGAGTAGGCGGTCGCTGAAGCCGGCGTCGGCGAGGGCGCGTACGGCGTCGGGCATCTGCCAGTCGGTGGCGTGGTGGGTGCGGGAGGGGCCGTCGAAGGCGAGGTAGGCGCCCGACTGCGCTGCCTGACGCTGGGTCACGAAGTCCGGGGAGCGGTTGAGGTGGCCGAGGATCACTCGGTGCGGTGGTACGCCCAACTCGCCGGACAGCAGGTCGAGTACGTCGAGCGCGCCGGTGCCCAGCTCCAGGTGGACGCCGATCGGCGCACCCGTGGCGTGGTGCGCCTCGGCCGCGGCGGTCATCGTCCAGCGGGCATGCGCGTCGAGGGCATGAAAGCCGCCCGCTACCTTGATCAGTCCGGCCCGGACCCCGGAGGTGCCGATGCCTGTCGTCAGCTCGGAGACGAAGACGTCGGCCAGCCTGCCGTGCAGCTCGGTGAGCAACTCGGTTGTGTAGTGCGCCGCTTGGTGGAGTCCGGTCGCGGCGATCACCTGGATGCCGGTGTCACGGGCGATCAGCGGCAGGTCGGCGGCGCGTCGGCCCATGCCGTAAGGCGTCCACTGCACGACGCTCGCGCCGCCCGCCTCGCGGAACGCGGTCAACTCGGCCCGCGCGGCGGAGGCGTCGTTGAGTTCCTGTCCGGCGAGCCGGGGGCTGCTCAGGAAGAGGTGGTCGTGGGCGTCGCACACCCCCAAGTCCTCGGGGAGGGTGTCCCCGAGGACGGTACGGACCCAGGTCACCACTGCCGGCCACGCGGGAGTCGGTCGCGCTCGGGCGTGTTGACGTACAGCACCTGGAACACCTCACCCGGCGCCTTCGGCGAGTCGTGGTCCCAGAGCGAGAAGTGCACGACCTCCCAGTGACGCGGATCGACGACGGCGGCCGCGCAGACCGCACCGTCCAGCGCGGCCAGCCGCTCGGCCTCCCCTACCGCCTCCGCCATCACCTCGGAGAGCCGCACCCCCTCAGGCACGCTCTGTCGCCGCCGCACGGCGACCGTGGCCGGGGAACCCGCGGCGACCCCCTCCTCGTACGCCAGGCAGGCCCAGTGCCGCACCTCCGGCCGCCCGAAGTCGTGGACGAGCCCCTGGAAACCCGGCCCCCAGAGGAAGGAGTTCATGCCCTCCGGGGCGTTCCACAGATAGAACGGCGCGTACTGGTTGACCGGCGACCCGTCGACCCCGCGCTCACGCATGAGATACGCCTTCAGGCCGAGGCCGGGGAAGTCGTCGAGCAGCGGCCCCTTGCCCGTCGCCCGGGTGCGGATGATGTCCATGTCGTAGTCGGCGGGCAGGGTGATCTCGTACTGCATGGCATGCATCGTGGGTCTCCTGGGGGCTCAGCGGGGTGTCGAACTGGCGGTGCCGACCGGCCTGAGCAGTGACAGGAGTCCGCGAACTCCCGTGTCGAACGCGGCCGGTGAACCGGAGGCACGCGCCAGCACATAGCCGCCCTGCACGGTCGCGAGGATCGTCGCCGCGATCTCCTCCGCGTCGAGCGAAGCGGCGAACTGGCCCTGCTCTTTGCCTTCTTCGACGATCCCGGCCAGCCGCTCACGCAGCCAGTCGATCGTCTCGTCGACCGGCGCGCGCAGCTTCTCGCTCGCGACCACGTCCGGGTCCATCGTCAGCCGCCCGACGGGGCAGCCGCGCAGGACGTCACGCTCACGGCGGAGATACGCCTCGATGCGCTCGTACGGGGATCCGGACGCGCTCAGTACTCCCTCGGCGGTAGCACGCAGTTCCTCGGCGGTGCGGCGGATCGCGGCGAGGGCCAGATCGGGCTTGCCGCCTTTGAAGTGGTGGTACATGCTGCCCTGCCCCGCGCCCGCGCGTTCCAGGATCGCCTTGGGGCTGGTTCCCACATAACCGCGCTCCCACAACAGCTCGCGTGTGGACTCGATCAGCCGCTCCGGAGTGCTCATGACCGCACTGTACATACTAGTAGGTACAGAAGTCGACGGGCTGGGGAAGCAGCCGAGGGGAGCGTTCGTACTCCCGCGGAGGTACGCACACTGCCGCTGGCCGTACGACGACTCGGACCCCTTTTCGGAGCGAGTCTCAAGGCATCGGAACAGATTCCACAGACATCCCGAACGAGGAGATGACTTGAGATGCAGACCCTGGCGAACTGGGACGGCGGCCCCGGGCCGTGGATCCTTTTCTTCCCGATCATCTGGGCGGTCGTCGTGATCGGCGTCGTGACCGTCCTGCGCCGCACCGTCTGGCGCGGCCGTCGCGGCCCGTGGCGCGCGATGGCCGACCCCCGTCCGACGGGAGACGCGCCGATCGCGGTGCTCGGCCGCCGCTTCGCCTCCGGCGAGATCGACGAGGACGAGTACTGGCGGCGGCTCTCCGTCCTGGACGAGCAGTTCGGGCCCACGGGCAAGGGCGGTGCGGCATGACCACCGTGACGGTCACCCGGACGGCGGCCCGTGTCACCGACGCCGTCAAGGTGTACGGCAGCGGAGACACCGCTGTGCGGGCCCTGGACGGGGTGAGCGTCGGCTTTCCGGCTGGGCGCTTCACCGCGATCATGGGGCCCTCGGGCTCCGGCAAGTCCACCCTGATGCATTGCGCGGCCGGCCTGGACACCCTCACCTCCGGTGCGGCCTTCATCGGCGACACCGAGCTGAGCACGCTCGACGACCGTCGTCTCACCCTGCTGCGCCGTGACCGCGTCGGCTTCGTCTTCCAGGCGTTCAACCTGGTCCCGACGCTGACCGTCGCGGAGAACATCACCCTGCCCCTGGATCTCGCGGGGGCGAAGGGTTCGCGTGACTGGATCGACGCGCTCGTCGACGTGGTCGGCCTGCGCGACCGGCTCCACCACCGCCCCAGCGAGCTCTCCGGCGGACAGCAGCAACGTGTCGCCGTGGCAAGGGCGTTCGCCGGACAGCCCGATGTCGTCTTCGCCGACGAACCGACCGGAAACCTCGACTCGCGCTCCGGTGAGGAGGTGCTCGGCCTCCTCGGCCGGGCGGTGCGCGAGATGGACCGGACGGTCGTCATGGTCACGCACGACCCGGTCGCCGCCGCGCACGCCGACGAGGTCGTCTTCCTCGCCGACGGCCGCCTGGTGGACCGGATGGAATCCCCGACGGCGGACAGGGTCCTTGACCGCCTGAAGGCCTTCGATGCAAAAGGGGCGCCGTCATGAACGCCTCCCTGCGTATCAGCGTCTCTTCCCTGCGCGCTCACAAGCGACGCTTCGCCGGTACGTTCCTCGCGGTGGTCCTCGGTGTCGCCTTCCTGGCCGGAACACTCGTCATGGGCGACACCCTGCGCGCCAGCTTCGACACGATGTTCGGCAACGCGAGCAGCGGCACCGACGCCGTCGTCCGCAGCGCCGACACCATCACCACGCCCGGTGAGAGCGAAGGCGTACGGCAGCCCGTCGACACCGACCTGGCGTCGACGATCGAGAAGACCCCAGGGGTGGCGGCCGCCGTGCCCGACATCCAGGGCGCGGGCCAGCTCGTCGGCGCCAACGGCAAGCCCATCGGCGGCCAGGGACCGCCCACCCTCGCGGGCAACTGGATCGACGACCCGGAGCTCAACGCCTACCAACTCGCCGAAGGCCGCGCTCCGTCGGAGTCCGGCGAGGTCGTCGTCAACCGGGGCGCCGCCGACAAGGGCGACCTGAAGATCGGCGACACGACCACGCTGCGCACGCCCGATCCCGTCAAGGTGACGATCGTGGGCCTCGCGACCTTCGGCGGCGAGGACGGCATGGCCCAGGTCACCTTCACCGGCATGACCCAGGCCGACGCCGAGAAGTACCTCACCGCCAAGCCCGGCGAGGCCGCGAGCATCCGCGTGCGGGCCGGCCCCGGGGTGAGCCAGGGGGAACTCGTCTCCGCTCTGACGCCCGTACTGCCGAAGGGAGTTGAGGCGATCACCGGCCAGGAGTCGGCCCAGGAGAACACCGACATGATCTCCAGCCAGTTCCTGAGCATCTTCACCACCTTCCTCCTGGTGTTCTCCGGCATCGCGCTCCTCGTCGCGACCTTCTCCATCCACAACACCTTCGCGATCGTCGTCGCCCAACGGACGCGCGAGAACGCCCTGTTGCGCGCCCTCGGCGCCTCACGCCGACAGGTGACCGTCTCGACGCTCATCGAGGCGACCGCCGTGGCCGTGACCGCCTCGGTCGCGGGTCTCGTCGCCGGTATCGGTATCGCGGCCGGACTGCAAGCGCTGTTCCCGGCCATCGGATTCCCCTTCCCCGAGGGCGACTTGGTGATCGGCGGACTGTCCATGGCGCTGCCGCTCGCGGTCGGCGTCATCGTCTGCCTCGGCTCCGCGCTGCTGCCCGCCGTACGCGCCGGACGCACCGCACCGCTGGCCGCGCTGCGCGAGACGGCCGTAGACCAGTCCGGGGCATCCCGCACCCGCGCCGTGGCCGGCGGCGGTCTGGCCGCGCTCGCGATCGGCATCACGCTGTTCGGCGTACTGGCGAGTCCGTCCCTGTGGCTCGCGGGCCTGGGCGCCGTCCTGGCCCTTGCCGCCTTCGTGGTCCTGGGCCCCGTCGCGTCCTCGACAGCAGTACGGGTCCTCGGCATGCCTCTCGACAGGCTGCGCGGTGTCACGGGCGGCCTCGCCCGGCGCAACGCCCTGCGCAGCCCGAAGCGGACCGCCGCCACCGCGAGCGCCCTGATGATCGGCGTCGCCGTCGTCTCACTGTTCACGGTCTTCGGCGCCTCCCTCAAGGCCACCATGGACCAGACGGTCTCCCGGTCCTTCGCGGGTGATGTCGCCGTCAGCACCCCGTCGTTCGGGGCGGGCGGCAGTGGTCTGAGCCCGAAGCTGGCACCCGCGATCGCCGAGCAGCCCACCGTCGAGAACGCCGTCGGCCTGGGCCGCGGGGTCGCCGAAGTCAACGGCAAGGGGCGGGCGTTGACCGTCACCGACCCGGTCGCTCTCGGCAAGGTCTTCGACCTCGGTGACGTACGCGGCTCGCTCGGCGACCTGAGCACCGACGGCATCGCGATCACCAAGAACGAGGCCGACAAGCAGCACCTCAAGGTCGGCGACACCACCCGACTCGCCTTCACCGACGGCGAGAAGGAGACGTTCACCGTCCGCGCGGTCTACGGACAGTCGGAACTCGCGGGCGAATACGTCATCACCCGCGCCGCCTGGAACCCGCACCGCACCCAGGACGCCGACACACTCGTCGCCGTCTCCTTCAAGGACGGCGTGAGCACGGCCGACGGCAAGGCCGCAGTAAAGAAGGTCGCGGACCAGTACGGCAATCCCGAGGTGCAGACCCGCGACGAGTACGCGCAGTCCTCGGCCGGCGGCATCGACATGATGCTGACCCTGGTCTACGCCCTGCTCGCCCTCGCGGTGCTCATCGCACTGCTCGGCATCGCCAACACGCTGACACTCGCGATCCACGAGCGCACCCGCGAACTCGGGCTGCTGCGGGCTGTCGGACAGACCCGGGCGCAGCTGCGCGCCATGGTCCGCTGGGAGTCGGTCCTGGTCGCCGCCTTCGGTACGGCGGGCGGACTCGCCCTCGGCGGCTTCCTCGGCTGGGTGCTCGTCAAGGCCTCGGACGGTGTGAGCGACAGCGCCTTCGCCTTCGCGATACCGCCCGTGCAACTCGCCGTGGTCGTCCTGGTCGGCCTCGCCGCAGGAGCCCTCGCGGGCCTGCGTCCGGCGCGTCGGGCGGCACGCCTGGACGTGTTGCGCGCCATCGCCACCGAGTGACGTACGAGGAGGCTGTCACCGCCCGGTCAGCCGGCAACGGCGGACCGGGCGGGAGCGTGTTCGGTCCTGAGACCGTCGACCGGGTGCAGCCGCGTGGCCTCGCGTGCCGTGTCGTACGGGGGAAGGACGGGCACCGCCGCAGCGGGCGCCGGCGCCGGAAGTGTGAACCACACGACCTTGCCGGACTCGCCGTCGGGACGCACGCCCCAGCTCTCGCTGACCGCGGCGACCATGGCGAGGCCGCGTCCGCAGGTGGCGGCGGGGTCCGCGTCCCGAACCTCGGGAAGGCGGGGGTCGTGGTCGTGCACCGAGACCGTGAGCCGGTCGAGCAGCAGCTCGATCTCCACGGTGCACAGCTTGTCGGGCTGGGCGTGCCGGTGGACGTTGGTCAGCAGCTCGGTCACACCGAGCGCGGCCGGGTCTATCAAGGGATCCAGATGCCAGTAGCGCAACTGCGCAGATACGATTCTGCGGACCTGGCCGATCCGCGACGGCAGGGCTTGGAGCTCTACCGTGCAATGCCTGCTTGGCTGGCTGATCACGGCTGCGACTCCCCGAATTGAGGTCCGGAAGAAGACGGAGATCGGATCCAGCAGAGTGGCTGAGTGGAACGGCCGCCTGCTGACATGGCCGGCGGGCTGGTTCGCAGCGTTATCGCCGGTAAACCCAGAGTAGTGATGTGGGAACAGCGTGACTCAAGGGGTGCGGTCCCGCAACTCGCGGCACTTCTGCCCCCGGGGCCCCGTGGTTGTGCCTTCAGTGCTTGCGCCCCGCCGCCTTGCGTACGGCCTCGATGAAACGGCGGGCCGAGGGCGGCCCCGGCTTGCCTGGAGCGGGGTCGTGCTCGCCGAGGGTGAGGGAGTACCGGGTGCCGTTGACATCTGCCAACGCCCGGTCCTCCGGCGCGAACCACGGCTTCGACGCGCGCACCGCCTGCACGGGCGCGCTGTCGATCTCGCTCCCGTAGCTGGTGAGCAACTCCAGCCTGCCGTCGCTGATCCGGACCTTGCCGGCCCGGGTGAGCGAACGCAGCCTCTTCCCGATCCGCACGCCTGTGGCCGTGAACTCCGGCTCCGCCATGATGCCCCGCCCCCTTGTGCGCTTCGGCTGTGCTGTGCCGCCATCCAGTGTGCATCCCGCCGGGAGGCTCCGGCTCGTTCCCGATGAGCGCTGTGCTGCCGGACCCTGGCCCCGCGGTGCAGTCTGCCCGCACCCGGCGGCGAGCACCAGTGCGCATGGCGAGGCCATGACGGCGACGGGAGCACTTGTCCGGATGCGCCCCCGCCGTCCCGCAGGCCCATGGCCCAGGCATGTCTTTGGGGTGCTCAAAGGCATGTTTATGCAGGTGAGAAGCGTGCGGAAGGTGCCTATGATCGAAGGTGTCCGACCTCGCGATCCGGCGTCGGCGCGATCCGAAGGAGCCCGCCGTGACCACCCCTCAGCAGACCCGGCCCGGCGAAACCCTCGATGTCGACCACAGCGACCCGGGGTACCGGGCCTGGCTCAAAGAAGCCGTGCGCAAGGTGCAGGCCGACGGCAACCGCTCCGCCGACACGCATCTGCTGCGCTTTCCGCTCCCCGAGCACTGGGGCATCGACCTGTATCTGAAGGACGAGTCGACGCACCCCACCGGCAGCCTCAAACACCGGCTCGCCCGCTCGCTGTTCCTCTACGGACTGTGCAATGGCTGGATCCGGCCGGGCCGCCCGGTCATCGAGGCGTCCAGCGGCTCGACAGCCGTCTCCGAGGCCTACTTCGCGGGGCTCATCGGCGTGCCGTTCATCGCGGTCATGCCCCGCACGACGAGCGCCGAGAAGTGCCGCCTCATCGAGTTCCACGGCGGGCGGTGCCACTTCGTGGACGACTCCCGCAAGATGTACGAGGAGTCCGCCGCCCTCGCGGTAGAGACCGGCGGCCACTACATGGACCAGTTCACCTACGCGGAACGGGCCACGGACTGGCGCGGCAACAACAACATCGCCGAATCCATCTTCCGTCAGCTGGAGTTGGAGCGATTCCCGGAGCCCGAGTGGATCGTCGCCACGGCCGGTACCGGCGGCACCTCGGCGACCCTCGCGCGCTACGTCCACTACATGCAGCAGGACACCCGCATCTGCGTCGCCGATCCGGAGAACTCGTGCTTCTTCGAGGGCTGGACCACCGGCGATCCGGACGTCACCTGCGACTGCGGCTCGCGCATCGAGGGCATCGGCAGACCGCGCATGGAACCGAGCTTCGTGCCCGGCGCCATCGACCGGATGATGAAGGTGCCGGACGCGGCCAGCATCGCCGCAGTGCGAGCGCTGGAACAGGCCATCGGCCGCAAGGCGGGCGGCTCGACCGGAACCGGTCTGTGGAGCGCGCTGAAGATCGTCGCCGAGATGGTCCAGGAGGGGCGTACGGGGAGTGTGGTGACTCTGCTCTGCGACCCGGGGGACAGGTATCTGGACAAGTACTACTCGGACGCGTGGCTGGCCGAACAGGGCCTGGACATCGCGCCGTACACGAGGGCGATCGCGTCGCTGCTGGAGACGGGCGTCTGGTCGGACTGAGGTCGGCGAGCCGTTGGCGGGACGGTCAGACGTCGGTCGGGTGCCGGGTGCCGGGTGTGAGGTATGAGGTGGAGGTGCCGGGTACAGGTCAGACGTTTGTCGACGCCAGCCGCCGGTCCAGCGCCGTGACCGCGTCGCGGAACGTTCGCCCAAGGCCCGCCCGGCTCAGCCTCAGGGCCAGCCGGAAAGGTGCTGTGCCGTCCGTGGCGAAGGTCCACTGGACCCGCGTGCCCGTTCCGTCGGGCGTGAGGCGCCACTCCTCGACCAGGGCGCGGGCCCCTGGCGCGTTCGTGACGTCCACCCGGTACGCGTACACCTCGGGAGCCGTGGCCACGAGGACCGTCTCCTGGAAACGAATTCCGCCCCGGAGCCGGATCTCGCGACCGGCGCCGTCCTCGGTCGGCCGGGCGAGCGTCACCGCGGAGAACCATTCGGTCCAGCCGGGAACGTCGTCGGCGAGCGCGCGGAAGACCGCGTCCGGGGACGCCGTCACCTCCCTGGCGAACACCAGGCGCAGCGGAGCGCTCTCGATGAAGTCGGGTCCTACCGGGCGCAGTCGGCGTGCCATGTGCGGAACCCCCTGGCGGGACACGGTCCCGGGCGGAAACGGGCAATGACGGAGCGCGCCCGCACCGCGGGGCGCCGAGGGCAGCCTTACCTTAACTGGCGGGCCGTCAGATGTCTGTACCGTCTCCGGACTCTCCGGGCTCACCGGCCACCACCAGGCGCCTGAGGTGCTCCGAGATCTCCTCGCGGGCATCGGCCGGCAGACCCGCGTCGGTGACGAGCGTGTCGACCTGTTCGAGCGCGGCGAACGAACTCAGGCCCACCGTGCCCCACTTGGTGTGGTCGGCGACCACGACGACTCGCCGGGCGGACTGCACCAGCCGCCGATTGGTCTCGGCTTCCGCCAGATTGGGCGTCGACAGGCCGGCCTCGACCGATATCCCGTGCACGCCAAGGAACAGCACGTCGAAGTGGAGTGCCGCGATGGCCTGATCGGCCACGGGCCCGACCAGCGAGTCCGACGGTGTGCGCACCCCGCCCGTCAGGACGACCGTGGCGGCGCCCTGCCGCTGACCGGAGACGCGCTGCGCCGCATGGAACACATCCGCCACCCGTACCGAGTTGGTGACCACGGTCAGGTCCGGGACGTCCAGGAGATGCTGGGCCAGCGCGTACGTCGTCGTACCGCCCGAGAGCGCGATCGCCGTGCCGGGAGCGACCAACTCGGCGGCGGCGCGCGCGATGTCCTCCTTGGCGGTGAGCTCCAGACCCGACTTGGCCTCGAACCCCGGCTCGTGCGTGCTCGCCTCGACCAGCGGAACCGCGCCGCCGTGCACCTTCTCCACCACACCCTGGCGGGCGAGGGCGTCGAGATCGCGGCGGACCGTCATGTCGGAGACGCCGAGCCTGCGGGTCAGTTCGTTCACGCGGACGCCACCGCGGCGTCGTACTTCATCGAGGATCAGGGCGCGACGCTGCTCCGCGAGGAGGTTCTGATTCTCACTCACGTCCGCTCCGGTTTCCTTTCGTCCAAGCCTGTCCGACACTCCGTCCGACCCCACTCCCACGTGGCCATTCTCCCCGTCCGAGGTCATCAGGACGCCTCATCCTCGCACGGGTCACCGACAGCCGCGCCACTGCCCGTACAGACTCCCTTCGCGCTGGTGTCACACGTATCGGGGAGATTCCGTGACTACGGGTGTACATACCGTCCGCAGGCGAGACCCTTGTGCCTGCACATGACACACGGGATGCACGCGGCACGGGGGAAGTGCGAAACGGTGGAAGCTGCACGGGAAAATGATTCGACGGGGGAGCTCGGCAGCCCCGTAAAGCGGCCCGAAGCGGCCGCGACCGCCCTCGAACTCCTGGTTCACGGAGTCGGCGGAGCGTCACCCGAGGGGATGCTCGACGACCCACGGACAGTCCGCGTCACCGGAGACGAGACGGCGGCCGTCTACCGCCGCATCGCCGACGCCGAGCGGTACCCCGACACCCAGCGGGGCCAACCGGTACCCGAGGCCTATGTGTGGTGCAACCTCACGTCCGGCGACGGCTCCCGCGCCCTGTGGCTGTTGCTGCTGCCGTTCATGGTGGTCAACCTCGCGCACTGGATGCGCCCCACCACCCGGGGCCGCAGGCGCACGGTCCGCCTGTACGGCCTGCTCGTCCGCCTGGCGGGACTCACCCTCACCGTGCTCCTGGTCGCCGCCGCCTGCGAGGTCGCCCTCGACCTGGCCGCCTGGCAGTGCGCGGGCACGCGCGCGTGCGCGGAGGACCACTCCTGGCTGAAGTTCCTCTCACCGGCCGCGTCCGACGAGGGCTGGTGGAGTCAGCCCGGCCGTCGCCTCGCCCTGGCCTCCTTGGTGCCCACCGCGCTGACCGCCCTCCTGTGGTACCTGTCCCACCGCACCTGGAGCGCGTACGAGTCGCAGCAGCCGATGTCCCGCAAGGCCGAGCCCGACGAGGAGACCGGCCGTTCAGGGCTCGGCCGGCCGGGTTTCTGGTACGGGCGCCGGCTGGTCGCCCGGCTGCGCGCCGCGCACACCGCCGCGGGCCTGCTGACGGTCGCCGCCGCCGTCGGTACCTCCGCCGCGCGTTACGACCGCGCGTCCGGCGGCCCCGCCGTACTGGCGACCTTGGGCCTGCTGCTGGACGTGATCCTCGTCGCGGGCTTCGTCGTCGTGCTGTGGGTGGTGTGCCGCAGGGGCCGCACCGAGAACCGCCTCGACGAGGAACTGGACCAGCCCCTGGTGCGCCGGCTGCCCACGGGTTCCGTCATCGTGCTGGCCCTGACCCTGCTGTACGCCGGCTGGTCGCGGCCCGGCTGGCACTCACAGGGGCGGCTGCCCGGCGACATGACGTTCGGCGGCATCGCCCTCCTCCAGGGGCTGCTCGTCATCGTGCTGGGCGTGGTGGCCCACATCCTGTTCCGCGCCCGGCCCGACACGCGCACCGCGATGCGTGGTCTGGCCGGTCCCGCCGTCGCCATGCTGGCCTGCGCGCTGGGCGGCGTGATGTCCGGAGGGGTGTCCCAGCGCGTCGCGGACTGGCTGGACGGCACCCGGAGCTCGATCCCGGGCCCGCCCGTCCTGCTGACCTGGCAGGCCTCCACGATCCCCGTACTGCTCGTCGTGCTCGCCTTCCTCACCGGCTGGCTGGCCTGGCGCACCTGGCAGTTGCGGAACCGTGAGATGGGCGCCGTGGAGCTCGACTACGAGGGCGAGCCCAAAGACCCCGCCCGTACGCGCCACATCGCGAGCACGCGTGCGATGGCCTCCCTCACCGACAGCGCGCCCCTCATGGTCGCCGTCGTCTCGTCCGTGACCTGGCTGCTCGGCGCCGGAGCGGTGGCGGGCGCACTGGCGACCCAGGACGCTCCCAGCGAGGCCGCGCACGGGACGTACGCGTTCGTCCAGGGCGCCGCCGAGACCGCGCAGGCGCTCGGATCCTGGCTGATCGGCCTCGGCTTCATACTGTTCGTCACCTGGGGCCGCCGCGCCTACAAGGACCCGGCGGCCCGCCGCACCATCGGCATCCTCTGGGACGTCGGCACCTTCTGGCCCCGCGCCGCGCACCCCTTCGCGCCGCCCTGTTACGCGGAGCGTGCCGTGCCCGACCTGACCTGGCGCATGGCCACCTGGACCCGTGCCACCGGCGGCCGGCTCGTCATCTCCGGGCACTCCCAGGGCAGTGTGCTGGCCGCCGCGGCGGCTTGGCAGCTGAAGCCGTCCGTACGCAAGCGGGTCGCGCTCCTCACCTACGGCTCACCGCTGGAGCGGCTGTACGGGCGCTGGTTCCCGGCCCATTTCGGCCCGGCCGCCCTCACTTCCCTGCACCGTGACGTCGCCTGCTGGCGCAATCTGTACCGGCTGAGCGACCCCATCGGGGGAAGCGTCCGGTTGCCGGGGGAGTGCGGCCCGCAGGTCGACCGTGAGCCTCTCAAGGACCCGCTCGCCTACGGACGCACCCCACAGCACCCGCTGCCCGCGCCGATCCTGGGCCACTCCGACTACCAGGCGGACCCGGCTTTCGCTGATGAGCGGGAAGAGCTGCTGGCGCGGCTGACGCCGGACGTGCCGGTCCCGCGCGCGCGGGACGACGACAGTGCGCCGGCCGCCCCTCGAACTCGGGACGACGGTGCGCCTCAGGGCAGGTCCGGGAGATCTTCCGAGTAGAGGAGGGTGAGGTCGTCCGTGCTCGGCTCCTCCAGCTGGGCGACCCGCCCCGCGTGCCGCTCGACCATCGCCTCGAATGTCTGCCGCGCCGTGCGGCCGTTGCCGAAAGCCGGTCCCTTGGGGATCGCCGTGAAGTACTTCGTCAGCGCTTCGGGCGCCCCCGAAGCCAGCCGGTACTCGTGCTCCTCGGCCTGCTGCTCCACGATCCGCAGCAGTTCGTCGGGTTCGTAGTCGTTGAAGGTGATGGTCCGTGAGAAGCGGGACGCCACACCGGGGTTGACGGAGAGGAACCGCTCCATCTCGGCCGTATAACCTGCCACGATCACCACCACGGCCTCCCGGTGGTCCTCCATCAGCTTCACCAGTGTGTCGATGGCCTCGCGCCCGAAGTCGCGGCCCGAGTCCTCCGGCGACAGCGCGTACGCCTCGTCGATGAACAGCACCCCGCCGCGCGCCTTGTCGAACGACTCCTGCGTACGGATCGCCGTGGAGCCGATGTGCTCGCCGACCAGGTCCACGCGGGAGACCTCGACGAGATGCCCCTTCTCCAGGACGCCCAGCGAGGCGAGGATCTCGCCGTACAGCCGCGCGACGGTGGTCTTGCCGGTGCCGGGGGAGCCGGTGAAGACCAGGTGGCGCCGGGCGGAGGCCGCCTTGAGGCCGGCCAGCTGGCGGCGCCGGCCCACCTCGATCATGTCGGTCAGGGCGCGCACCTCACGCTTGACGCTCTCCAGGCCCACCAGCGTGTCGAGTTCGCCGAGGACATCGTGCGACGAACGCGTCGGCTGCTCGGGCTCCTGCGCCGCGACGAGGGGCTCCTGCTCGGTGGTGCGCTGGCCCGGGATCGCGCCCAGCAGGCTCGTCGTCACGCTTGACGTCTGTACGGCGGTCTCGTGCGCCGGCGACCGCAGTCCCGCGCTCTCGTCGCTCGTGCAGTCCTCGACGACCGAACCGCCGCCCGCGCCCTGCGCGGCGTTGGCGTCGGCGAACTCGTAACCCCCGCGCGCACACCGCTCCGTACGGCACTTCTTCAGCGTCGCGCGGGCGCCGTCGATCACATGGAAGCCGTAGCCACCGCTGTCCGTCACCCGGCAGTTGAGGAAGCTGCCCCGGCCGCCCGCCGACACATAGAAGCCCGCCTCGGCGGGCGAGGTGACCGTGCAGCGCTCGATAGTGGGATCGGCGCCCTTGGTGACGATCACGCCGGTCTGGGTGCCGTCCACGGTGCAGCCGGACAAGGTGCCGCCGCTGCCGTGGTCACGGAACCAGGCGCCCGTCGCGGCGTCCCGGATGCGGCAGTCGTCGAGCTGCGCGGTCGCGCCGTCGCTGACCGACACAGCTGTGTTGCGCACCTGCGAGAGGTCGCTGTCGACGACGTCCGCGCGGGAACCGCGGTCGAGGACGAACAGGGCGTCCGGCACGTCGTGCACCCGGCACGAGTCGAGCACCGCGGTCGCGCCGTCGCTGATCCACACCGCGGGGTAGTCGCCCGTGCTGTCGAAGATCTCGCACTGGTTGGCATCCACCCGCGTGCCCGGGTCCCAGACCGACAGACCGTTGCGCCCGAACTGCCGCACGGTGGTGCGCGTCAGGGTGAGGACCGAGCGCGAGCGTAGATCGATCGCGTTCTCCGGGATGTCGTGGATGCGGCAGTCGGCGAGCGTGAGCACCGCGTCCGTGTCGAGGGTGATGCCGTCCCCGGTCGTACGGTGCACATCGCAGTCGGTGAGGTGAGCCGTGGCCCGCCCGGTGACCTGCACCCCAGAGCCCTTGACCTCGTACACCTCGCAGCCGACGGCCTCCAGCGACGAGCCCTCGCCGGTTGCCGACAGGCCGGCGCCGGAGGCGTGATGGACCCGGCAGCGCTCCAGGCGCGGACGGCCGCCCCCACGGACGACGATGCCCGACTGGCCCGCCGCGACGACCTCGCACTCCTCGAACACCCCACCGCCGCCGTCCAGTACGGCGATGCCGATACCGGCCGGATTGTCGACCGTGCAGCGGCGGACGGTCGGGCGGGCTCCGCCGCGTACCTCGATCCCGGCGGCGGAGCGCGTGACGATCCGCACGTCGAGAAGCTCCGGGGTGCCCTCCTCGACGAGCAGTGCGGGCGCGGCCGAGTCCTGGCCCTCCACATGCAGGTCCTGGACCACGGCGGAGGCGCGCACGGTCAGTGGCACTCCGTCGACCGGCGCGATGCGCACGGAGCCGGGGGAGCCTTCGGGGCCGCGCAGCGTCACCGCGCGCTGGACCACCAGGTTCTCGCGGTAGGTGCCCGGAGCGACAGTGAGGACGTCACCGTCGGCCGCCGCTTCCAGAGCGGCGGCCAGCGATGCGTACTCACCCGTGCGGCGCCGCCACCGCGAGGTGCCGGTGTGCGTCACCTGGACCGTGCCCTGTGCCATGGCGCTGTTGTGCCCCCACCTCGTGATACGCGGGTCCTACGAGGCCGAACCGAAACCCCGTCGGCATGACGGAAAGCCTCTCACGACGGTGCCGAAGACCTCGCCGGTCCACCGTAGCGTGCGCGGGGACGCCGAGTTGACCGTAGTGGGAAGCCGGTCAGCTGCCCGCGCCGGTCCTTCCCCAGTCGGGACCCGCCTTGTCCCAGGCGCGGTCCCAACGGTCGTACCGGCGAAGGA
This sequence comes from Streptomyces sp. NPDC093544, assembly GCF_040683495.1. Taxonomy (NCBI): domain Bacteria; kingdom Bacillati; phylum Actinomycetota; class Actinomycetes; order Kitasatosporales; family Streptomycetaceae; genus Streptomyces; species Streptomyces sp. NPDC093544. The sequence goes on along the minus strand of NZ_JBFBEA010000005.1, from coordinate 234,554 downwards.
CCATGCGCCAGACGATCAGCCGCCTGCCGCCCTCGACGAGTCCCACAGCCATCACGGCCGCGCCGAACCCGGCCAGCACGGCGTGCGTCGTCGCGGTGGCACTGTCCAGCGGGCGGGCGAGAATTCGGCCGTGCGGGTCGGTCCAGATCGTGAAGTGGTCCCCGGGGGCGGGGGACTTGAGGGCGGCCGTCACCGCGCCGTGTTGTGAGGTGCCGTCCGGTGCCGTCCAGTTGGCCATCACGCGGCTGTGGGCGGCCCGTCTCGAGGCTGTCTCGGGGTCGGGGTCGAGCGGGCTGAGGGACAGCTTCCTGACGACGGTGGCCGCCACCTCGTGGCGGGCCGCACGCTGGTCCCGTACGGCCTGCTGCAGGGCGCTCTGGGCCGAGGCTCCGACGGCGGCTCCGACGAGGGGTACGACTGCGAGGATCAGCACGATGGCAGCCAGGGCAAGCCAGGCCTCGGCCAGATCCGTCCTTCGGCGCAGTGGGTTGTGCCGCCAACGCCAGAGTCCGCCGATTGCTCGCACCGTTCCGCACCCCTTTCCGCTTCCGTGATAACCCACCGCGGAGCTGTTCGCGCGTCGAGCTCGGGGAGGAGAGAGCGAAATCACCCCGCCCCGGGCCTTTCGTGAACTTCTCGCGAAGTGTCAACGACCGTGCCCGGGGACCGGGTTCCCATTGTGCGTGGCCCATTCACGGAACTTGACCGGGCGGGTTATCCGAGGACCGTGACGGCATCGCCGATCCGGACCGTGCCCAGGGTCTCGGGCACCAGGTTCTGCCCGAAGACCAGCCGGTCCCCGAAGCGGCGGTGGCGCCCGAGTGTCCGCAGCGGTTCCCTGCCGCGCTCGGCGGTGCCCTGGTCGGTGGTGGTGACGACACACCGGCCGCACATCTTGGCGACCCGGAAGGTGACCTCGCCGATGGAGATCCGTGACCAGTCGTCCTCGGCCCAGGCCGCCAGGCCCGCGACGACCACGTTCGGCCGGAAGCGGTTCATGGGCAGTGGACCCTCCTCGGCGTGATCGCCCTGGGCGATGAGGGAGTTGAGGGCATCCAGCGAGGCCGACGTCGTGAGCAGCAGCGGGTAGCGGTCGGCGAGGCTTACCGTCTCGCCCGGCCGGGAATGCGGGGGGTCGTCGATAGGGCGGCGGGTGGCGGGGTCATCCATGTGGACGAGGCGCACGTCGGCGCCCAGGAAGTCGCTGCACCAGGCATGCGCGGCGTCGTCGGCGAGGACCGCCTCCACCTTGGTCCCGAAGATGCTCAGCGTCGTCGTGCCCATCGGCTCCGGCACGGGAACGGTCACCGGCTCACGGTCCGACGCGGACAGCCGGACGCCGCCGGGCAGCAGCTCGGCGGCGGCCAGTGCCAGACGTGGCTGCTGGCGTTGCGTGACGACCTTTCCCCCGTCGTCGATCAGTACCCACCGCCGGTCTCCGGCCAGCCCCCAGGACTCCACCACGGCTTCCCGGACCGCCTGGCCTCTGAACGCCTTGACCGGGTGGACATGGATCGACTGCAGCTCCGCGTTCCCCATGACGCCATCGTGCCAGCGGGCACCGACAATCCCGCTCGAATAACTCAGTACCTACCGCTCAGTACCCGCGGTACTGCTGGCCGTTGTACGGGTCCTGGTAAGGAGCCGGAGCGGGACGGGGAGCCGCGGGGCGCATGGCCTCGTAGCCCGTTCCGGGCGCCATCGGCCGCTGCTGCTGGGGCTGGCCACCCGGGTAGCCGCGCGGGGCGCCGGTCTGCTGCGGAATGTAGGGCGCCGGGGCCTGCTGCAGCGGTGCGGGCTGCTGGGCCTGCGGGTAGCCGTACGTCGGGGCTTGCTGGGAGGGGCCGGCCGGTAGGGCCGGAAGTGCCGACGGAAGCGCGGGCAGGTAGCTATTGCCCGAGTCGTAGGCGGCGGGAACCCGGATCGGGGCGATCTGGGGGGTGCCCCGCTCGGCGACGAGCGAGTCGTAGATCGGGGTGTCCGGGAAGGACGGCGCGGAGTAGTAACCGCCGCCATAGGTGGAGCGGGGGGAGGTCATGGCACATAAGTTAAGCCCACGATGTGCTGGTTGGGGAGACCGATAAGAGGGTTGTTTTCCGTGTCGGCAGTGACTTGGGATCCCCAATGCGAGCGAACTCGGCAAAAAAGGGCACCAAAGCGCGTTCAGATCGTGTAAAGGCCTAGTTCCTGGCAGGTTACCGGCGGTTGACCACTGGTCTTCCGGTGCGGATCTTGGGAGTTCGTCAAGCGGGGGATTAGGTTTGGCTGGAGCTCAGCCAGCGGACCGACCGAGGCGCCCTTCGGCGCGGAGCCACGTGATGGGGGCGGACATGTCAATGCCTAAGGGATCGAATGTTCCCGTGCCGACGACCGCGCTGCGCGTCGAATTGGGATGGCGTTCAGCGCCGGGCGTGCCCGACGCGGACGCCTCCGCGCTGTTGCTGGTCTCCGGAAGAGTCCGGTCGGACGGCGATTTCGTCTTCTACAACCAGCCGGTGCACTCCTCCGGCGCCGTGCGGCACGAGGGCAAGCGGAGCGAGGGCGGCCAGGTGACCGACACGCTGCTCGTCGACCTCGCGCGCGTGGAGCCCGCGATCGAGACCGTGGTACTGGCCGCCTCCACGGACGGAGGCCCCTTCGGGAAGGTGCCCGGACTGTACATCCGGGTGCTCGACGGACAGCGGGGGACCGAGGTCGCCCGCTACGACAGCGCCGACGCGACCGTCGAGACCGCCTTCGTGCTCGGTGAGTTCTACCGGCGCCAGGGCGCCTGGAAGTTCCGCGCCGTCGGGCAGGGGTACAGCAGCGGACTGGAAGGACTGGCCACGGACTACGGGATCACGGTCGACGAGCCGCAGTACGCGGCACCGCCCGTGGCTCCGCAGGCGACCGCGCGGCCGCCGGTCGCTCCGCCGGTCACCATGCGGCGGCCGCCGACTGCCCCGCCCGTCACGACGCGGCCGGCGGCTGCCCCGCCCGTTGTCACGCCGCCGCCCGCGCCGCCCACAGCCCCTCCGGCCCCGGTGCGCCTGACCAAGGTCACGCTGACCAAAGAGGCTCCGTCGGTCTCGCTGAGCAAGCAGGGCGGCACGTCCGGCGCGATGCGCGTGAACCTCAACTGGCAGGTGCGCAAGCAGTTCTCGGGGTGGGGCAGCAAGCTGGGTCGGGCCGTCGCGATGCACGCCGATCTCGACCTCGATCTTTGCGCCCTGTATGAACTGTCCGACGGCCGCAAGGGAGTTGTGCAGGCGCTCGGCAACGCATACGGAGCGCTGCACCAGCCGCCGTACATCCATCTCGACGGCGACGACCGCACCGGCGCATCGGCGAGCGGCGAGAATCTGTCCATCAACCTCGACCACAAGCAGAGCTTCCGGCGCATCCTCATCTTCGTGACCATCTACGAAGGAGCGCGTTCCTTCGCCGACCTGGACGCCACGGTCACCCTCCAGCCGCTGAACGGTGCGCCGATCGACTTCTCGCTCGGTGAGTGCACAGTGCCCTCGACCGTCTGCGCTCTCGCCCTCATCACCAACAACGGCGGCGACCTGATCGTCCAGCGCGAGGCCCGGTTCCTGGTCCCCGAGCGCGGAGTGAGCCCCCAGCGCACCGTCGACTACACCTACGGGTGGGGCATGAACTGGACCCCCGGCAGGAAGTGAGCGATCAGCGCTCCTCCAGGGCGGCGTCCGGACGCGTGTAGGTGCGGCCCTTCCAGGCCGCGCCCCGCCCCCTGTAGTGCTGCACCGCGGAATCGACCGTCATGAGGAGGTACAAGAACGCGGTGACCGGCAGCAGCGGAGCCAGCCACAGGGGCTGCCGGTAGTAGCGCAGCATCGGCAGATACGTCGCCGTCATCAGCAGCCACGCGAGCCCCCCGGCCGTCGCGGCCCACGAACTCCCCGCGGCGAGGCCCACGAAGAGCGCGAGCGGCGGCACCAGGTAGACGACGCCGAGACCGGCGACCGTTCCGGCGAGCAGCAGCGGATTGTGCCGCAACTGGGCGTACGCGCTGCGCGAGACCATCCGCCACAGGTCGTGCAGCCTCGGATACGGGCGCACGCTGTCCACGCCCTCGGCGAGCCCCAGCCAGATGTGGCCCCCGCTCCCCTTGACCGCCCTCGCGAGTGCGACGTCGTCGATGACGGCGTGCCGGATGGCGTCCGGGATCCGGGCCCGTTCGGCCGCGTCCGCGCGCAGCAGGACGCAGCCGCCCGCCGCGGCAGCCGTGCGCGAGCCCCGCAGGCCGATCCGGCGGAAGGGGTAGAGCTGAGCGAAGAAGTAGACGAAGGCGGGCACGACGAGCCGCTCCCACACGCTTTCCACCCGCAGCCTGGCCATCTGCGAGACCAGGTCGAAGCCGCCGGTGCGCGCCGCCGCCACCAACTCGCGCACGCTGTCCGGCGCATGGGCGATGTCGGCGTCCGTCAGCAGCAGATATTCGGGATCACGCGCGCGTGCCAGGCCGATGCCGTGGCGAACGGCCCAGAGCTTGCCCGTCCAGCCCGCGGGTGGCTCCCCGGGAGAGTCGACGGTGAGCGGCAGCCCGCCGTGTCGCCGGGCCAGCTCACGGGCCAGCTCCCCGGTGCCGTCGGAGCTGCCGTCGTCGACGAGGAAGACCTCCGCCCGCCCCGGATAGTCCTGGGCGAGGAGCGACGGCAGGCTCTCGGGCAGTACGCCGGCCTCGTCGCGCGCCGGTACGACGACGCAGACGGACGGCCAGTCGTCCGGCTCCCCGCGCGGCGGCAGTCTCACATCCGTACGCCAGAAGAAGCCCTGGCCGAGCAGTAGCCAGAGCCAGGCGGCCAGCGATCCAACAGCGGTCCACACAACGGCGCTCACCCGTCGCAGTCTGCCCCACCCAAGCGGCCCGTCGAGGCGGATCGTCTATGGTGACCGGGTGAAGATCGCGCTCATGGACTCCGGTATGGGACTGCTCGCCGCCGCCGCCGCGGTACGCCTTCTGCGACCCGACGCCGATCTCATCCTCTCCTCGGACCCCGGCAGCATGCCCTGGGGGCCGCGCACGCCGGAAGACGTGACCGTGCGAGCTCTCGCCGTCGCCGAGGCCGCCGCGGAGCACCGCCCCGACGCGCTGATCGTCGCCTGCAACACCGCCTCCGTGCGCGCCCTGCCCGCGCTGCGCGCCCGACTGGAGCCCGGCGTGCCCGTCATCGGCACCGTACCGGCGATCAAACCGGCGGCGGCCGACGGCGGACCCGTCGCGATCTGGGCCACGCCCGCCACCACCGGCAGCCCGTACCAGCGAGGTCTCATCCGTGAGTTCGCCGACGGAGTGCACGTCACCGAAGTGGCCTGCCCCGGTCTCGCCGAAGCCGTGGAGCACGCGGACCAGGTGGCCATCGACGCCGCGATCGCCGCGGCCGCCGCACGCACGCCCGACGATGTAAGGGTCGTTGTCCTGGGCTGCACCCATTACGAGCTGGTAGCCGACCGCATTCGCGCCGCCGTACAGCAGTCCGGGCTGCCGCCGTTGGTCCTGCACGGCTCCGCCGGAGCGGTCGCCGCCCAGGCACTGCGCAGGATCGGTGAGGTGCCGGCCCCGGAGGCCCCCGCCGTCGGCTCTCTCACGGTGCTCCTGAGTGGCCATGAGGGTGCCCTTCCCGCTCCCGCGCTGGCCTACGAGGAAGGCCGCCTGCTGTCCGCGGTCACCCCTGCGCGATGACCGCCTGTCACCGTTGGGCACCCTCGGTCATCGTGGCGAACGACCAGTGTAAGAAGAACGTCCACCCGGAGCAGTAACGCTCCGCGACCCGGTGCCCGCACAGCGGAACGTGAGTACTCTCATTGCCATGAGGGACCACCCCCACGGCGAGAAAACCTCGCACCCCGAGATCTGGACGGGGCGCGCGACCAACCGCGTCCAGTGGCTGCCCGCGCTCGGCGGGGCCGCTTGTATCGCGCTCGGCATCCAGCTGGCCGTCGACTCCACGTGGACGTCCGGCAGCGCCCCGCTCGTCATGTCCGTCGTCGGATGCATCGCGGCAGGACTGCTCATCCTCTTCGGCACGCTCGCGTTCGTGCATGTCGCCGTGAAGGTCGACAAGGACTCCCTCGAAGTGCGCTGCGGCCACATAGGGCTGCCGCGTCGCCGTATCCCGCTCTCGAACGTCGTCGGGGCCGACTTCGCGCCCTCGGTCACACCCCGCCAGTGGGGCGGCTGGGGCTACCGCTGGCGGCCCGAGATGGGGACCGCCGTCATCGTCCGCCGTGGCGAGGGCGTGGTGCTCCTCCTCGGGGACGGCCATACGTTCACGATCACGGTGGACAACGCGGAGGCGGCCGTACGGATCATCCGCGACCACCTGCGTACGGCGACCACGCCGGGGACGGCGCTCTGATCCCTCGGCCCTCGATCCTGGCCGTCTGCCGTCTGCCGTCTGCCGTCTGCCGTCTGTGGTCTGTGGTCAAGGCTCCAGGCGGTCGCTTCGGGGACGTTCTCCCGGGGCCGTGGTGACTTCCTCGTCGGACAGTGGTCGTGATGTGGCAAGTCCCGCCAGCAGTCCCGCGCCGGCTGTCACCGTGGTGAAGCTCAGGGCATTGCCGACCGACGCGACGACGGCCAGGGCGGCCAGGGTCGCGCCCGCCGTGAGGGCGATCGGTGTGGGACGCGGCGAGCGCCACAGCGCGTACAGGACCCAGCAGAAAACCGCCGCGAGCAGCAGTACGCCGATAACGCCCTGCTCGGCCGCCTGCTGCAGTGGCGCCGAGTGGGGCTTGCCGTCCGGCAGGAGCGACTGCGTGACCGTCGGGCTGAGTTCCCCGTAACGCCCGGGCCCGGCGCCCAGAGCCGGATACTCGCGGGCGAGGTGCAGCGCGTCGCGCCAGAGCAGGATCCGATGCTGGGTGAGCGGGCCTTCCAATGTGGCGGTGAGGCCGTCAGGCAGCACGTCCTCGGCGATCGCCAAGGACACTCCGGTGGTCAGAGCCGCGGCGAGTGCGAGGCACGTCAGGCCCAGCGCGCGGCGACGTATACGGGCGGCGGAGAGGGAGCACAGCAGCACCCCCGTGCACAGGACGAAGCCAGTTGTCGAGCCCAGCACCGCCGCGGTCACCACGACCCCGGCTGCCAGCAGGCGCAGCGTGAGGCGCAGCACCGGGGGATGGGCCGCCCATGCCGCGCAGCACGCGGCTCCGGCGGAAAGGGCCAGCAGCGCGGCCGTGGCGCCACTGTGTCCGAGTGGCGAGGTGAGCAGCGCGGCGGGAGTGGTGTGCGGGGCGGCCACCGCGAGGCCGAGTCCGGCGAGCGCGCCCGCGCAGGGTGCGGCGACGGGCAGGAGCGCCCCGAGGATCCGTCCCGAGGCGTAGCCGGCTGTCACGGCGAGTACCGCCAGGAGCACGCCCTCGGGTCGGCCGGCGTGCGCGCCCGCCGTTATCAAGGCCCAGATCGCGCACGCCGCCAGCACGATCACGCCCGCGACATCGGACGCGTTGCGTCTGTCGCCCGCGGCCGCGGAATCGGCCGCAGACGCCGTCCCCGTGGACCCCACCCCGTCGCCCCCCGACTGTGCCGGGCCCTTGCCGTCGCGGCTGTCCGGCCGCACGTCAGAGGCTCGGGCACACCGTAACGGGTGATGCGCCGGTTTGTGGACAAGTTGCGCAGGAACGTTGCGGCAGATGTCGAGGACGCGCGGTCGGGCAGGGGCCCCCCGCCGGACCGGTTCCTGTCAGGGGCCGGGTGGACCACGCTGTCGGCGCCCAGGTCACGCGCCGTACACTCCCGGAGTGACCGCCACCGCGACATCCGTAGACGAGCCGGAACAGCTCGAACCCCAGGCCGTGCCCGCATCGCGCGTGGCCAGACTGGCCCTCCGTCTCGTTCCGGCCGCCTCCGCGGCGCTCTCCGGCGTCCTGCTGTACGTCAGCTTCCCGCCGCGCACGCTCTGGTGGCTGGCCCTTCCTGCCTTCGCGATCTTCGGCTGGACCTTGCGCGGTCGGACCTGGAAGGCGGGTCTCGGGCTCGGCTATCTGTTCGGCCTCGGGTTCTTTCTGCCGCTGCTCGTGTGGACCGGTGTCGAGGTCGGCCCCGGGCCGTGGATCGCTCTCGTCGTCGCGGAGTCGGTCTTCGTCGCACTCGTGGGCGCGGGCATCACGGCCGTCTCCCGGCTGCCGGGGTGGCCCCTGTGGGCGGCGACACTGTGGATCGCCGGCGAGGCCGCACGCGCGCGCGTGCCGTTCGGCGGGTTCCCCTGGGGAAAGATCGCCTTCGGGCAGGCGGACGGGGTCTTCCTTCCGCTCGCCGCGGTGGGCGGCACGCCGGTACTCGGCTTCGCGGTCGTGCTCTGCGGCTTCGGGCTGTACGAGGCCGTACGCCTGGTTCTCGAAGGCCGCCGTACCCGGACCGTGCGGCGCGGGGCCGCCGTCGTCGCACTGCTCAGCGTCGTCGTCCCCGTGGTCGGGGCGCTCGCCGCGCGGTCGTTGGTGAGTGACAAGGCCGAGGACGGTACGGCGACCGTCGCGGTCATCCAGGGCAATGTGCCGCGCGCGGGGCTGGAGTTCAACGCCCAGCGGCGTGCCGTTCTCGACTACCACGCGCGGGAGACCGAGCGGCTGGCCGCCGAGGTCAAGGCGGGCAAGGTCGCCCAGCCCGACTTCGTGCTGTGGCCGGAGAACTCCTCCGACATCGACCCGTTCACCAACCCCGACGCCCGCGCGGTGATCGACGGCGCGGCCAAGGCGATCGGCGCCCCCATCTCGGTCGGCGGTGTCGTCGAGCGGGACGGCAAGCTCTACAACGAGCAGATCCTGTGGGACCCGGTCAAGGGCCCGGTCGACACGTACGACAAGCGGCAGATCCAACCGTTCGGTGAGTACCTGCCCATGCGTTCGCTCATCGGGGCCATCAACAGCAACTGGACGTCCATGGTGAGCCAGGACTTCAGCCGTGGCACCAAAGCGGGCGTGTTCACCATGGACGGCACCAAGGTCGGCCTCGCCACCTGCTACGAGGCGGCCTTCGACTGGGACGTGCGCGACACCGTCATCGACGGCGCGCAGATGATCTCGGTGCCCAGCAACAACGCGACCTTCGACCGCAGCGAGATGACCTACCAGCAGCTCGCCATGTCGCGTGTCCGTGCCGTGGAGCACAGCCGCACCGTCACGGTGCCGGTGACCAGCGGCGTCAGCGCCATCATCATGCCGGACGGGAAGATCACCCAGAAGACCGGGATGTTCGTGGCGGACTCGCTCGTCCAGAAGGTGCCGCTGCGATCCTCCGAGACCCCTGCCACACGCCTGGGGATCCTTCCTGAGATGGTCCTGGTGCTGGTTGCGGCAGGCGGGCTCGGCTGGGCGGTGGCGACGACGGTGCGTGGACGACGTGGCAGCGGCGTTCAGGCCACGGTCTCCGGACGGTAACGGAGCTGTGGAACCGGGCCGTTAGGGTCGGTGCATGGCTACTCCCGACTTCATCCATACGATCCGGGCCACCGCCGGCCACCAGCTGCTCTGGCTGCCCGGAGTCACCGCCATCGTCTTCGACGACGAGGGCAGAGTGCTGCTGGGGCGCCGCTCCGACACGGGCAAGTGGTCCGTGATCGGCGGTATTCCGGACCCGGGGGAGCAGCCTGCTGCGGGAGCGGTGCGGGAGGTTTTCGAGGAGACGGCTGTGCGGTGCGTCGTCGAGCGCGTCGTGCTCGTGCAGGCTCTTGCGCCGGTCACCTACGAGAACGGCGACACCTGTCAGTACATGGACATCACGTTCCGGTGCCGGGCTGTCGGCGGTGAGGCGCGCGTCAACGACGACGAGTCACTGGACGTCGGCTGGTTCGACGTGGACGCGTTGCCGGAGCTGAACGAGTTCTGCCTGCTGCGAATCAAGCAGGCACTCTCCGACGCCCCCACATGGTTCGACCCTACGACCTGAGCGTGAAGTGTGTGCGGTGACCACATGTATTGGGTCCGGGGCCTTGCTTAGGGTCGAGACATGACCGTGCCCAGCACCCTCCCGGGAACCCAGTCCCCCGCACTCGACCTCGGCGGCCGCACCGCCCTCGTCACGGGCGCCGCGGGTGGTATCGGCAGTGCCTGCGCGCTGCGGCTCGCCGCCGCCGGGGCCACGGTGAGAGCGGTCGACCGGGACTCCGCGGGGCTGGGCACGCTCGCCGAGCTGGCCCAAGGCCTCGCGGGCGCCGTCGAGCCGCACGTCCTCGACCTCACCGACCTCGATGCGGCGGAGCGGTCAGCCGCGGGCACCGACATCCTCGTGAACAACGCAGGGCTGCAACTCGTCCGCCCCATCGAGGAGTTCCCGCCCGACGTCTTCCACACCGTGCTGACCGTGATGCTGGAGGCACCGTTCCGGCTCATCCGCGGAGCGCTGCCCCACATGTACGCGCAGGGTTGGGGCCGCATCGTCAATGTGTCGTCGGTCCATGGGCTGCGCGCCTCGGCGTTCAAGTCGGCGTATGTGGCCGCGAAACATGGTCTTGAGGGGCTCTCGAAAACCGCCGCCCTGGAAGGCGCACCCCATGGGGTCACCTCGAACTGTGTGAACCCTGCCTATGTGCGCACCCCACTGGTCGAGAAGCAGCTCGCCGACCAGGCGCAAGCACACGGGATTCCGGAGGAACGGGTGCTCGCCGAAGTGCTGCTCCAGGACAGCGCTGTCAAACGGCTCATCGAACCGGAGGAGGTCGCCGAGGCCGTCGCGTATCTGTGCGGTCCGCAGGCGTCCTTCATCACCGGTACGTCGTTGGTGCTGGACGGCGGCTGGACCGCGCACTGAGCGGGGGCGACGGGTGGCTACGGTGAGTTATCCACAGGCTGGCGGCGGCGATCCGCCGATGGGTGATCCTGGGAGCATGTCCCGCGATCACACGCAGTCCGCCGAGGCCACTGCCCACAGCGCCGAGGCCACGGTCTACAGCGCCAAGGCCGCCACCGACAGTGCCGAGGCGCCGTTCCTCGAGCTGCTGGCCACAGGCGCGTCCGCCGACGCCTACGAGCAGCCGGTGCTGCTCGCCCGCGCCGAGGGCCTGCCCGCCGAGCGCATCACCGCCCTCGAACAGGCAAAACTGCTCGCGCTGCGCGTGCGCTCGGAGATGGAGGGACGGCGCCGCCGCGAGGCGGAGCTCTCCGCGCTCTTCGAGACCGCCCACGATCTGGCCGGCTTGCGCGACCTCGACGCCGTGCTGCGGGCGATCGTGCAGCGGGCCCGGTCACTGCTGGGCACCGACGTCGCGTATCTCAGCCTGAACGACGCGGGCAGGGGTGACACCTATATGAGAGTCACCGAGGGCTCGGTCGCCGCGCGCTTCCAACAGCTGCGGCTCGGCATGGGCGAAGGGCTCGGCGGGCTCGTCGCGCAGACCGCCCGCCCCTATGTCACCGACGACTACTTCAAGGACGAGCGTTTCCAGCACACCCGAACCATCGACGCGGGCGTCCGGGACGAAGGCCTGGTCGCGATCCTCGGCGTGCCGCTCATGATCGGGCCCCAGGTCATCGGCGTGCTCTTCGCCGCGGACCGTCGTGCACGGGTCTTCGAGCGGGAGCAGATCGCTCTCCTCGGTTCCTTCGCCGCTCTCGCCGCGGCGGCCATCGACACGGCGAACTGGCTCACGGAGACCCGCTCGGCCCTCGACCGCCTGGGCCGCGCCAACGAGATCATCCGCGACCGCAGCGGGGTCATCGAGCGGGCGTCAGACGTCCACGACCGGCTCGCCGAACTCGTCCTGCGCGGCGGCGGAGTCCATGACGTGGCAGCCGCGGTGTCCGAAGTCCTCGACGGCACGGTCGAGTTCGCCGAAACGGGCACCGCACCCGCCGCCGCACTGGAGGCATCCAGGGCTGAGGGACACGCTGTGCGACACGGGCACGATTGGGTCGTCGCGGTGGCGGCCGGAGGTGAGCTGCTCGGCGCGCTGGTGCTGCGTGGCCATCCGGGCCTCGACCCCGTCGACCAGCGCACCTTGGAGCGCGCCGCGATGGTCACCTCGCTCCTCCTGCTCGCCAGACGCTCGGCCTCCGAGGCCGAACAGCGCGTCCGCGGCGAGCTGTTGGACGACCTTCTCGACGCCCGCGACCGTGACCCGCGGCTGCTGCGCGAGCGTGCCGCCCGGCTGCACGCCGACCTCGACGGCGCCCACGTGGTGCTGGCCGCCCGGCTGGAGACACCGGCGGCCGACGCCGACCAGGAGGCCGCCGCCCGCAGACGCCTGTGGTCGGCCGCCTCCCACCTCGCCACCACCCGGCGCGGACTGGCCGCCGCCCGCGGCGGCGGCACCGTCCTGCTGCTGCCCCTGCGCCCCGGCGACACCGCGACGGACCTGGCCCGTCGCACGGCCAAGGACCTCGGCACCGCCGTGCACGAGGAGGTCACCGTCGGCGCCTCAGCGCCCATCGAGCAACTCGTCCAGCAGCTTGCCACCCGCCCGGGCGCCGTGGCGGCGGCGTATGCGGAGGGACAGCGCTGTCTGGAAGCCCTGCGCCTGCTCGGCCGCGCCGGGGACGGAGCCGCCGCCGAGGACTTCGGGTTCCTGGGACTGCTGCTCGCCGGGGACCGGGACATCTCCGGCTTCGTCGACCGCACCGTCGGCCAGGTGGTCGCCTACGACGAACGGCGCGGTACGGATCTACTACGAACCCTCGACGCGTACTTCGCGTGCGGCATGAGTCCGGCACGCACCAAGGACGACCTGCATGTGCATGTGAACACGGTTGCGCAGCGGCTGGAGCGCGTGGGCCGACTGCTCGGGGACGACTGGCAGAGCCCGACCCGCGCGCTGGAGATCCAACTCGCCCTGCGGTTGCACCGGTTGTCGTCAGCCGCCCCAGACTGACCTGAGCGGACCCCGCATGTCGGCCGTCCGCATGGCCCCCCGCATTTCGGCGTCCGCATGGACCCGCGCGCGCGGGCGCGCCCACCGCGACTGAGGCGAACTGGGCGCCAACAGGAACGTCCACAGGCCCACCGGCCGCGCCCTGCAGAAGGCTGCTTGTATCCGCGGGCGACTGCGTGTACGCCGACGACCGCTCCGCGTTCCACGTCCACGGACTCCACTGCGCGATGCCGCTGGGCTCGAAGGACGCCGCCCGCGAGAGGCCGTGGTCGCCCGTTGTAGCATGAACCGGAAATTTACCCCCTCTCTGGGAGTCAAACGATCGAGATGGCGTCGAGCCCCGGGACTGACAGGCCCCCGCTGCGCCGGGACGCCGAGGCGAACCGCCGCCGTATCCTCACCGCGGCCCGTGAGGTGTTCCGGGAGCGGGGGACGGAAGCGAGCCTCAGTGACATCGCCGCTCACGCGGGGTTGGGCCTGGGGACCGTCTACCGGCGCTTCTCGAACAAGGAAGAGCTGCTGGACGCGCTCTTCGACGACATGATCGACACTCTCGCGGCCGTGGCGGAAGAGGGGCTCGCCGACCCGGACCCGTGGCACGGACTGGTGACGAGTATGGAGAAGGCCTGCGAGATCCAGGCCTTCGACCGGGGACTGCGCGAGGCGCTGCTCGGAGCCGCGGCCAGCCCGCGGCGGCAGGCCCAGGTTCTTACCCGGATCACGCCCATCATGGAGGCCCAGATCGCGCGGGCGAAGGAGCAGGGCGCGCTGCGCGCGGACGTCGTGCCCGTGGACATTCCCATGATCCAGCTGATGGTGGCCGCGGTCACCGACCGTACCGGGCAGCCCGACCTGTGGCGCCGCTATCTGCGACTGCTTCTGGACGGTCTGCGGGCGGAACCCGGCGTGCCCACCCCCCTGCCCGAAATGGTCATCGGTGACACGGGGTTCATGGACGCGATCGACGAGTCGATCGCACGCGAGGCCCGCGAACGGGCTCCTCGCTAGTTCCGCGTTCACCCGGGGTATTCCCCTGTCCGCCCGAGCCTCCGGCCAGGCCCCGCCCTCCAGAGCCTCCGGCCACACCTTCCCGCTTCCCGGCCTCCCATGGCGCTCAACCACGCCTCCACACTAAGTGGGAATCGAATTCCCACTTAGTGCTATCGTGACCCGAGAAGTGGGAATCACCTTCCCATTTATTGTGTGCGGACGACCAGAGGAGTGGCATGGCCAAGGACGAGAACATGAAGGCGGCCGGGAGCCGGAGGCGCAAGAAGGCCGGTGTCGGACTCGCGGCATCCGTGGTGCTCGGGCTGGCCCTCACGGCCTGCTCCTCGGACAGTGAAAGTACGGCCTCCAGCGCGTCGGCCTCCTCGAAGACGACGGACTGCCCGGCATCCCAGGCGCCGGGCGGCGCCGGGGGAGGAGCTCCCAGCGGGGCCCCCAGTGGGGGAGCTCCCAGTGGTGCGGCGGGAGGCGCGTCCATATCCATCGCGAAGACCGTCAAGGCGAGCGACACCAGCACGAGCACCGTCATCGACCCCACCGGTGCACAGATCCAGTGCGGGAAGACGGAGGTCGCGACACACAGTGACGTCGTCTACTCCTCGCCGACGACCAACGGCAAGAAGGCGGAGCTGAAGCTGGATCTCCAGGTGCCGGAGGGTGAAGGCAAGAAGCCGCTCGTCGTTTACATGACCGGCGGCGGCTTCGCCATGGCGGACAAGACAGGCAACCTGAATCAGCGGACGTACGTCGCCGAGCAGGGATACGCCGTCGCCAGCATCGAGTACCGGACCGTCACCAGCGGCGCCACCTACAAGGAGACCTTGCAGGACGTGAAGTCGGCGATCCGCTACCTGCGCGCCCACGCCGACGAATATGGCATCGACTCGGCGAACGTCGCCGTATGGGGGCAGTCCGCCGGTGGTTACCTCGCCGCGATGGCCGGCACCACCAACGGCGTCAAGGAGTTCGAGGCCGGCGACAACCTGGACCAGAGCAGTGACGTGCAGGCGGTCGTCGACGAATTCGGCCCCTCCGACCTGTCCAAGACCGCCTCCGACTTCGACGCCGCGACCCAGAAGACGTACCTGGCAGCCGGAACCAACACCGCGCAGTTCGTCTTCGGTGCCGGTACCAAGAACACGCTCACGGACGATCCCGCCGCCATCAAGGCCGCCGATCCCAGCACCTACGTCGACTCCTCGGACCCCGCGTTCGTACTGCTCCACGGAAGCGACGACCACCTCGTCTCACCGAGTCAGACCCTGACCCTGCACAACAACCTGCTGGCCAAGGGCGTCGACAGCACCCGCTACGTCCTCAAGGGCGCGGATCACGGCGACCTGTCGTTCATGGGGGGCGACTCCTCGGCAGGGCTCAAGTGGTCGACGGAGCAAGTGATGGGCGACATCGTGACGTTCCTCGGCAAGCACCTCGGCAGCTGACCGACCCGCCCAGGCCACCCGGAAATATCCCCCCACCCCCTGTCACCCGTAAATTGCGGCCCCGCAGGCCGCGCATTTACGGGTGAAGAGAACTTCATCAGGCGAACCAACGGCGAACTGACGCTCCCACTCCCCCTAGTGCACCGCACTCCCACTCCGCTCCCACCCAAGGGGTCGACGATGACTCTTCCCGGCACCACTGACGCGCTCCCGACGCGCCCCCAGCACACTTTCCGTTCCGTCTTCCCGGTGCTGGCCCTGTGCTGGCTGGCGGTGTTCTTCGACGGCATGGACGTCAATATCTATGGGGCTGTCATGCCGCACATGCTCGAGGACGACGGCCTCGGCCTGACCACCTCGACCGCGGGCACCATCGGCAGCTGGACCACTTTCGGCATGCTCATCGGCGCGCTCACCGCGGGCAACGTCACGGACTGGCTCGGCCGCCGCCCCGTCCTGGCGTGCAGCATGACGCTCTTCTCCATCGGCTCCGCCCTCTGCGCCATGGCCGGGACGACCACTCTGTTCGGCGCCGGACGGTTCATCGCCGGACTGGGGCTCGGCGGTCTGATGCCGCTCTGCCTGGCCATGGTGATGGAGTTCGCCCCGCCCCGCCGGGCGGCGCTCACCACGGGGCTGCTGATGACCTCGTACCACGCCGGAGGTATGGCGGCGACCGTCCTCGGACTGACCGTCGCCCCCTCGGCGGGCTGGCGCTGGGTGTTCTGGGCCGGCGTGCTGCCGGCCATGATCGCCGTCCCCCTGCTGCTGAAACTCCTGCCCGAGTCGCCAGGTGTCCTGCTCTCACGGGGCCAACGCAAGCAGGCCGACCAGGTCGCCGACCGCTACGGTCTGCCCCGGCCCACAGCGGTCGCGAGCCCGGCGGCCGGAGCCCGGGGACGACTGGACGCCGTCCTCGCGCTGTTCCGCCCCGAATCCCGTTGGGCGACCCCGCTGTTGTGGCTGGCGTCCTTCTGTGGGCTGCTCCTGGTCTACGGAGTCAGCACCTGGCTGCCCACGATGATGAAGGCGTCCGGCTACGGAATGACGTCCTCCGTGAGTTTCCTGCTGGTCATCAACGCGGGCGGAATCGTGGGCATGTTGATCGCCGGCCGGGCCGCCGACCGCTTCGGTCCGGTCCGGGTCTCGGCGATCTGGTTCACCCTGACCGCGGTAGGCGCGCTTCTGCTGAAGTCGCACCTGTCGCTCGGCCTGACGTATGCCGTCGTGGCGGTGACCGGAGTGTGGCTGTTCAGCGCCCAGGTGATGGTGTATGCGACCTCCAACTCCCTCTACCGGGACAGTGAACGGGCCACCGGACTCGGCTGGGTCACCGGTGTGGGCCGCGCCGGTGCCGTCGTCGGACCCTCGCTGGTCGGCACCCTCGCCTCCAACGGCAGCGAGAGCTGGGGTTTCATCGCCTTCGCGCTGGCCGGAGTGACCGGCGCGATCGCCATCGCCCTGGTACCCGCCGCAGGCCGCCTGGGCAGTCGCGCCCGTACCGGCCCGGTGCCCGAGACCGTTCCTACGGACGCCTGACCGGTTCAAGTGAGTTGCCTCGGCCTCCGCTAGAGTCGGCGCTTCCCCGGTCAGACGCTCTGTCGCGGGTGGGTTCGCGCTGGGGGATGACGGCACGATGGGGTTCGAACGACTGGAACTGTCCGGCTACGAGATCCAAGGGGTCCTGGGGCAGGGCGGGTTCGCCACGGTGTACCGGGCGTCCCAACTCGCCGTGGGCCGCGAGGTGGCGCTCAAGGTGGACAGCAGGGTGCTCGCCTCGCCCCGGGACCGGCAGCGTTTCCTGCGGGAGGTGACCGCGGCCGGCCAGTTGTCCGGGCACCCGCATGTGGTGTCCGTGTACGACGCCGGGGTACTCGGCGACAACCGTCCGTACATGGTGCTGGAGTTGTGTCCCGGCGGCTCGTTGGGCGACCGTCTGCGCCGCTACGGGCCGCTGTCCGTCAAGGAGGCGTGCGACATCGGCGTGGGCATAGCCGACGCGGTGGCCGCGGCCCATGCCGCCGGTGTGCTCCACCGCGACATCAAACCGGGCAACATCATGATCAACCGGTACGGCGGTGTCGCCCTCGCCGACTTCGGACTGGCCGCCATGCCCAAGCCGGGCCGGGAAGTCTCGGTCACCCGGGAGGCGTTGACCCCGGCGTACGCGCCGCCCGAGGCCTTCCACATGGTCGAACCGACCGCGGCAGGCGATGTGTACTCACTCGCCGCGACGATCTATGCCCTGCTTCTTGGCCGCCCGCCACACTTTCCCGAGGACGGCGGGCAGCTCAGCATCGCGGAACTGATCGTGCGTCACGCCTGGCCCTACCCCGATCTGCCGGGAGTGCCCCCGGGCCTCAACGAGGTCCTCGGACAATCCCTGGCAGCGGACCCGGCGTACCGGATATCCGACGCCGGCGTACTGCGTGACGCCCTCGCCGCCATGCACACGGGCGCCGTCCATCGCAGCGGCTTCGCGCAGACATTCCCCACGACCGCCACGCTTCCCGCCGACCGGGACGCCGCCCCGTCGCACTACGCCCTTCAGGACTCCGTACCCCCAACGCTGGCTCCCCGCATGCCGGATCGGCCGGACCAGGCGGGAACGACGGGCCCCGTCACGGGGTCGGGCGACCGGCAGCCGAACAGAAAACGCCCCCAGTTGATTGCCGTGCTGGCGGCGGTGGCGATCTCGGTGAGCGTGTCGGTCACGGTGATCACGTATCAGAACGGGACGTCGGACACCCCGGGGACCGCCTCGACCGCGACTCCGTCCACGGACACGAGCGCGAGTACGGGTACGAGCACCGACCGGAACGCGGGTTTCGGTGGAGTGTCGACCAGCACGCGGGACTGCCCGGCCGCAGCGGTCGAGGGCGTGGGCGGCAGGTGTGTCACGACCCCCGAGTGCTGGAGCGGCATCACCGACATCTCGGGGACCATCACCGTCAGCCGCGCGGACTGTCAGGTGAAACACGTCTGGGAGACCTTCGCCATCGCCCCGCTGCCCGAAGACGGCATGACGAACAACGCCCGGGACCTGATCAAGCACCCCGACGTCCGGTCCCTGTGCTCGCAGGAGGTCATGCTCAAGTCCAGGTCGACCGCGGGCCGGGAGGTGACCGCGCAGTGGAGGGCCGACATAATTCCGCCGTCCGCCCAGCAATGGGCGGACGGTCTGCGGGTCTTCCGCTGTGTCGGAGCGGCGAGCACGGAAGACGGCGAAATCACGGCCAGCCGCTTCGGCGCAGCAGGCTGACCCCCGACATCGTCACCTTGGTTTCCCCGACTTCCGTGGCGAACAAGGGCATCCGTCGAACGGCGTAGTGCGGGATGAACGCATGCCGGTGACTCCCGGTGAGGGTACGAGTCCATCCTGAGCTTGGAGTACGGGTGCGGCCCGCGCGCTCGGCCTCACCGGAGGCGCCGGTACGGGTCCTGCGAGCGCACGCGATCGAGTCGGAGGCGGTACTGCCCTACACCGTGCTCGCCGACCTGCGTCGAGCCAACGCAGGGCGCCGGAACGGTGCTTCGTGCTTGTCGACGCCGATGAGCCGAACCCGTCCGCAGTGTGCGCCGGGCCCCTGGGTGTGCTCGCTGCCGCCGGTGCCTGAGGAGCGTGTCCTTCATCTGAGTGCTGCGTGACCATGGGATCGAGCGTTGAGCCGACGACGCCCGGCCCCTTCCATCACCGCGGTGTTGCGCCGGCCGACGCGTAGCGCAACGGGACTCTGAGCCAGGGCTACTTGACGATGGTCGACCAGTCCGGCGACTGGGCCGGGTCGAGGCTGCGCAGGTGCTCCAGGACCTCGGGCTTCTGGACGTCCATCCAGTCGGCCAGTTCACGGAAGGAGACACAGCGGACCTCCTTGCGCACGCACACGTTCTTGATGACGTCGTCGATGGCCTTCATGTAGATGCCGCCGTTCCAGTCCTCGAAGTGGTTGCCGATGAACAGGGGCGCCCGGCTGCCGTAGTACACGCGATTGAAGCCGGCGAGATAGGAGTCGACGGTCTCCTTCCGCCACAACTCGTACTGGGCCGGGTCGCCTTCGGTCTCACCGTCGGACTGGTTGTAGAGGAAGTTGAAGTCCATGGACAGGCCCTGGTACTCGCCCCCCTCGTAGGGAAGCATCTGGAGCGGGAAGTCCCAGAGGCCGTCCTTCTTGGTGGGCCATATCTGGAAGTCGCCCGGCGAACTGGCGTCGTAACGCCAGCCGAAGCTCTTGGCCGCCTCGAGCAGGTTCTTCTGGCCCTCCAGGCACGGCGCCCGGCCGCCGATGATCTCCTTGTCCGCGTCGAAGGGAAGCGGTGGTAGGTCGGTGTAGCCGGTGTTGGTCTTCCAGTTCTCCACGAAGGAGTAGAACTGGCTGATCTCGCTCTTCCACTCCGCGACACTCCAGTCGCCGCCGCCCTTGGCCTCGCAGAAGTGGCCGTTGAAGTGGGAACCGATCTCGTTCCCTTCCTCCCAGGCCAAGGAGAGCTGCTCCAGAGTGGTGCGGATGTGTTCGTCGGTGGGGTAGCTGATCGCCGCCGCCCCTGGATCGTGCATCGGCGGATCGTAGAGCGTCTTCTTGTCCTTCGGCAGCAGGTAGATGCCGGTGAGGAAGAACGTCATATGGGCGTTGTACTCCTTCGCCAACTCCCGGTAGTGCGAGAAGAGTTGGTCGTCGCCCTCCAGGGCGCCGTCCCAGGAGAAGACGACGAACTGCGGAGGCTTCTCTCCCGGCTTGAGCGGCTCGGCCTTGAGCTCCTCGGTCTGCGGTCCGGTGTACGACGTGGAGCCGTCCCCGATCACCTTCGTCTTGCCGTCCCAGGAGGGTTCCGTGTCACTCTTCGTGGAGTTCTCCCCGTCTGCGGCGGCCTTGTCGTCCGACGACCCGGTGGCCACCGGATCGTCTCCGTTTCCCAGCACCAGCAGGGGTACGGCGATGCACACGATGGCGAGAGCGATGGCGGCGATCAGGATTCTCGGGCGGGCGGTGAGCCGGCCGAGGACGTGAGCACGGTTCCGTCGGCGGCGACGGCGGTGGGCGTTGGAGGTCATCGGTGGCGCATTCTGCGAGAAGGGATGCGGAATGGGGCTCTGTCGCCGTCGCGGCTCGCGTCAGCTGAGCGGGCTGGTGGCGCTCGACCAGATACCGAAGGGAACGTCGGTGGCGGGGGAGCCCGCCACCCCCTTCAACGGCAGCGGTTCGAGGCTCTTGGTCAGATCCATGCGGTAGATGACGATCGCCGTCGACACCGACGCCTGTGTGCCGACGTACCAGGCGGCCGTGTCCTTCTCGGTGGTGCCGCCCTTGCCGGCGACCTGGGCCGTCTCCTCAGCCGCGTCGGGGTGCTGGGTGACGAACGACTCCGTGAGCGCCTCGGTGACCTGGCCGGCGACCTTGGAGCTGATCGCGCGGTCCGACGCGGGCTTGTCCAGGAGGACATCGGTTCCGTTGCGGGTAATGCGGTGTACCGAGTACGGCTCTGTGTGGATGCCCTCGGCCGCGAACGTGGCGTAGGAGTCGGCCATTCGGATGGCGCTGGGCGTCGAGCTGCCCAGGGTCAGCGCGGGTACCTGCGAGCCCATGCTGGACGGCAGCATGCCGGCCGCCTGAGCCGTGAGGCGGACCTTGTCCAGTCCGGTGTCCATGCCGAGCTGCATGAACGGGGCGTTGACGGAATTGGCGAGAGCCTTGTGCAGGGAGATCTGCCCCCAGGACGTGCCGTTGTCGTTGTGGGCGGCGACCTTCTTGCCGCTGCGGTCCCAGTAGGGGCCCTCGGGTGTGCTGACAGGCACGTCACTGTCTCCGTTGTACAAGGAGTCCGGGCTGACAGGAGTCGCCGGCGCGCCCCGTTCCGTGCTGACCCCGTTTTCCAGGCCGGCGGCGTAGACGAACGGCAGGAACGCCGAACCGGCAGGGACTGTCGTCGCGTTGGACTCGTTGAACCCCTGCTTGCGGTGGTCGGGGCCGCCGTAGACGGCGAGGATCCGGCCGTCGTCGGCGACCGAGGCGGCGCCGTAGTGCGCGGTCTTCGCCGTCGAGGCGTCGCGCTCCTCGGCATCCTTGCGGGCGCTGGTGACGGCCTTCGTGAGGGCGTCCTCGCGCTTACGGTCAAAGGTGGTGTAGATCTGGTAGCCGCCCAGGTCGAACTGCTTGTCCGAGATATCCGCGGCCCCCTTGGCGTACTTGGTCGCCAACTCGACCAGATAGTCGCTCTGGTGGCCGGTGTCGTAGACCTGGGACTGCTTCAGGGGCTCGGGGAAGTCCTTGTACTTCGCGCGCTCCGTCGCCGACAGCTTGCCGATCTCCACCATGCGGTCGAGGATCCACGACCACCGCTCGACGGCGCGGTCGTGGTTGCTCGCACTCAAGGCGGGGTCGAAGAGGCCCGCTCCCTTCAACAGGGACGCGAGGAACGCGGCCTCACTGACGTTGAGTTCGCTGACCTCCTTGCCGTAGTACGCCTGCGAGGCCCGCTGGATGCCGTAGGTGCCCCGGCCGAACCAGCTGGTGTTGAGGTAGCCCTCCAAGATCTCGTCCTTGCTGAGCTGCTGGTCGAGCTTGATGGCTATCGTGGCTTCGGTGAGCTTGCGGCTGACCGAGCGGTCCTGGGACAGGTAGACGTTCTTGACGTATTGCTGGGTGATGGTCGAACCGCCCTGCGTGTCGCCCTTGCCCACCGTGTTCCACAGCGCGCGGGTGACGCCGCTGAGGGAGACTCCGGGGTCGGAGTAGAAGTTCGCGTTCTCCGCTGCCAGCACGGCCCAGCGCACGTCCTCGGGGATGTCCTCGAGGGGCATGTCCTGCCGCTGCACCCAGCCGGTACGGGCCATGGGGGTCCCGTCCGACCAGAAGAAGACGTTGTCCTGCTGGGTGGCGTACGTGTTGAGGTCCTCGGGGATGTCCGTGGTGACGTAGAGGATGGCCAGCAGGGAACCGGTCACCGCGAACAGCGTCAGGCAGGCACCCAGCCAGTGACGCCAGGACGGTATCCATCGCCGCCAGCCGGTGCGGCCCGGTCGCGGGTAACGGGGACGAAGGCGGCGGGTCGCGGGTGCGATGCCTTGGAGGACCGGCGCAAGGCGTGCGGTGACGCTTGCCGCGACGCGGCGTGCGGCTGTGGGTGGCGCGGGTTTGCGCCGTGGGCCGGGGCGAGGCGCTGTGGGCCTGCGGACCACCCGGAGCATGATGGTGGAGTCCGGGTCCGCCGGTGGCGCAACGGAGGAGCCTGCTTTGTCCTGCGCGTCGGGTTCATTGCCGGGCGCGGGAGGAGGGGAACCGGCCTGGGGATGCGAGGAGTCCGCCTCGGGGCGCGGGGAGTCGGCTGGGGGGTGAGAGGAGTCCGTCCCCTCGACGCCGTTGCGGCTGTTGCCATGGCGAAACCTGGCCTGTCTCGCTGCGGCCAGGCGGCGGCCCAGGCTGCTGCCTTCCTCCGGCCTAGTCATGGACAGCTGCCGGACGTGAGCCCCCTCCGGGGCGCACCTGATGTGTTCGCTGCCGTGGCCTGGCCATGCCTGCGTCTCCCTCCGCGCTCGTGCTTGCTCGCGCGGGTAGATGCAGCTGCCGCAAATGCGGCTGCGACCCCCCTCCCCGACCTTTCGGTACATCGCGGCTTCCATAAATTATCAGCGGTATCTGTGACCTCTTCGGTCGGATGCGGGACAGAATGTGGCCAACAGTGATCCATTTGTGTCGGATGCAGAGTTTTCGCGAAAAGTAAGGCCGGACGGCTCGCCCGGACGTCGCCGGGCGGAGAGGCGAGCAGGCTTGAAGATCGGCTGGAATTGATCGGGTGCCAAGAGGACTTGGCCGGTGCCAGGAACAGGCACGGCATTGAGGGCCGGGCGAACCGATACGCGTACGTGGCCGGATGAGCGGCCGAAGGAACTCAGTTGTTCCAGCTCTCGTCGTACGGATCGCGCGGTGCCGTGACCGGCTTGGCCTCGCTGACCTTGATGAAGGGGATGACACCGTCGTTGACGGGGTCCTTGGTCTGCTTGCTGGTGTAGGTGCCGGTGACCTCGAGCCAGGAGTCGGGTTGCAGGACCGGAGGAATCGTTCCGGTCAGGCCGATCTTGACGGGCTGGGCGTCGGCGGCGCAGCAGTTGAGGGCCATGCGGACGAGGTAGGGAGTGCCGTCGTGGTCCAGGGCGATGAAGCCGGTGACCTTGATCCGCCGGTCGCCGAGGGTGTGCCC
Source organism: Streptomyces sp. NPDC093544 (assembly GCF_040683495.1). Lineage (NCBI taxonomy): Bacteria > Bacillati > Actinomycetota > Actinomycetes > Kitasatosporales > Streptomycetaceae > Streptomyces > Streptomyces sp. NPDC093544. Next base: position 211,105 of record NZ_JBFBEA010000005.1, on the reverse strand, counting down.
GTGGTCGTAGGCCGCGCGGCCGGCGTAGTCGACCAGGCTGAGCGGAAGCGGGTCGGTGGCGGGCAGGGTGGCGTAGCCGAAGGGGGGCTGCAGGGCCGTGCCCGTGCGCATCGCGCTGTAGGAGCCCAGGGCGGGCGGGGCGACCAGGATGAGGGCGAGCAGGGGGAGGACCAGGAGCCAGGCGATGCGGGGCTCGCGGTGGGCGTGGCCGTGGGCGTCGTCATGACCGTCGTCTTGTGCCTTGTCGTCCCGGCCCTCGCGGTGGGCGCGCCCCTGCCGCAGCTCGTACCACACCGTGGCGATGGCCGTGACGATCAGGACGACGCCGGCCCCCAGCAGCAACGGGCGCAACCCGGCCTTGACGTACCGCAGATAGAGGTCGCTGGAGCCCGCCTTCAGCACCGCCGCGCCGACGAGGAACAGGACGGCCGCCTGAGCCTGCCGGTTCACAGCAGCACCGCCCCGACGAGCAGCGACATGAGGATCGCCAGGGTGAAGGTGGCGGGGGCGAACCGCAGGGCGAATCCGCGGCCGAACGTGCCGACCTGCATGGCGAACAGCTTCAGGTCGATCATCGGCCCGACGACGAGGAACGCCAGCCGGGCGGTGAGCGAGAACTGGGTCAGTGAGGCGACCACGAAAGCGTCGGCCTCGGAGCAGATCGACAGCAGTACCGCGAGGATCGCCAGGGCGAGGACGGACACCAGGAAGTTGCCCGCCGCGGCCTGCAGCCAGCTCTCCGGCACGACGGCCTTGAGTGTGGCCGCGGCCATCGCGCCGACGACGAGGAAGCCGCCCGCGTGCATCACGTCGTGCCGTACGGACCCCCAGAACGCGGCGCCCCTGCCGAGCCCTTCGTGTGCCGGGCGCGTCGGCGGGCGCAGCCAGTCCGCGCGCCCCAGCCGCTGCCAGAGCCAGCCCATCGAGCACGCGACGAGCAGACTCGCCACGAACCGGGCGAGGACCATCTCCGGATTGCGCGGGAACGCGACCGCCGTGGCGGTCAGCACGATCGGGTTGATCGCCGGTGCGGACAGCAGGAAAGCCAGCGCCGCCGCGGGCGTGACGCCCCGGCGCACCAGCGCCCCGGCCACCGGAACGGAGGCGCACTCGCAGCCGGGCAGGATCGCCCCGGCCATCCCGGCGACCGGCACCGCGAGGGCGGGCCGGCTCGGCAGGGCGCGGGCGAAGAACGAGGGCGGGACGAACACCGCGATGACCGCCGACAGGAGTACCCCGAGGACGAGGAAGGGGAGAGCCTGGATGATCACCGCGACGAACACGGTCATCCAGCTCTGCATGACCGGCGCGGACAACGCCTGCCGGATCGATCCCTGCAAGGTGACCAGCAGAAGCAGGACCATGGTCAGGACGAGAGGGGAGCTGAAGTGCCAGCCCCGCCGGCCCTGCGGGTCGCCCGCGTCGCGGTGCTCGACCGGGGGCGGGGCCGGCTTGGTGATGGTCACGAGTGAGGTACCTCCGGTAAGGAAGGGCTCGGTGGCTTGGTGCCCCTCCACCCTTCAGTACGCCGGTTCGGGCACAGCTTCTCATCGCGGCGGGCAACGTCCGCGGGCCGGTCCCCGGTTCGCTCGCACCCCTTGACGACGACGGGCGGCCGACCTAGCCTCCACTGGACACGTCTAGACAGGTAGGTCGAAGATGACGGACTCCCGAGACTCCTCCGAGAACAGCCCCGAGAACAGATCCGGGGGCAGGCAGCTCCAGGTGGAGAAACATGGCCTCGACGTGATCGGCGACGCCGAACGGAAGGGCACTCCACGGACCCTGTTCTGGCCCTGGTTCGGAGCCAACGTCTCCATCCTCGGGCTGAGTTACGGTGCCTTCGCGCTGGGCTTCGGTATCTCCTTCTGGCAGGCGTTGATCGCCGGAGTGCTCGGCATCGTGTTCTCCTTCCTGCTCTGCGGCTTCGTCGCCGTGGCGGGCAAGCGCGGGTCCGCGCCGACCATGGTGCTCAGCCGGGCCGCGTACGGCGTACGCGGGAACCGGCTGCCCTCGGTGATCTCGTGGATCCTGACCGTCGGCTGGGAGACCGTGCTCTGCGCGCTCGCGACGATGGCCACCGCGACCGTCTTCGGGCGGCTCGGCTGGGGCGGCGGCACGGAGACGAAGGTGATCGCCCTCATCCTGGTCGGCGCGCTGATCGTGGTCGGCGGTGTGATGGGCTTCGACCTGATCATGCGCCTACAGACAGTGATCACCGTCGTCACCGCGGTGCTCACGGTCGTCTACATCGCGCTGGTCGCCGACCACATCCACTGGAGCGCTGTCAGCGCCGTACCGTCGGGCTCCGCGCAGGAGTTCATCGGCGCGCTGGTCTTCATGATGACCGGCTTCGGACTCGGCTGGGTCAACGCCGCCGCTGACTACTCCCGCTATCTGCCGCGCGGATCCTCCAGCCGGGGCGTGATCGGCTGGACCACCTTCGGCGCCTCGGTGGCGCCCCTGCTCCTGCTGGTCTTCGGCCTGCTCCTCGCGGGCTCCTCCGGCGACCTCAGCAAAGCCATCGCCATCGACCCGATCGGCGCGCTGACCACGATCCTGCCCACCTGGTTCCTGGTCCCCTTCGCGATCGTCGCCGTGCTCGGCCTGGTCGGCGGGGCGGTCCTGGACATCTACTCGTCAGGTCTGGCCCTGCTGTCCGCCGGGCTGCCCGTGCCGCGCTATCTGGCGGCGCTCGTCGACGGAGTCCTGATGATCGCGGGCTCGGTCTACATCGTCTTCCTCACCGACAACTTCCTGGGCCAGTTCATCGGCTTCCTCACCACACTGGGCGTTCCCGTCGCCGCCTGGTGCGGGATCATGCTGGCCGACCTCGCGATGCGCCGCCGCGACTACGACGAGCGGGACCTGTTCCGCACCGGCGGCCGGTACGGCGACGTCGCGCTCCAGCCGCTGCTGCTCACCCTCGCCGGCACCGCGCTCGGCTGGGGCCTGGTCACCAACTCGGCCGCGAGCTGGCTGGACTGGCAGGGCTATCTGCTCGACCCGTTCGGACTCGGCGGCAAGACGGGCGCCTGGGCCTACGCCAACCTGGGTGTCCTGGTCGCACTCGCCCTCGGTTTCCTCGGCACGCTGGCGCTCGGCCGCGGCCGGGTGCACGCCCAGGAGCGGCAGGACCCGAGCGAGGAGGTGCTCAGCGCCGCATGAATGCCGAACCGGTTCACGGACTGCTCACCGTCATCGACATGCAGCGCGTGTTCGCCGAGCCCGACAGCCCCTGGGCGACGCCACGCTTCGACGAAGCCGCCCAAGGCGTACGTCGACTGCTGCCGGCCTTCGGTGACCGCGTCACGTTCACCCGCTTTCTCGCGCCGGAGAAACCCGTCGGCGCCTGGCGTGCGTACTACGACCAGTGGCCGTTCGCGCTGCGGCCGGCCGACGACCCGCTGTGGGAGCTGACGGACGAATTCGCCGAACAGGCGCGGCACTTGGTGGATGCCACCACCTTCGGCAAGTGGACCCCCGAGCTTGCGGCGCGTGTCGCCGCCGACGGGCGGCTGGTCCTGGCCGGAGTGAGTACCGACTGCTGCGTCCTGTCCACCGCCCTCGCCGCCGCCGACGCCGGAGCCGAGGTGCTGGTAGTGGCCGACGCCTGCGCGGGCGTCGACGACGACTCGCACGCCAAGGCCCTCCATGTGCTCGATCTGTACCAGCCGTTGATCCGGGTCGTCACCGTCGACGAGATCCTCGCCGGAGGTGCGGCATGACCGGAATCCCGCTGAAGCACCAGCAGATCACCGAGGAACTCGCCAAGGAGATCCGCAGCGGACACCGGCCGGCGGGGGAGCAGTTGCCGGGCGAGCACGCCCTGGCCCAGCGTTTCGGCGTCAGTCGCACCACGGTGCGCGCCGCGCTCGCCGAGCTGAACGACGCCGGCCTGATCGCCACCCGGACAGGCAAGGGCTCGTACGTACTCTTCGACGGCCGCCCACTCGACGTCGGGCTGGGCTGGGCGCATGCCCTGGCCGTCCAGGGCATCGACACGCGCGTTCGGACACTCGCGGTCAGCGAAGTCCACGACAAGGAGCTGGCCGGTCAACTCGCTCTGGACATAACGACGTTCATACGGGTCGAGCGGATCCGGGAGCTTGTCGCCGACGGCTCTGTGATCTCGTACGAACGCAGTTGTCTGCCGCCTGTTCCCGGTGTCAGGGAACTTCCGGGGCGCGGTCTCGGCGACCTCTCCCTCACCGAGGTGCTCCGGCAGGCCGGGCTCCGCCCCGACCACGGCGAACAGCGGCTGGCCGGGCGGCGGATCGACGTCCGGGAGGCGGAGGTGCTGCGCCGCGAACCGGGCGACTGGTTCCTCGACACCCGGCGCACGAGCCGCGCGGTCGACGGCTCCTTCGTCGAACATGTCGCGAGCCTGCTCGACCCCGAACACTTCCAGCTCTCCCTCGAGTTCGGCTGATCACTGACAGACAGTCCTTCGAACTCGGCCAACCCCATACGGAAAGTGCCCATGACCCTCCAGAGCCGCGCCGCCGGAGCCCTGTACGGGCTCGCCCTCGGGGACGCACTCGGCATGCCGACCCAGATGCTGTCGCGCCCGCAGATTCTCGCGCGGTACGGGCCGGTGCTGACCGGGTTCCACCCCGCCGACCCCGACCACCCGCTGGCCGCCGGGATGCCGGCCGGGGCGATCACCGATGACACCGAACAGGCTCTCCTGCTCGCTCAGTTGCTGCTTGATGGCAAGGGGAGTATCGACCCGGCGGAGCTGGCCCGGCGGCTGGTGGCCTGGGAGGAGGACATGCGGGCCCGTGGCTCGCTGGATCTGCTCGGCCCCTCCACCAAGCGCGCTGTCGAACAGGTCCTGGCGGGTACGCCCGTGGACGAGGTCGGACGGTACGGCACCACCAACGGCGCGGCGATGCGGATCGCGCCCGTGGGTATCGCCGTGGCCGCGGCGGATCCGGTCGCGCTGGTGGACCGGGTCGTGGAGGCCAGCCGGCTGACCCACAACACCGGGGTCGCCCTCGCGGGCGCGGCAGCCGTGGCCGCCGCGGTCAGCGCGGGACTTGACGGTGCGTCGGTTCCGGAGGCTGTCGAAGTCGCCGTGTCGGCTGCCCGGTCGGCGGCGGACCGTGGCCACTGGGTGGCCGCTGCCGATGTGGCCGAGCGGATCGTGTGGGCCACCGAGCTCGTACGAGGTCTCGATGAGGCCCAAGTCTGCGACCGGGTCTACACGTTGGTGGGCACCAGCCTCGCGACCCAGGAGTCCGTGCCCGCCGCCTTCGCCGTCCTCGCGGCCCACCCGGACGACCCGTGGCGGGCGACGCTGCTCGCCGCGTCCGTCGGCGGCGACTGCGACACCATCGCCGCGATCGCGGGTGCCGTCGGCGGCGCCTGCCACGGAGTGGACGCCTTCCCGGCCGACGCCCGGACGACCTTGGTGCGAGTGAACCCGCACCTGGATCTGGACGCGACCGCCGCCGCGCTCCTCACCCTGCGAGGCCGGCCGTGAGCCGGCTCCTGCATCTCGGCAACGTGATGATGGACCTGGTCCTGGAAGTTCCGGCGCTGCCCGAGCGCGGTGGCGACGTCCTCGCCACCCGCACCGACCGGACGCCGGGCGGCGGCTTCAACGTCATGGCGGCGGCGGCCCGCCAGGGACTGCCCGTGACCTACGCGGGAGCCCACGGTACGGGTCCCTTCGGAGACCGGGCCCGGAGCGCGCTCAACGCGGAGGGCATCGATGTCCTGCTGGCCCCCCGCCCGGACCTCGACACCGGCCTCTGCGTCTGCCTCGTCGACGCCGAGGGCGAGCGGACTTTTGTCACGAGCCCAGGCGCCGAAGCCACGCTGTCCTTCACCGATCTCGCCGAACTGCGGCCAGAGGCAACCGACTTGGTCTACGTCTCCGGCTACGGCCTGATGTACGAGGCCAATCGCGCCGCGCTCGTCGAATGGGTGCCCCTGCTGGACCCGGCCGTCACGGTGATCGTGGATCCTGGTCCATTGGTGGGTGAAATCCCTCTTGAGGCGCTGGAGTTGCTCATGGCCAGAGCCGACTGGTGGAGCTGCAACGCCCGCGAAGCCGCGCTGCTCACGGGAGTCGACGACCCTGCCGCCGCGGCTCACGCCGTGCGGTCCCGTCTGACGCGCGGCTCGGCCCTGATCCGTACCGGACCGGACGGCTGCCTCCTGCACCACGAAGGCACGCTCACCGCGGTCCCCGGATTCGAGGTCCGGGCCGTCGACCTCAATGGCGCGGGCGACGCGCACACCGGCGTCTTCATGGCCGCTCTGGCGGGCGGTCTGCCCCCGTCCGACGCCGCCCGTCGCGCCAACGCGGCCGCCGCGATGGCGGTCACCCGGTCCGGGCCCGCCACCGCGCCCGACGCGCACGCGCTCGACGAGTTCCTCCGTCAGTCGCGCCCGGCGCCCCGGTAGAGGTCCAGCTCCCCGTCCAGTTCGACGGCCAGCACGGTGGCGTACTCGTCGAGGTCGGCCGAGGCGGGAGCGTCGATCCAGGTCACGCCGGGTACCTCGTCCAGGCCGCCGGTGATGTGGTGACCCAGTTCGGTGCCTGTGCCCAGCACGGACACCCGGCGCACCGCGTTGCGCAGGCCACGGATCGACACGGCATCGCGCGGTGCGTCGAAGCAGGTCAGGTACAGCGTGCGCCGGTCGGCGGACAGGGTGCTGGGGCCGTAGTGGTGGCCGGCCGGCAGCCCGGCGACCGTCCCGTACACGGCGTCGGCGTGCTTCGCGATCCACGCGCCGAGGCCCTCCAGGCGTTCGACCTGCTCCGCGGGGATCGTCCCGTCCTCCATCGGGCCGACGTCGAGCAGCAGATTGCCGCCCATGCCGATCGTCTCGGTGAAGTAGCGCACCAGCTGGCGTACCGACTTGTGGTCGTGGTCGGTGGGCCGGTAGCTCCACGAGTCGTTGATCGTCAGACACAGCTCCCACGGGCCGTCCGGGGCGTGGAGCGGGACGCCCTGCTCGGGGGTCGCGTAGTCGCCGTGACTGAGCATGCGGGCGTTGAGAACGGTGTCCGGGTTGCCCGCGAGTACCAGCTCGGCCAGTTCGCGCATCCGCCACTGGTCCTCGGTGCGCTCCCACTCGCCGTCGAACCAGAGGAGGTCGGGGCGGAAGCGGTCGACGAGTTCGCCGACCTGGCCGTCGCGGTGGGCGAGGTAGCGCTCCCAGGCCACCGGGTCCTCCTTGCCGGGCTCGGCGTGGGAGAAGGGGCTGGGGGGCTCACCCGGCCTGACGTGCCGGATGCTCGGGTAGTCGGGGTGGTTCCAGTCGGAGTGTGAGTAGTACAGGCCGACCTTGAGGTCCTGCTCGCGCAGGGCGTCGACGAAGCCGGTGACGAGATCCCGGCCGGCGGGCGTGTCCCGGACCACGTCGAGACCGCGGTGGCCGGTGTCCCACAGGGCGACGCCGTCGTGGTGCTTGGTGGTCAGCACCGCGTACCTGGCGCCGACGCGGGCGAACAGCTCCGCCCAGCCGGTCGGGTCGTAGCGCGCGGCGGTGAAGCGGTCGAGCTGTTTCATGTACCGCTCGTGCGTGACCTCGCCCGTGTAGAAGGACCAGGACTCGGCCCATCCGTCCACGGCGTAGATGCCGTAGTGGATGAAGATGCCCAGCTTGGCATCGGCGAACCAGGGTTGCATCGGCATGTGCCCAAGCTAGGCGCGGGTGCGCGGCCCGCGCGTGGGCGTCGGTCACCACTACTGGTCGGTTTTCACCCTGCGGCCCGGACACTGGGGGATCCCTGGTCGAGGTCGGCGGATGAGAAGGGTGAGGAATGGCCTGTTCCTGGGTGGGTACGCGAAGAGGGTGTGCCTGGGGCGGACCCCGTCCCAGGCGGCCCGTCCGCACTACCCCGGGATTTGCTATGGACACCCCTTTGAACAACCACACCACGCCCACGACACCCGCCCAGGAGGCGTTGGACGTCCTCGCCCGGAACACCGAGGACGCGGTGGCCCTGGACACGCTCGCCGGCAGCGATGTGCTTGTCCCCGTGCCCGACGACGTCAGCGAGGAGGACGTGGCCGACCCGTCGGCCGTCGCGCTGCCCGTCCTGGAGGCGCCGGGCGGTGAGCAGGTCGTGCCGGTCTTCACCTCGGAGCTGGAGATGGCCGAGCTGCTCCCGTCCGTCTCCCGCTACCGCATGGTGCCGCTGGGCGCCCTCGCCTCGCAGTGGCCGTCCAGCGACCTGGCGCTCACGATCGACGGCAGTTCGCCGCACGGCCTGACCCTCACCTCCGAGGGTGTCCGCACCCTGCTTGTCAGGCCCCAGGCGTAGACCTGTCTAGAGGCTCTTGCCGGGATTGAGGATCCCGCGGGGGTCGAAGGCGTCCTTCAGGCGCCGTTGCAGCGCGTGGGCCGCGGGCCCCAGTTCGTCCGCCACCCACTGCCGCTTCAGGATCCCCACCCCGTGCTCGCCCGTCAGCGTGCCGCCGAGGCGCAGGGCCAGCGCGAAGATCTCGCCGGCCGCCTCCCAAGCGGCGTCCGGCAGGACGGGCAGCGACGGGTCCACGACGATGATCGGGTGGAGGTTCCCGTCCGCGGCGTGCGCGATCGTGAAGACGGGCACGTCATGGCGCGCGGAGATGGCGCGGATCTCACGGGCCGCCTCCGCGAGGCGGGAGCGGGGTACCGCGATGTCCTCGATCAGCGGACGGCCCAGGCGCTCCAGCGCCGGCAGTGCGAGGCGGCGGGCGGCGAGCAGCGCGTCGGCCTCGGCCGGGTCCGCCGCCGTCTCGACCGTCGTGGCCAGCGGTGCCAGCAGCCGGGCGACCGTCTCGGCCTCGATCGCCGCACCCGCACCGTCGCACTGCACGAGCAGCAGGGCCGCACCGCGCTCGCGCAGCGCGGGGTCGATGGCGTGCAGTACCGGCCCGTCGACCAGCTCCGCCAGCGCGGGCTCGACCCCGGCCCGCCCGATCGCGTACGAGGCCTCGGCGGCGTCCTCGAAGGAGGCGAAGTACGCGGCGAGCGTGGCCGTCGCCACCGGAACGGGCCGTAGCCGCAGTGTCGCCGACGTGATCACGGCGAGGGTGCCCTCGGAGCCGGTGAGCAGCGCCGTGAGGTCGTAGCCGGTGACGCCCTTGACGGTACGGCGGCCGGTACGCACGACGGTGCCGTCCGCGAGCACCGCCTCAAGACCGAGCACGCTGTCCCGCGTCACGCCGTACTTGGCGCAGCGCAGACCGCCCGCGTTGGTCGCGATGTTGCCGCCGATCGTGGAGATGGCCGCGCTGGCAGGATCGGGCGCGTAGCGCAGACCGTGGGCGGCGGCCGCCAGGTCCAGCTCGGCGGTGATCACACCGGGTTCGACGACGGCGAGCTGGTCGTCCGGCGACAGTTCGAGGATGCGGTTCATCCCGGACAGGTCGAGGACGAGTGTGCCCTCGCCCGCTGTCGCGCCGCCCGACAGGCCGGTGCCCGCGCCGCGCGGCACCACCGGCACGCGCAGTTCGTGCGCGTGTCGGAGGGTGACGGTCACGTCCTCGGTCCGTCGGGCGTGCACGACAGCCAGCGGGCTACCGTCGAGGCGGGTGCCGGAGCGGTCGGTGGCGTGCGCGGTGAGCGTGGCCGGGTCCGTGGTGAGCCGGTCGGGCGGCAGATCACGGGCGAGGAGGCCCAGCAGCTGGGCCGAGGCGGTGATGGCTGGTGCTGTCATGGGATCAGAGCCTTCGTGTCGGTCAGCGCCTTCGTGTCAGTCGGCGCCTTCGCTTCCCCCGGCGCTTTCGTTCCGTTCAACGCTTTCGTTCCGATCGCGAGCAGGGAGATGTCCTCCTGGGGTGCGTGCACGGGCGCGCACTGGATGTCGCGGAAGTGCCGTTCCAGGGGGTTGCCGCGGGCTAGACCCGGGTTGCCGAGCAGCCGTACGGCCAGTTCAACGGCTCGCACGCCGTGCCGGTCGGCCAGCACGCGCGCGCCGAGCGCCTGTTCCGGGGTGTACGACGAGTCGCCCGCGTCGACCAAAGCGGCGCCGCCGAAGACCAACTGCTCGGCGGCGGCGAGCAGTACCTCGATCTCGCCGGCCGTCCGCCGGAAGCGTTCCGTACGGGCCACCGGATGACCGAGGTTGGCCGGGACGCGTGCGTGCGCGAAGGTGTGGAAGAAGGCCTGCGCCGACCGGGCGACTCCCAAGTAGAGGGCGGCGAGCGGGAGATGGAGAGCGGCGCCCGCGCGGTTGTCCTGCTCGGAGGCGGGGCCGTGCGGGCCCAGGCCGATGACGTGCTCGTACGGGATCTCCACCTCGCGGAAGGTCACGTCATGGCTGCCGCTGGCCCGCAGTCCCAACTGGTCCCAGCTGCCGCTGATCTCGATGCTGGGGGAACCGCCAGGAACCAGAAAGGTGCCGACGCGCGGTTCCGGTTCGTCCGTGGTGGCCCACACCAGGAACCAGTCGAGCCCGTCGGCCCCCGTCACGAACCGCTTGGTGCCGCTGACCGACCAGCCGTCGGCGGTGCGCCGCGCGAGCGTGGCGGGCAGACCGCCCCGCGCGGGGGAGCCCAGATCGGGCTCCACACGCGCGTGGTTGATGAGAACGGGCCGCTCCGCGGACTCCTTGAGCACACGCGCGTACAGCTCGTCGGGCCAGTGCGGCTGGACGGCCTGCCGGGCGTGGGTGTTGAGGGTCATCGCCGTGATCAGGGCGACGGAGGGGTCGCCCTGGCCGAGGGTGTGCAGGATGTGCGCGGTCTCGGCGACACGGCCGCCCCGGCCGCCGTAGCGTTCGCCGACCGTGGCGGTGAGGAGTCCGGCCTCGTGGACGGCCTGGACGGACTCGGTGGGGAAGGTGGCCGACCGGTCGTATTGGGGGGCCAGTTCGGCGAGGAGTGCCGCTACCTGCGAGGTCACAGTGTCTTCTTCAGGTCGGTGGTCAGGGCGGTGTTGAGCTTGGTGGACCAGAAGGACTTGACGTCCAGGTGCGACTTCAGCGCGCCCAGTTCGGTGAAGACGTCCGCCACTTTCTGCTGGGAGGCGATCGCGTCGTCGCCGACCGTCCTGGCCTGCGTCGGACGCTGGGCCTGCTGGGCGAGGAAGTCCTTCTCCGCCTGCGCCTCGGGCTGGTGGGTTGTCTCCGCGATCACCTTGGCGAATTCGCTCTGGTGCCCGTCACGGACGTACGCGTACGCCTGGCTGATCCGGGCGATCAGATCGGTCGCCGCGGCACTCTGGGCAGAGCTGTCCAGGACGCTGTCGCGCGCCGACCAGAGGAAGTTGCCGGACAGGATGTCCTTGCCCGAGCCGACCGTGGTGGCGCCCCGCTGGTGTGCGGTGATGATCGAAGTGCCGTAGGAGGCGAAGGCGTCGATGCCGCCGCCGTTCAGGGCCGCGAGCCCGTCGTTGGGGAGGAGCGGCTTGGCATCGATGTCGGACCACTTCAGGCCGGCCTGCTTGAGCAGCTCGTACAAGAAGTAGTGCGCGGTGGTGTTCTGGACGTAGCCGACCTTCTTGCCCTTCAGGCCCGCGATGTCGGTCACCTGGGAGCCCTTGGGGACGACGACCTCCTGATTGAGGGTCGAACCGCGCTGTACGGCGACCACCTTGAAGTTCGGTTTGCCGTCGGCCGCCGCGAAGACCGGCGGGATCTCGCTGGAGTAGGCAAGGTCGAGCGCTCCCGCCCGGACGGCCTGGAGCTGCTGGTCACCGCCCTGGAAGACGCTCCACTTGACCTTGTACGGGGTGTCGTCGAGGTGGGCGAACTTGAGGACCGCCTCCTCGGTCTTCCAGCCGGTGGCGCCGACGCGCAGGGTGACCGTGGAAACGTCGGACGACGACTCGGCCTGCGCCTGGCTCCCGCAGGCGGCGGTCAGCGCGAGGAGCAGTACGGCGGCGGTCGTACGCAGGGTGCGCTTAGGGGTACGAGAGAACACGGAAGCTCCATGGGGTTCAGGCTGCCTGGGAGGTGGCGGCGCGGTGGGCGAGTTCCTGCCGGACCAGCGGGAGGACGTAACGGGCGTAGTCGATCGCGTCGTTGAGCGGGTCGTAGCCGCGGATCGACAGCAGGTCGCAGCCGATGTCGACGTAGTCGAGCAGCGCCTGGGCAACGGTCTCCGGGGAGCCGACCAGCGCGGTCGAGGCGCCGGCGGCGTTCGTCGCGATGGCCGGGGCCGTCCACAGGCAGCGGTCGTGGACCTCGCCGCGCTCGGCGATGTCCAGGAGCCGCTGCGAGCCGACGTTGGCCGGTCGTCCGGTCGTCCTGTAGTGGCGCAGCTTCTCCGTGCCGGCGGCCTGTTCCTTGAGCACGCCGAGGGTACGGTGCGCCTTTTCCCAGGCCAGCTCGTCGGTGGGCGCGATGATTGGGCGGAACGACACCCAGATACGGGGGTGGGGGCGCCCGGCGGCGTCGGCGATCGCGTTGACGGCGGCGATCTGCTCGGCCGTCTCCTTCAGCGGCTCGCCCCACAGTCCGAAGATGTCGCCCTGCTGCCCGCCCACCCGGTACGCGTCCTGCGAGGAGCCGCCCACCGAGATCGGCACGAGCCCGTTCACCGGGCGTACGTCGGAGTGGAAGCCCTCGAACTTGTAGTGCTTGCCCTCGTGCGAGACCGGCCCGTCCGCCGTCCACACCTTCCGCAGGATCTGGATGTACTCGTCCGAACGCTCGTACCGCTCGGTCTTGTTGAGGTAGTCGCCCTCCCTGTGCTGCTCCTCGTCACTGCCGCCGGAGATGATGTGAACGGACAGGCGTCCGTTGCTGATCCGGTCGAGCGTCGCGAAGGCGCGGGCCGCGTGGGTCGGGAAGATCACGCCGGGCCGGTGTGCCAGGACCGGGCGGATCCGCTCGGTGTGGTTGACGACGAACTGGGCGAGCTGGAGGGCGTCCGGTGAGGCCGAGTGGTAGGCGACCAGTGTGTGGTCGAAGCCGCCGTCGTCCAGGGCGCGGGCGTAACGGCGTACGTAGTCGGGATCGAAGCCGGTGCGCGCGCTGGCGGCGGGACCGCTGGCTCCCGAGTCGGTGTGGACGGCGCTGATGAACTCTACGGGCATGATGAACTCCTGGTGGTCAAAGGCGACTTGATGCCAGAGGCGATGTGATGTCGAAGGCGCCTCGCTGTCACAGGTGACTTGCTTCCAAAGGTCACTTGAGGACGGACGTGTCGGCCGACTTCGCCACGTCGACGTTCGGTTCCAGTACGCCGATGCCGTTCATGAGGTCGGCGACGTCCTGGACCTTGGAGGTCACCTCGGAGGTGATGGGGAGAACCTTGCTGTAGGCGGATGTGGAGAGCGTTTTCGCGACCGAGGGGTCGGCGCCGTTCAGCTTCACGATGGCGTCCGCGTACGCGGTCTGGTTCGTGTCCGTCCACTCCAGGGCCGTACCGAGGCGCTTGAGGAAGTCTCCGAGCGCGGTCTTCTTCGCCGGGCTCGCGAGGGCCTTCTCGGAGGCGCCGATGAAGCCGTATCCACTGATGCGTCCGTCGGTGCCGTCGACGAGGAGCCGGCCCTCCTGTTGCAGACCGACGGCCATGTACGTCCCGAAGGTCGCCCAGACCCCGATCTTCCCGGAGACGAAAGCCGCCTGCGCGTCGGTCGGCAGGAGGTACTGCACCTTCACGTCGGAGTAGTTGAGGCCGTTCTGCTGCAGGACGTTGGCCAGCAGGTACTCGGCGATGCTGCCCTTCGCCGAGGACACCACGACCGTCTTGCCCTTGAGGTCCTTGACGCTCTTCACGTCGGAGTTCTTGGGAACGATGATCCCGGTGCTGTGGCCGTCGTTCTTGAGCGCGGCGATGTTCTTGAACTTGACGCCGCCGCTGAGCGCCTGGAGGGCGGGCAGATCGGCGGAGTACGCGGTGTCGGTGGCGCCCGCCTGGACGGCCTGGTAGAGCGGCGCGGCGCCCTCGAACTCGGCCCACTTCACCTTGTACTTGGCGCCCTTGAGGGCGCCGGAGGCGTCGAAGATGGTCTGCAGTGTCTTGGCCTGGTCGCCGATGGTCAGGGTGACGTCGTCCTGGCTGGTGGCCGTGTCCGCGGAGGAGTCGGCGCCGCAGGCGGTCAGCGCCAGCAGTGCGGTGACGCTCAGGGCGGCGGCTGCGATTCTGCGTATCACGAGGGGGTTCCTTCGAGGGTGGGGGTGACACCGAGCCAGCCGAGGACGCGGGCGCGGAGGGTGACGAACTCGGGGGCGGTGAGATCGCGGGGGCGGGGCAGGTCGACGGTGAGGTCGTGGGCGATGCGCCCCTCGTCCATCACCAGCACCCGGTCGGCGAGCAGCAGCGCCTCCTCAACGTCATGCGTGACCAGGAGGATCGCGCAGCCGTGCCGCTTCCACAGCTCGCCCACCAACTGCTGCACCTTGCCCCGGGTCAGCGCGTCCAGCGCGCCGAACGGCTCGTCCAGGAGCAGGAGTTCGGGCTCGCGGACGAGAGCGCGGGCGAGTGAGACGCGCTGTGCCTGACCGCCGGAGAGGGTCTTGGGCCAGACGGTCGCGCGTTCCGCGATGCCGACCTCGTCGAGCGCCTTGTCGGCAAGCGCGCGGTCGGGGCGGCCGGGCAGCCCGAGGACGACATTGCGCCACACCTTCAGCCAGGGCAGCAGCCGAGGAGACTGGAACGCGGCACTGCGCCGCGCGGGCACGGTCACCTCGCCGCCGATCTCGTCGTCGAGCCCGGCGAGGATGCGCAGCAGCGTCGACTTGCCGCAGCCACTGTGTCCGAGGAGGGCCACGAACTCGCCCTCGCGGATGTCGAGGTCGAGGTCGTGCAGGACGGTGTTGCCGTCGAAGGCCCGTGAAAGCCCCCGTATTTCCACGCTGTTGGTCATGATCAGACCTCGCCCTCGAAGTTGGCGCGCCAGGTCAGCAGGCGGCGCGAGAGAACCCGTACGGCGAAGTCGCAGGCCAGACCGAGCAGCGCGTACACAGCGAGGCAGAGCACGATGATGTCCGTGCGGAAGTACTGCTGGGCGTTGCTCATCAGATAGCCGAGACCCGCGTCGGCGTTGATCTGCTCCGCGAAGACGAGCGCGAGCCAAGCGGTGGAGAGCGCGTACCGCAGGCCCACGAGTGCCCCCGGGAGCGCGCTCGGCAGGATCACGTATCGGATGAGGCCCAGCCTGCCGAGCCCCATCATTCGTGCCGCTTCGACGAGTTGGGAGTCGGTGGACCGGATGCCGCCGTAGATGTTGAAGTACAGCGGGTAGGTGACGCCGAGTGCGACGAGCGCGATCTTCGGGGTCTCGTCGATGCCGAACCAGACGATGAACAGCGGGATCAGACCCACCCACGGGATCGCCCGGAACATGCCCATCGACGAGTCGATGACGTCCTCGCCGAGCCGGAACAGCCCGGCCAGCAGGGAGAGGCCCAGCGCGATCGTCGCGCCGATCAGGAACCCGATGGCGGCCCGGCGTCCCGACGCGGCGATGGCTCTGGGCAGTTCACCGTCCTTGGTCAGATCCACGGCCTGGCGCAGTACGTCCACGGGCGAGGCGAGCACGGACTCGGGGAGGACGCCCGTTGCCGAGGCCAGGAACCACAGGAGTACGAGCCCGACGGGGCCGGAGGCGCGGCGCACTGAGCGGGGGACGGTGAAGCGGCGGGTGGAGCGGGCGGTGCCACGGATGATGACGCGGGGCGTGCTCTTGGGGGCCGGAGCGGCGGGGGTGTCGGGGGTGGGGGCGGGCAGCACGGCTGGTGCCGGGCTCAGGGGTTTCGTCGTCATGGCGGGGTTCCTCTCGCGTCGCCTCAGGACGGCAGGGGGCCGGTCGCGGCGGGGCGTGCGGGATCGGCGGACCAGGCGGACCAGGAGCCGGCGAAGAGGGTCGCCTCGTAACCGGCTATGGCGAGTGCGGCGATCTGATGGGCTGCGGTGACGCCGGAACCGCAGTAGACGCCGATACGCGCGGTCGCGTCGGCACCCTTGTCCGCGAACCTCTTGCGCAGCTCGTCGGGCGGCAGGAAGGTACCGTCCGCCGCGAGGTTCTCCCCGGTCGGCGCGGAGACCGCACCCGGGATGTGGCCGGCGCGCGGGTCCACCGGCTCGACCTCACCGCGGTATCGCTCGGCAGCGCGGGCGTCCAGCAGCAGCCCCGTCGTGGCGAGGTCGGCGGCCCCGTCCACGTCGATGGTCTGGAGACTGTCGGGACTCAGGACGACGTCACCCGGCGGCGGATCGGCGGGTGTGCCCGACTCCAGCGGCAGTCCGGCCGACCGCCACGCGCCCAACGCCCCGTCCAGGAGCGTCACGTCGGCCACCCCGGCGTAGCGCAGCAGCCACCACGCCCGGGCCGCGGCCGTGTTCCCCAAGTCGTCGTACACGACGACCGGTTGACCGGCCCGCACACCCCACCTCCGTGCCGCCGCCCGCAGATCATCGAGATCCGGCAGCGGATGGCGTCCGCCCTCCGGACTCGGCGGTGCGGCCAACTCGGTGTCCAGGTCGACATACACGGCGCCGGGGATGTGCGCGTCCACGTAGTGGTCGCGGCCGTGCGGATCACCGAGCGCCCAGCGGACGTCGAGGACCGCGGGCGGTTCGGCGGAGCGCAGCAGGGCGTCGAGCTCGGCGACAGTCGTCGTCACCCGGGCGGTCATGCGAGGCCCTCGGCGATCAGGGGCAGCTCGGAGGAGAGGCGCAGCCGCTCCAGGAAGAGGACCACCGTGGCGGCGACCGTGCGGTGCTGGGCGTCGTTCAGTACGTCATGACGGCCGCCGTCGAACGTCACGGTCCGCACTCCGGGGTGGCCCGCATACAGGCTCAGCGCCTGGTCGAGGGGGCTGACCGTGTCGTCGGCGCCGTGCAGGGCGAGGACCGGGACGCGCAGGAGACCGAGGCGCAGCTCCGGCAGATCGACCGTCGCGTCGAGTGCTCCGCGCCGGAAGTCCGGGTCGTTCGTGAGCCGGCCCTGGTGCGTGGTGCAGGCGGTGCGGGCCTGGACTTCGGCGTCCCAGCTGCCGGACTCCCAGGAGACGGTCGGCAGACCGACGAGGATCAGCGCGTCGATCCCCGGCGTCTGCTCGGCGACCAGGTGGGCGGCGTACCAGGCACCGGTGTCCGAACCGACCAGCACCTTCGGGCCGGGCAGCGACTCGTCGGCGAGGAGCTTGGCGGCCTGGTCCAGCACCGACGGGTCGGTGCCGGCATCGCCGAGGGCGCGTACGCGGTAGGCGTCGAAGCCGAGCCGGCGGCCGAACCGCTCGTACAGGCCGCCGTGCTCACCGCGCCCGGCCAGCACGATGAGCGTGCCGCGTGCGGCGAGGCCTTCGGGTTCGTTCCAGGAGGACAGGGCTGGGGATGCGGGCATGAGGGGGTGACTCCCTTGGCGGGGCGGGGCAGCGTGGGGGATGGACATACGGAGGTACGAGGGCGCGGCTCAGGACCGTTGTCACGTGTCATACGCGCAACCAGAAGTGGCTCGCGGGAAGTGTGAGTGCCGAACGCCTCAGAAAGGGCAGGCGGCGGAGTGCTTCAGCAGGTCAGCGACAGCGCGCGCTGCACGCCACGCCGAAGTCGATGACTCGGCGCTGCGTCAGGAAGGCAGCGGAAGCGGTGGCATGAAGCATGGCCTCATCATGACTGGCCGTGGCCGCGCACGTCCAACGACGATTCCGCATCGAAATCGATCAGCAATCGCGATCGGTGCCGGAATCGGGCTACGTTCGCAGCATGTCCCAACCTGTGCTCGACATCGTGGCCCTCCGCAGCCTGACCGCGATAGCCGACTGCGGCGGCTTCCATCGCGCGGCCCACTCCCTCGCCCTCAGCCAGTCCGCGGTCAGCCAGCACGTGCGCAGATTGGAGAAGACGCTGGGCCGCGCGGTCGTCGAGCGTGAGGGCCGCGGGATGCGCTTCACCACCGACGGACGCCTGCTGGTGGAGCAGGCCCGCCGGATCCTCGCCGTCCACGACGAGGCCGTACGCGCCCTCCTCGACGTGGACGGCGACACCGTGACCATCGGTTCCACCGAGCATGCCGCCGACCAGTTCCTGCCCCGGCTCACCGCGGCCGTGCAGGCGGTGCGGCCCGGCTGCCGGGTGCGCTTCCGCATCGACCGCTCGGCACGCCTCGTCGAGGCTGTGGAGCGGGGCAGCGTGGACGTCGCGGTGTATGTCACCGAGGCCGCCGCCACCGAGGGCACTCCGGTCGGCGGCCTGCCGCTCACCTGGCACGCCACACCCGGCTGGACGCCGCCCGGCACCCCCGATCCCGTGCCGCTGGTCGCCATCGAGGACCCCTGCGCGATCCGCCGCCGGGCCATCGCGACCCTGGCCGCGCACGGCGTCGCGGCCAGGGTGGTGGGCGACGCGGGGTATCTCGCGGGCGTCCTCGACATCGCGCGCACCGGTCAGGGCGTGGCCCTGCTCGCCGCGGTCGGACCCGCGCCGGACGGCCTGACACCGTACGACGGGCTGCCCCCGGTCACCCCGATCCCCATGAGCGCGCTGGCCCGCCGCGGCGCGGACCCGGCGACGGTCACGGCCGCGTTCGACGCCGTACGGGATCTGCTGCGGTGACGCGGGGCGGATGACACGGGGCGCGTGACGCAGGGCGGATGACGCAGGGCCGACGACGCGGGGGTGAGGACACAAGGCGGACGACGCAAGGCGCGTGACCTGAGGCTCAGGTGCACAGCGTGACAATGACCCCATGAAATGGATCTCGGGTGTGGCCGGGACACTGCTCCTGGTGGTGGTTCTCGTCAGCGTGCTGCGTACTCTCGTGGTGCCCCGCGGGCTCTACTCCTCGCTGGTGATCCGCTGGTGGCGCTCCCTTCGGCTGCTTCTGCGGCTCGCCGCTCCGGGCGGCAGTTACTCCGCCCACGACCGTGCGCAGACCTGGCTGGCCCCGCTGATGCTGGTCGGCATGCTGGCGACCTGGCTCGGCGGGGCGCTGCTCGGCTTCGGGCTCCTGCTGCACGCCGTGTCGACGCTGACCTGGACCAATGCCGTTCGAGAGGCCGGTTCCAGTCTGTTCACGCTCGGCTTCGCCAGTGGTGACCGGCTGCATCTGTCGGTCGTGGACTTCCTGGCGGCGGCCACGGGACCGGTCGTGATCGCGCTGCAGATCGCCTATCTGCCGACGCTGTACGCCGCCTACAACCGCCGGGAACTGGAGGTGACCCTGCTCCAGTCGCGCGCGGGCGAACCTGCCTGGGGGCCGGAGATCCTGGCCCGGCAGTGGCTGGTCGACACCGAGACCGCACTGCCCGAGCTGTACAGGGCCTGGGAGCGGCTCGCCTCGGACATCGGTGAGAGCCATTCCACGTACCCGATTCTGCTGACGTTCCGTTCACCGCGGCCCTACCGCAGCTGGATCGTCGGGCTTGTCGCCGTCATGGACGCCGCCGCCATGCAGCTCTCCCTCGCGCCGAGCAGTGCCCCGCCCGAGGCCCGCCTGGTGCTGCGCGCGGGCTTCACCGCGCTGCGCGATGTCGCCCGCGCGCTGCGCTTCGGCTTCGACACCGACCCGAACCCGGACGCGCCGATCCAGCTCACCTTCGCGGAGTTCGAGGCGGCAGTGGCGATGACCGAGGCGGCCGGGTTCCCCGCGGAGCGGTCGGCGAAGCAGGCGTGGCCGCACTTCCACGGCTGGCGGGTCAACTACGAGGCGATCGCCTACGAGTTGTGCCGTCGTTGTGACGCGGTACCCGCTGTGTGGACCGGGCCGCGGGACTTCGCCGCCGGCCCGGTCGGTCCGCTACGGCCGATGGACCGGCGCCCGGGCGGCGAGGGACGTTCGGGTAGCGAGGGGCACTCGGGCAGCGAGGGGCGCCCGGAACAACGCCCGCCTTCCGCCGGATAACCGGCCCCGGCTCGGTGCTATCCGTCCAACATGCGGGCGAGGGCGGCGCGTTGCAGTGGGTGTACCTCGGTGTGCAGGTCGTGTCCCTTTGCGGTGAGCGCCACCCACACTCCGCGCCGGTCGTCCTCGCAGAGGGTGCGCTCCACCAGGCCGTCCCTCTCCAACCGCCCGATGAGGCGGGACAGCGCGCTCTGGCTCAGATGGACACGGTCGGCGATGTTCTGCACACGGCACTGCGCTCCGGGCTCCGCGGCCACGCCCGAGGCGAGGATGTCGAGGACCTCGAAGTCGCTGGCGCCGAGACCGTAGGGATGCAGCTCGCGGTCGATCTCGCACATCGTGCGCGCGTGCACCGAGAGGATGTCCCGCCACTGGTCCTCAAGCCGAGCGCCCGGAGTATTCGCTGCCATAACTTAACGGTAACAGAGATCCGGCCAGTAATTGAGCGTGCAACTAGTGCAGCTGCATCCAGTCGCCGCGCGGCGACTGGATGCACGCGTTGCCTAGGTCGATTCCCGTCGCACCAGCTCCGTAGGCAGGATCACCGCCGCCGGATCCTCGCCCCCGATCTGCGCGAGCAGCACCCGCACCATCTCTGCGCTGATGCGGTCCCAGGGCTGGCGGATGGTGGTGAGGGCGGGCGTGGCCGCGGTGGCCGCGGGGGAGTCGTCGAAGCCGCCGACCGACACGTCCTCGGGGACACGGCGACCGGCCTTGCGCAACGCGGCAAGGACGCCCTGCGCCATCAGGTCGGAGGCGACGAACACGGCGTCCATGTCCGGTACCCGCGCCAGGAGTTGCTCGGCGCCCGCTTCGCCGCTCGCCCGGCTGTAGTCCCCGGAGACGACAAGCCTGTCGTCCGCCTCGATGCCCGCCTCGGCGAGCACCTCCCGGTAGCCCGCGAGACGTTCGACACCGCCCGGGGTGTCGAGCGGGCCCGTGACCATGCCGATCCGGCGGCGGCCGAGGGACAGCAGGTGTTTCACCATGTCACGGGCGCCGTCCCGGTCGTCCGCGGCGACGTAACTCACCTTGGACCCCATGCCGATCGGCTTGCCGCAGGCGACCAACGGCACGCCCGCCTCCCGCAGTTCCTCTGCCACCGGGTCACCGGAGTGGCTGGAGACCAGCAGTACGCCGTCGACATGGCCCGCGGTGATGTACCGCGTGATGCGCCGCCGTTCGTCCTTCGTGCCGGCAAGCATCAACAGGAGTGGTACGTCGTGCGCGGCCAGCGCCTGTGTACAGCCGCGCAGCAGGACGTTGAAGTTGGGGTCCTCGAAGAACCGCTCCTGAGGTTCCGTCAGCAGGAAGCCGATCGAGTCCGAGCGGCCGGTGATCAGCGAGCGGGCGTGCCGGTTCACGACGTAACCCGTCCTGCGGATGGCGGCGTTCACCGCTTCCTGGGCCGCGGGGCTGACGTAGTGCCCGCCGTTGAGCACACGCGACACCGTGCCCCTGGACACACCCGCCTCGCGCGCGACGTCATGAATCGTCGGCGGTCTGCGCCGGCCCCCCGCGTTGGTCATGGTCACGACTTTACGGCTCCCGACAGCAGATCGAGACTCCAGAAACGCTGGATGACCAGGAACAGCGCGACCAGCGGGATGATCGCGAGCAGCGCGCCGGTGATCACCAGCGTGTACAGCGCCGGGGTGTTGGAGCCCTGTTCGAGAAGCGTGAACAGACCGAGCGTGATCGGGAACTTCTCGTCGTCGCTGAGCATGATGTACGGCAGCAGGAAGTTGTTCCACACCGCCACGAACTGGAACAGGAACACGGTCACCAGGCCGGGCACCATCATCGGCAGCGCGATCCGGGTGAAGATCCGCCACTCGCTCGCGCCGTCCATCCGCCCTGCCTCGACCACGTCACCCGGCACGGCCGCGGCGGCGTAGATCCGGGCGAGATAGACGCCGTACGGGGAGAGGACGAGAGGCAGGAGCACGGACGCGTACGAGTCCGTCAGGTCCGCCTTCGCCAGCAGCAGGTACTGGGGGATCGCGAGGATCACCGGCGGCATCAGCACCCCGGCCATCAGGATGCCGAAGATGGTCTCGCGGCACCGGAAGCGGTACATCGCGAGCGCGTAGCCGCTGACCGCCGAGACGGCCGTCGACAGAAGGGCGCCGAGACCGGCGTACAGGGCCGAGTTGCCCATCCACTTCCAGTAGATGCCGTCGCGGTAGGCGTTGAGATCCCGCACGTTCTGGGTGAAACCGGTGCCCGGCAGGAAGGTGAAGGTGGAGAACAGTTCGCTGCCCGACTTGGTGGCCGCGATCACCACCCAGGCGACGGGCAGCAGACAGTAGAGCGCGCCGAGCAGTAGCGTCAGCGTCGGGACGAAGGCGATACGGCGGCGCGGCGGCGGCCCTTGGGCGGTCCCGGGTGTCGTACCCGCGGCCGGTGCAGCCTTACGCAGGGCAAGAGAACTCATCGTGCTTCCTCCTGCTTGTTACGGGAGTTCGCGGCGCGCAGGAATCCGAAGGACAGGACGAGGGTGATGACGGCGATGAGCGCGGCCTCCGCGGCGGCGGAGTAGATGTCACCCCTGCCGAAGGCGTCCTCGTACACCTTCATCAGCGGACTCCAGGTCGTGGAGACGGAGTTGGTGAGCGGTTTGAGGGTGGTCGGCTCGCTGAAGACCTGGAGCGTCGCGATGATCGAGAAGAAGAAGGTGAGCACCAGCGAGGGCGCCACCATCGGGATCTTGATCCGCAGCGCGATCTGCAGCGGTGTGGCGCCGTCGAGCTTCGCCGCCTCGTACACCTCGGCCGGGATGGCCCGCAGCGAGGTGTAGATGACGATCATGTTGAAGCCGGTGCCGCCCCAGACCGCGATGTTCGAGAGGGCGATGTACAGCGGACCGCCGTCCAGCAGGTCCGGCTGCGGCATGCCCAACTTGTCGAGGACGAAGTAGAAGGGGCTGACGTCCGGGAGGTAGAGGAAGCCCCAGAGCAGCGCGGCGACGACGCCCGGAATGGCGTACGGCAGGAAGATCGCGAGCCGGGTGAAGGGGGTGAGACGCACCCTGTCCGTGTCGAGCATCAGCGCGAAGAGCAGCGCCAGGCCGAGCATCACCGGGATCACGATGGCGCCGTAGCCCACCACGCGCAGCGCGCCGTCGAGCAGCTCGGAGTCGCTGAGCGCGTCGGTGTAGTTCTCCAGACCCGCCCACACCTCCTTGCGGGCACCGGCGCCCAGGCCGAGGCCCGAGACCTGGGCCTTGTGGAGGCTCAGCCAGAGCGCGTATCCGATGGGCAGCGCGAAGAAGAGGGCGAAGAGGATCGTCGCGGGGAGAAGGAAGGCGTACGGGGCCCCCTTGACCCCGTACGACTTCCGGCGTGCCTTGGTCACTGGGCGACCCCGAAGCCCTGCTTCTTGAGGTCGGCGACCGTGTCGTCCTGCATGGACTTCAGGGCGGCACCGAAGTCCGACTTGTCCTTGGCGGCGGCGCCGAAGGCGTCCCGGAAGGTCGTGTAGGCGACGTTCACGTTCGGGCCCCAGGCGGACGGCGCGGTGGTCTTCGCGATCTCGGAGGCCTTGGCGTAGAAGTCGGCCTGGTTGGAGAAGAAGGCCGGGGGCTCGGCGAACGCGCCACCGGTCTGCGCGCTCGTGGCGGCCGGGTAGATGCCACCTTCCTTCGCCATCGCGGCCACCGCCGTCGGGTCCGTGTTCAGCCAGGCGGCGAACTTCGCGGCGGCGGACTTGTTCTTGGAGTCGGTGGTCACCGCGGTGGACGAACCGCCCCAGCTCCCCGTGACGTTGTCACCGGCCGACCACTGCGGCAGCGGCGCCATCGCCCACTTGCCCTCGGTGTCGGGAGCCGCGGTGGTGAGGGTGCCCGGCGCCCACACGGCACTCATCCAGGCGATCTGCTTGCCGGTGTTCAGCGCCTTGTTCCAAGACGGCGTGTACATCGGCTGGTTGTCGATCGCGCCCTCCTTGACGAGACCGCCCCAGAAGTCGGCGACCTTCCGCGTCGCCGCGTCGTCGATCCCGACCTTCCACTTCTCGCCCTCGGTCGTCCACCACTTGGCGCCGGCCTGCTGCGCGAGACCGGCGAACAGGCCGGAGTCGTTGGCCGAGAACGTGGTCAGGTCCCTGTCCGGGGCCTTCTCCTTGAGCGCGCGGGCGGTCTCCGCGAACTCCTCCCAGGTGGTGGGAACCGTCAGGTCGTACTGCTTGAAGAGGTCTTCGCGGTAGTAGAACATCATCGGCCCGATGTCCTGCGGGACCGCGTACACCGCGTCCGTGCCCAGCGTCGTCTGCTGCCAGACCCCCTCGGCGAACTTGTCCTTCGCGCCGTCCACATCACCCGATATGTCGGCGAGGGCGTCGTTGCTGACCAGTGTCGGCAGCGCCTGGTACTCGGCCTGCACCAGGTCCGGCGCCTTGTTCGCCTTGTGCGCGGTGAGGATCTTGGTGACCAGCGTGTCGCCGGACGCCTGCTTCTTCACCGTCACGGTGATCTGCTGCTCTTTGCCCGGCCCCTTGTTCCACAGGTCCACGACCTTGTCCATGCCCGGCGCCCAGGTCCAGTACGTCAGAGACGCGGGACCGGACTGGGCGTCGCTCGTGTCGTCGTCGGACGAGCCGCAGGCCGCCAGCGCGGTGGCGCCGAGCGCGACGGCGATGGTGGTGGCCACGAGGCGGCTGTGCTTCGTGATGGGCATGGTTGTTCTCCCCTGACCTGGGCCCCCGCCTGCTGCGGACGACCTGTCATGCTTCTGTGAGCGTTCACAGTAGAGAAACATCCCGGACACTTGTCAATGGTTGATGCTGTGCGGTTATGTTGGGCTCTCGCCGACGGCGATGTCTGTGCACGTTCCCAAATGATCGACCAAACGGGAGAGATCCATGCCGGAGACCACCCCCAAGGGCCTCACCAGGCTCGCCTTCGGTGGGGACTACAACCCGGAGCAGTGGCCGGAACGCCTCTGGCCGGAAGACGTGCAGCTGATGCGCGAGGCGGGCGTCACGATGGTGAGCGTCGGGATCTTCTCCTGGGCGCTGCTCGAACCGGCGCCGGGCACCTACGACTTCGGCTGGCTGGATCGCGTACTCGACCTGCTGCACGAGAACGGGATACGCGCCGACCTCGGTACGCCGACGGTGGCGCCGCCCGCCTGGTTCTACCGCGAACACCCCGACGCGCTGCCCGTGACCGCCGACGGAACCCGCTACGAGTTCGGCTCACGCGGCGCCATCTGCCACAGCAACACCCACTACCGCGCCGCCGCCGCGAACATCGCCACCCAACTTGCCACCCGGTACGCCGACCACCCCGCGCTCGCCATGTGGCACGTCCACAACGAATACGGCGTGCCCGTCTCGGCCTGCTACTGCGAGTCCTGCGCCGCACACTTCCGCCACTGGCTCACCCGGGCCCACGGAACCATCGACGCGCTCAACGAGGCCTGGGGCACCGCCTTCTGGGGCCAGCGCTACACCGACTTCGACCAGATCAACCCGCCGCGCGTGACGCCGACCGTCGGCAACCCGGGCCAGGCGCTCGACTACAAGCGGTTCGCCGACGCCACCCTGCGCGAGAACTTCGTGGCCGAGCGGGACATCCTGCACCGCCTCGCACCCGGCATCCCGGTCACCACCAACTTCATGACGGCCCTGAGCCAGTGCGACTCCATCGACTACTGGGCCTGGGGCCGCGAGGTCGACCTCGTCACCAACGACCACTATCTGATCACCGACGGCCGCCGCACCCACGTGAACCTGGCGATGTCCGCCGACCTCACCCGCTCGGTCGGCGGCGGCGCCCCCTGGCTGCTGCTCGAGCACTCCACGTCCGGCGTCAACTGGCAGCCCCGCAACCCCGCGAAGGGACCCGGCCAGATGGCCCGCAACTCCCTCGCGCATGTCGCGCGCGGCTCCGACGGCGCCATGTTCTTCCAGTGGCGGCAGTCCCGGCGCGGCGCCGAGAAGTTCCACTCCTCGATGCTGCCGCACGCCGGAACGGACTCCCGTGTGTGGCGCGAGGTCGTCGAACTCGGCGCGTCTGTCGACTCGTTGGCCATGGTCAAGGGGACCCGCACCGTCGCCGACGCCGCCGTGCTCTGGGACTGGCAGTCCTGGTGGGCGCAGAACCTCCAGTGGCGGCCGAGCGAGGACCACGACCCGCGCGAGCGCGCCGACGCGTTCTACGAGGCGCTCTACGACCGCCACCTCACGGTCGACTTCGCCCACCCGGAAGCCGATTTGTCGGCGTATCCCCTTGTCGTCGTGCCCGCCCTGTATCTGATGACCGAGGCCGCCGGGAACAACGTCAGGGAGTACGTCGAGAACGGCGGCACCCTCGTCGTCTCGTACTTCTCCGGAATCGTCGACGAGCACGACGCCGTGCACGAGGGCCCCTACCCGGGCGCCCTTCGTGACGTACTCGGCCTGGCCGTCGAGGAGTTCTCGCCGCTCCTCCAAGGCGAGAACGTCCGTATCACCGGGCCCGACGGCTCCGGACTCACCGGCGACGTGTGGACCGAGTTCGTCGTCCCGCGCACCGCCGAGACCGTCTGGACGTACGCCGACGGGCTCACCGCCGGCCACCCGGCCGTCACCCGGAACCGCCTCGGCGAGGGCTCGGCCTGGTACGTCTCCACCCGTCTTGGCGCCCCGGGCCTGGACGCCCTGATCGGCTGGGCGGCCGACGACGCGCGCATCGCACCGCGCGCCGACCTGCCCCGCGATGTCGAAGTGGTGCGCCGCACCGGTGAGTCCGGCACGTACGTCTTCGCCATCAACCACACCGCGTCGGACGCCAAGGTGCCGCTGGAGGCGCACGGCACCGAACTCCTCACGGGCGAACGGGCCGCGGGCCGGCTCGCGGTGCCCGCGGGGGCGGTCCGGGTCGTACGGCTCGACGGCTGAGCAGGTTTGTTCCTTTCGCCCCCGCCGCCCCTACCTGTCCCGTACCTGGGGGCTGCCGCCCCCAGACCCCCGCTGTCGGCCTGAACGGCCTCGTCCTCAAACGCCGGACGGGCTGAAACGGGGCGGAGCCCCGGAAGGATGGGACGGGTAGGGGCGGAGGGGGCGAAAAGCCCACCCCTCACACCTGTACCCGCGGCTCCCGCGTGAACAGTGCTCCCAGCTCGGGTGCGTTCACCCGGCGGTCTGTCAGGCGTAGGGCCTCCCAGACGGTGACCTGGTTCGCGGTGAGGACCGGCTTGCCTAGTTCCTTTTCGAGGGACGGGATGAAGGACGCGGTGTGCAGGGCCGTGTCGGGGAGGAGGATCGCGTCCGCGTCCGGGTGGTCGGCGGCGCGGGCGAGGGCGAGGGTCTCGGCCTCGCCCCAGGTACCGACCTCCGCGGCGGTGATGATCCCGGAGGCACGCACCGCGACCACCTCCACCCCGGCGTCCTTCAGGAACGCGGCGAAGAGGGCCGTGACGTCGTCCGGGTACGTCGCCGCGATCGCGACCCGGCGAACCCCCATCTCCCGTACCGCGTGCGCGAAGGCGAACGACGTGGAGGAGGCGGGCAGCCCGGCCGCGCGGGCGAGGGCACGGACCTGCTCGTGGGCGCCCGCCCAGCCGTATACGAAGCTGCCGCTGGTGCACGCCCACACCACCGCTTCGGCGCCCGACAGCCGCAGCTCCTCGACGCCCGCCACGAGCCGGTCCTGCGAGCCCATCTCCAGCAGCGCGTCCACGCGATGCGCGTCCTCGCCGATGTCCGTGTGAACGAGCGGCAGCCGGATGTCGCTGCCGAGCAGCTGCTCCATGCGCGGATAGTCGTCCTCGGCCGAATGGCCCGGGTAGAGGAATCCCAGTGCGGTCATGCCCAACCTTCCTGCTGGTTCTTTTCCGGCAGTACGGGACCCCGACGAGCCGACTCGTCCAGCAGCGCCTGATAGGGGCCCACCGCTCGGGTACCCAGATGCCGCAGGGCTGCCCACATCGTGACCTGGTTGGCCGAGATCACCGGGATCCGCAGCTCCGCCTCCAGCTGGGGGATGACGTCGTACGTCGGAAGGTTGGTGCAGCTGATGAAGAGCGCGTCGGCGGAGTCCAGGACGCTCGCGCGGGCCATTTCGACCACCTCGCGGTACGGGACCTTCCAGATATGGCTGGTCAGGCCCATGTACGCGCGGCCGGTGACGGTGATGCCCGCCTCCGAGAGGTACTCCTCCAGGGACTGCGTGACGGAGACCGTGTAGGGGGTGACGAGCGCGATACGGCGGGCACCCAGCTCGTCCAGCGCTTCGAGCAGGGCGCCCGAGGTGGTGAGCGAGGGGACCGCGCCGGCCCGTGTCATCGCCTCGCACATCGCGCGCTCGCCCGCGACACCGCCGACGAAACTGCCCGAGGTGCACGCGTACGCGATGATCTCGGGCGCGACCGCGTTCAGCGCGCGCACCGCGTCGCCGAGCGTCTCGTGCTCGGAGACCAGGCGGGCCAGATCCAGGCTGACCTCGACCGGCACGAACGGGGTGCGGGTCAGGTGCAGCGAGACGTCGTCCGGGACCCAGCGCCACAGTTCGCGGTCGAGGGCGAAATCGAAGGGGGCTACGACGCCGACACCGCGTTGCGGACGAGGTCCGCCGAGAAAGGAGACGTCCATGGCAGGCACCGGCCTCACGAAGGGAAACGGGTGAGCAACGGACCGTAGGCGGGTCCGTGTTGACGAAGGTAGGTTCGGGTGCGAGCGTGGTCAATCCGCGCATCTCAGACGGCTACGGCCCACCTTCACCTCTTCAGCGAAGCCCCCTTCGACGAAGCACCCCTCCAGAGAAGCGGACCCGTATTGCGAAACGGTTTCCCGACGATGCCCGATACGACTCTGCTTGTCCTCGACGCCGAACCACTCCCCCGCCTCGGCAAGCTCACCGGGCGGGTGCGGATCGAGCACGCCGACGCGTCCACGCTGGCCGACCGGTTGCCGGGTGCCGATGTGCTGCTCGTCTGGGACTTCAGCTCGCACGCCGTGCGCCACGCCTGGCCCGGTGCGGGTCCCAGACCGCGCTGGGTGCACACGGCGAGCGCGGGGGTCGACCACCTGATGTGCCCCGAACTCGCCGCGTCCGACACGGTGGTGACCAACGCGCGCGGAGTCTTCGACCAGCCGATCGCGGAGTACGTCGCCGCGCTGGTCCTCGCGATGGCCAAGGATCTGCCGAGGACTTGGGACCTGCAACGGCGGCGGGAGTGGCGGCACCGGGAGTCCCAGCGGGTGGCGGGCACCCGCGCGTGCGTGGTGGGTTCCGGACCGATCGGGCGGGCGATCGTCAAGTCCCTCAAGGCACTTGGCATCACCACGGCCCTGGTGGGGCGTACCCCGCGCACCGGTATCCACGGCCCCGAGGAGCTGGACCGGCTGATGGCGCGTGCCGACTGGGTGGTGTCCGCGGCGCCGCTCACCGAGGACACACACGGCATGTTCGACGCGCGGCGCTTCGGGATGATGCAGCCGTCGGCGCGGTTCATCAACGTCGGACGCGGGCAGCTCGTCGTCGAGGACGCACTCGTCGAGGCGCTGTCGAAGCGGTGGATCGCCGGAGCCGCGCTGGATGTCTTCCAGCATGAACCGCTCGGCGCCGAAAGCCCGTTGTGGGAGGTTCCCGGGCTGATCGCGTCTCCCCACATGAGCGGCGACACGATCGGCTGGCGCGACGAACTCGGCACGCAGTTCGTGGAGTTGTTCGAGCGCTGGGAGGCGGGGAAGCCTTTGGCGAACGCCGTCGACAAAAAGCGCGGGTACGTGCCCGGTCACTGAACTCCCGTCACCACACCCACCATGCTGAACTCCCTTTGGAGGGGCCGATGTCGGAACTCACCGAGCTGACCGCCGTGCAACTCGTCGACGGCTACCGCAAGGGCGAATTCAGCCCCGTGGACGCCACCCGCGCGGCCCTCGCCCAGGCCGGTCGAATCCAGCCCGCCGTGAACGCGTTCGTACGGCTGGACACGGACGAAGCGCTCACCCAGGCAGGGGAGTCGACGGAGCGGTGGCGGCGGGGTGAGCCCTCGGGCCTCCTCGACGGGGTCCCGGTCACCGTCAAGGACATCATCCTGCTGCGCGGCGGCCCGACCCTGCGCGGCTCCAAGAACACTGATCCGCACGGCAGTTGGGACGAGGACGCGCCGTCCGTCGCCCGCCTGCGGGAACACGGCGCGGTGTTCCTCGGCAAGACGACGACACCCGAGTTCGGCTGGAAGGGCGTCACGGACTCACCGCTCTCCGGTGTGACGCGCAATCCGTACGACGTCTCACTCACCGCGGGCGGCTCAAGCGGCGGGAGCGCGGCTGCCGTGGCGCTGGGCGCGGGCCCGCTGTCCCTCGGCACGGACGGGGGCGGCAGTGTCCGTATCCCGGCCGCCTTCTGCGGGATCTTCGCGCTGAAACCGACGTACGGGAGGGTGCCGCTGTATCCGGCGAGCGCGTTCGGGACGCTGGCGCATGTGGGGCCGTTGACCCGGGACGCCGCCGACGCCGCGCTGATGATGGACGTGATCAGCGGGCCCGACGCCCGTGACTGGTCGGCGCTCGGGCCGGTGAGCGGCTCCTTCGTGGACGCGCTGGACGGCGGGGTGCGGGGGCTGCGAGTCGCGTACTCGCCCTCGCTGGGCGGGCAGGTCGCGGTCCAGCCGGCCGTCGCGGCGGCGGTACGCCGGGCGGTGGAGCGGCTCGCGGGGCTCGGCGCCTACGTCGAGGAGGCCGACCCCGACTTCACCGATCCGGTGGACGCCTTCCACACGCTCTGGTTCTCCGGCGCGGCCCGCGTCACCCAGCATTTCGGGCCCCACCAAAGGGAGTTGCTCGACCCCGGCCTCCGCGAGATCCGCGACCTCGGCGCCCGCTACAACGCGCTGGAATACCTCGCCGCGGCGGACGTCCGCATGGACCTGGGCCGGCGGATGGGCCTCTTCCACGAGTCGTACGACATCCTGGTCACGCCGACGCTCCCGCTGACGGCTTTCGAGGCGGGCGCCGAGGTCCCCGCCCGGTCGGGCCACCGCCGCTGGACAGGCTGGACCCCCTTCACGTACCCCTTCAACCTCACCCAGCAGCCCGCGGCGACGGTCCCGGTCGGGGTGGACGGGGACGGACTCCCGGTGGGCCTGCAGATCGTGGCCGCCCGCCACCGGGACGACCTCGTGCTGCGGACGGCGCACGCGCTGTACACGGCGGGCGCCGCGGGAGTCCCTGCCCCGAGCTCGCCTGACGCTGACGCTAGGCCCGCCGGAAACTGAGCGTCTCGCCCAGCGCTCCCGAGCGCCACAGGTCGTTGCAGGCCTCGGCCATCGCGTCGAGGCCCTCGGTCACCTGGCCCCAGACGATGCCAGGCACCCAGCCGACATCCCCGTTGAGCAGCAGGTTGTTGCGCTCGTAGAAGAGCGCGAGGTCGACGACGGTGGTGCCGGGGCGTACGTCGGCGTCGTAGCCGTACGACTTCGTGCCCAACTCCGTACCCGCGAAGGCGAAATAGCACAGATCACCCGGTATCGGGGTGACTGTCGGGTTCTCCAGGGGTGGCTCGGTGGGTGCGAAGGGCGGGAACAGGGCGTAGATCTCGTTGCGCGCGTACTTGGCGTGGTAGACGTCGCCGCTCAACGGGAGGGCGTCCCACACCGCGGCGCAGGTGATCGGCGCGCGGTCGTCGAGCAGTTTCGCCGTGCAGTGGACTCCCCGCTTGACCAGGGAGATTTCGATGTGCCGTGCGGTATCGCGGTCAGTCATGCATTCCATGGTCCCGCCGCGGTCAAGGGGGCGTCCGAGACGCAAGGAGCCGTACGGGGCTGAAATAGATCCGAATAAGTCGCATCGTCTCGGGTAGCCGCGCCGCCATGGCTCCACCACTTGAGAAAGACGCGAAGGGCAGACAGGAACGAAGGCCGAGCCGGCGGGCGCTGCTCGCCGGCGCTTCGGCGATCGGTGCCGTCGGGGCGCTGGGCGCGGCCGGTTGCAGCCGGGTCGCCACGGCCTCCGGCGCGGGCGGCGGTGAGCTGCTCGACCGGCTGCGGGCGCAGGGTGTCGTACGGCTGGGTATCGCCGGCGAGATCCCGTTCGGCTACATCGACACGAACGGCGAGCTGACCGGTGAGGCGCCCGAGCTCGCGAAGGTCATCTTCAAGCGGCTGGGGGTGGATCGCGTCCAGCCGGTGCCGATCGAGTTCGGCTCGCTCATCCCCGGGCTACAGTCGCAGACCTTCGATGTGGTGTCCGCCGGGATGTACATCAACCCCGAGCGCTGTGCGCAGGTCATCTTCTCCGACCCGGACTATCAGATGCTCGACGCGTTCATCGTGCGCAAGGGCAACCCGAAGAACCTGCACGACTACAAGGACGTCGTCGAGGCCAAGGCCAAGTTCGCGACCGGGACCGGTTACGCCGAGATCCAGTACGCGGTCGAGGCCGGGTACAAGGAGAGCGACATCCTGATCGTGCCGGATCAGGTCGCCGGGCTGAACGCCGTCGAGGCGGGCCGCGCCGATGTGTTCGCGGGGACCGCGCTGACCGCGCGCGAAGTGGTGAAGAAGTCCGCCAAGGCCGAGAGCACCGAGGCCTTCGCGCCGCTGGTGGGCGGCAAGCCGCATGTGGACGGCGGGGGCTTCGCGTTCCGGCCGACGGAGACGAAGCTGCGGGACGCCTTCAACGTGGAGCTGAAGAAGCTGAAGGCCGGCGGTGAGTTGTTCCGCATCCTTCAGCCCTTCGGTTTCACCAAGGCCGAGATGACCGACATGACCGCGAAGGAGTTGTGCCGCGGATGACCTCGGGACTCTGGGAACTCGTACTCGAAGGAGTCTGGGTCACCGTCCAACTGCTGTTCTTCAGCGCCCTGTTGGCCGGTGCCGTCTCCTTCGTCGTGGGCATCGCGCGCACGCACCGACGGTGGATCGTCCGCTTCCTCGCGGGCTTCTACACCGAGGTGTTCCGCGGTACCTCCGCACTGATCATGATCTTCTGGGTGTACTTCGTGCTGCCGCTCGCCTTCGGCTGGCAGCTCGTGCCGATGTGGGCGGGCACGCTCGCGCTGGGACTGACGTACGGGGCGTACGGCAGTGAGATCGTGCGCGGCGCGCTGAACGCGGTCGATCCCGCGCAGCGCGAGGGCGGGGTCGCGCTCAGCTTCACGCCCTGGCAGCGGATGCGGCTGATCCTGCTGCCGCAGGCGATACCCGAGATGATCCCCTCCTTCTGCAATCTGCTGATCGAGCTCCTCAAGGGCACGGCCCTGGTCTCGATCATGGGGATGGGCGACCTGGCGTTCAGCGGCAACCTGGTGCGCCTCGCGTTGCAGGAGAGCGCGGAGATCTACTCGTACATCCTGCTGATCTATTTCGTGATCGCCTTCCTCCTCACCCGGGTCATGCGCGGTCTGGAGAAGCGGCTGAAGGCCGGGGTCGGGAAGGCGCCGGAGCGTGGTGTGTCCCAGCGTGAGCCGCGCAGGGCCGAGGCCACCGGAGTCGGCGGAGGTGCCGTATGACCTGGGACTGGAGCGCTGTCGGCGACTTCATGCCGCACTTCTGGGACGGCCTGCTGGTCACCCTGCAGGCGCTGGCTCTCGGTTCGGTGATCTCCTTCGTGCTCGGCCTGGTGTGGGCGCTGCTGATGCGGACGCCCAGCATGGGGGTCCCCCCGCGCGAGCGAAGCCGAGCGTGGGGGATGGTGCGCTGGCCGGTCGGCGTCGTCACGGAGTTCATCCGCAACACCCCGCTGCTGGTGCAGCTGTTCTTCCTCTTCTATGTGCTGCCCGAGTGGGACATCACGTTCTCCGCGCTGACCACGGGTGTCGTCGCGATCGGGCTGCACTACTCGACGTACACGATGCAGGTCTACCGGGCCGGTATCGAGGGCGTGCCCGCCGGCCAGTGGGAGGCGGCCACGGCGCTCAGCCTGCCCCTGGCGCGCACCTGGACGGCGGTGATCCTTCCGCAGGCCATCCGGCGGGTGGTCCCGGCGCTGGGCAACTACGTCATCTCGATGCTCAAGGACACACCGCTGCTGATGTCGATCACCGTGCTGGACATGCTCGGTGAGGCGCGGCTGTATTCGCAGCAGCACTTCCAGTTCACCGAGCCGCTGACCGTCATCGGCGTGGCCTTCATTGTCATTTCCTATCCGGCCTCCCTCCTCCTGCGAGCTTTGGAGCGACGTCTTGTCCGCTGACACGAACCCGATGAAAGACACCGGCCTCGCGAGTGCCGCGGAAAGCGCGGCGAATCCGGCGGTGGACGGCAGTGAGCTGATCCGTTTCGACCACGTCACCAAGCGCTTCGGGGACAACACCGTCCTCGACGGGCTCGACTTCTCCGTCAACTCCGGCAAGCACGTCACGCTGATCGGCCCCTCCGGCTCCGGCAAAACGACGATTCTGCGGATGCTGATGACGCTGACCCAGCCCGACGAGGGCACCATCACGGTCGCCGGGGAGCGGCTCTTCCCGGCCGGGGAGAAGGAGATCCGCGAGGTCCGCAAGAAGATCGGGATGGTCTTCCAGCAGTTCAACCTGTTCCCGAACATGAAGGTGGGCAGGAACATCACGGAGGCGCCCGTCACCGTCCTCGGGCTGTCCAAGGACGAGGCCGAGGCGCGCGCCCGCGAACTGCTCGACCTGGTCGGTCTCGCCGACAAGTGGGACGCGTACCCGAGCCAGCTGTCCGGCGGCCAGCAGCAGCGCGTCGCGATCGCGCGGGCGCTGGCCATGCGCCCGCAGGTGCTGCTGCTTGACGAGGTGACGTCCGCGCTCGACCCGGAACTGGTCGCGGGAGTCCTCGATGTCCTCCGTGACATCGCCCACACCACGGACATCACGATGCTTTGTGTGACCCACGAGATGAATTTCGCCCGGGACATCTCGGATCAGGTGCTGATGTTCGATTCCGGCCGTGTCATCGAGTCAGGACCGCCGGAGAAAATCTTCAGCGATCCCGGCCAGGAAAGGACCCGGGAATTCCTCAGCGCGGTCCTCTGATTGCGGGGAGTGAACACGGCCGCGTACGAGAAGGCGCGAGGTCCGGATCGTGGGGCATGCCCGAAGTGCCATGACGTGGGCATATGCCAAGGTGGCGCGTTCCTGATGGGCGGTAGGGGGCGCGCCACCAATCTCGTCAACGGACGCTCACAGTAAGGGCTTTGACGGCTATCGTGGTGGAAGCTCAGCTGTCCTAAATACGGCCCAGAAAGCCAGGGAGAAACCGTGGCGCTGAAGCACGAGCCGACCGCGCCGTACCACTCGGCCCAGGACGCCCTCCGCGTCCTGGAGACGGTGTCACGGCACTCCACCGGCGTCCTCGACGCCGAAATCGGCCGCCGGACCGGACTCGGCGCGGACCGCCTGACGATACTGCTGCGGATGCTGCGCCGGGAGGGGTACGTCGAGCAGAACGCCGACGGCGCTTACGTCAGCGGCGCCGCCCTCGGCCGCCTCGCTACCGCCCATGGCCGCGACCAGGCTCTGCGCGAGCAGCTCCAGCGGACCATGGACAGGCTGCGCGACACGGTCGGCGCCGCGATCTACCTCAGCCGGTATGTCGACGGCGAGATCCACATCTCCCAGTACGCCGACGGCCCGTCGACCCCCGCGGTCAACGAGTGGGTCGACTTCCGTTCCTCCGCCCACGCCACCGCGATCGGCAAGAGCCTGCTCGGCCAGCTCGACCACAACGGCCGCCGCGACCATCTCTCCCGCCACAAGATGGCCCGCCTCACCTCGCGCACCATCACGAACGAACGGCTGCTGCTCTCCCGGCTCGGCGCCCAGCCGCCCACGGTCCCGGTCCTCGACCTCCAGGAGTACGCGATCGGCACGGTCTGCGCGGCGGTCCCCATCACGGCGGGCTCCTCCGTCGGCTGCCTCGCCCTGTCCCTGCCCGTCGAGCACGCGCACCGGCTCCGCGAGGCGGCGGACTCGCTGAACCGAGGGGCGGCCCCGGTGCTCCTTTCCATGGCTCTCTAGCGCGGCGTTCCCCGGTCGGAGCGTGGTCCGGAGCATCCGCGAGGACCAGGTAGTATTTCTTTTGTCGTCATCCGCCGAGTGCGGGAGGCGAGAGTCATGCGCCGCTAGCTCAGTTGGTTAGAGCAGCTGACTCTTAATCAGCGGGTCCGGGGTTCGAGTCCCTGGCGGCGCACAACTGATGAAGGCCCTCCACGATGTGGGGGGCCTTTCACGCATGTCCACCATCTGCCGGGGGCGGGCTCAGCCAGCTGTTCTCTGTCAGCTGTTCTCAGCCGGCCGTGACGAACTCCGTGAGCACCCGGGTGAGCAGCCCCGGGTCGCGCGCCCCGCACAGTTCGCGCGCCGAGTGCATCGACAGACCGGGTACACCCACGTCGACGGTGGTGACGCCGAGGCGGGCCGCGGTGATCGGGCCGATCGAGGTGCCGCACGGGATGGCGTTGTTGGAGACGAACGGCTGCCACGGCACCCCGGCCCGTTCCGAGGCGGCGGCGAACGCGGCGACGCCGGTGCCGTCGGTGGCGTACCGCTGGTTGACGTTGACCTTGATGACGGGGCCGCCGTTGGGGAGCGGCCGGTGGTCGGGGTCGTGGCGCTCGGCGTAGTTGGGGTGGAC
This sequence comes from Streptomyces sp. NPDC093544, assembly GCF_040683495.1. NCBI lineage: Bacteria > Bacillati > Actinomycetota > Actinomycetes > Kitasatosporales > Streptomycetaceae > Streptomyces > Streptomyces sp. NPDC093544. Next base: position 174,833 of record NZ_JBFBEA010000005.1, on the reverse strand, counting down.
GGCGTGCGACATGTCGGAGGAGACGCAGAAGGCACCCGCGAGGGCCCGGTTCCAGTCCTCACCGCTGCCGCCGCGCGCCGCGACACCACGGCCGAGGACCCGTTCCAGGAGCGGGCCCTGGGCGCCGGACTCCGAGCCGCTGCCGACCTCCTCGTGGTCGAAGGCGGCGAGTACGGGAATGTGCGCGGGCGGCCGGGAGGTGGCCGCGGCGACCAGCGCGGTGACGCCCGCGTGCACCGAGACCAGGTTGTCCAGCCGCGGGGAGACGATGAACTCCTCGTCCGCGCCGAGGTAGCCGGGCGGCTGGATGTCGTGCAGCATCAGGTCCCAGCCGAGGATCTCGGAGGAGCCGGCGTCGGCCTCCTCGGCTATCCGGCCGAGCAGGGCGCCGGGTTCGCTGCCGCCGAGTCCCCACAGCGGGGTCATGTGCCGCTGCCGGTCGAGGGCGAGGCCCTCGTTGACGGTCCGGTCCAGGTGGATGGCGAGCTGCGGCACGCGCAGCAGCGGCTTGTCGACGCGGACCAGCCGGGTCGAGCCGTCGCGCAGTGTCAGCCGCCCCGAGACGCCGAGGTCGCGGTCGAGCCAGGTGTTGAGCGGTACCCCGCCGTAGATCTCCACGGCGATCTGCCGCCACCCCGCCGAGCTGGTGTCGGGCGAGGGCTTGATCCGCAGGTTCGGCGAGTCGGTGTGCGCGCCGATGATGCGGAACGCTGTGCGGGCGGGGGCGCCGTGCGGGACGTACCAGGCGATCAGCGCGCCGCCCCGTACGACATAGCGGCCGCCCTCGGCGCCGGACCAGTCGTCCGTCTCGCTCAGCTCCTCGAAGCCCGCCTTCTCGAGGCGCTGGGCGGCGCTCGCCACCGCGTGGTACGGCGAGGGACTGGTCCTGACGAAAGTGAGCAGGTCATCGCTGTGACGGCGGTCGTAGGCGGGGTCATACGCGGGGTCATGCGTGGGGGACATGAGTGCCTTTCAGGTGGTGTCGAGGGTTGTCATAACAGGCAGGCACATGACAACCGCTTATGAGGGAAGGCCGGGCGCCGACGCGGTTGTCGGGGTGCATCCTCCCCCCGTCGAGCTCGGGGGATTCCTCGCAAACTCACGGATCTGCCGGACTTTGGATCCACGGATCCACAGAGCTGTGGACCGGCGAATCCAAGGCCGCCGACCGAGCCCGGCGGTCAGGCCCTGGTCCCGTGGACAAGCCCCGGCCCCCTGGATAAACCCTGGTCCCGTAGATACGCCCTAGTCCCGTAGATATGCCAGTACGGCCAGCACTCGCCGGTGCGTGTCCTGCGCCGGGGGAAGATCCAGCTTCCCCAGGATGTTGCCGATGTGCTTGCCCACGGCTGCCTCGGTGACGACCAGTTGACGGGCGATCGCGCCGTTGGACTTGCCCTCGGCTACCAGGCCGAGGACCTCGCGCTCGCGCGGAGTCAGCGCCTGAAGCGGATCTCGGCGACGCCGCAGCAACTGTCGTACGACCTCGGGGTCCACGACCGTGCCTCCCTCGGCGACCCGCCGCACCGCCTCCGCGAACTGCTCGACCTGGCCGATGCGGTCCTTGAGGAGGTAGCCGACGCCGGTGCCGTCCCCGGTGTCGAGGAGCTCGGCGGCGTACGCGCGCTGGACGTACTGGCTGAGGACGAGCACCGGCAGCCGTGGGTCCGCCGCGCGCAGGGCGAGGGCCGCGCGCAGTCCCTCGTCCTGGAAGCCGGGGGGCATGCGTACGTCGGTGATGACGAGGTCGGGAGTGTGCGCCGAGACGGCGTCGCGGAGTGTGTCCGCGTCGCCGACCGCTGCGACGACCTCGTGCCCGAAGCGGTTCAGCAGCCCCACCAGTCCCTCGCGCAACAGCACGCTGTCCTCGGCGAGTACGACTCTCAGCAAGGGATCTCCATCGTCAGGACGGTCGGCCCACCGGGCGGGCTGTCGACGGCCAGTGTCCCATCGAGGACGGCCAGCCGGTCGGCGAGACCGGTGAGCCCGGAGCCGGATCCGGGGTCGGCTCCCCCGCATCCGTCGTCCCGCACCGCGATCCTCAACCGCCCCTCCTCGTAACGCCCTTGGATCCACGCCCGCCCCGCCCCGCTGTGTCTGCCGACATTGGCGAGCGACTCCCGCACCGCGAAGTACGCGGCGGACTCCACGGGTTCGGCGAACCTCGGCAGCTCCACGTCCACCTCCACCGGTACGGCGGACCGGTCGGCGGCGTCGGCGATCGCGTCGCCGAGGCCGTAGTCGGCGAGCACCTGCGGATGGATGCCGTGGATCAACTCCCTCAGCTCGACGAGGACTTGATCCGCCTCCGCGTGGGCTTCCGCGAGGCGCTCCGCCAGCGCGGGCGGCGCGTCGAGGCGGGCAAGGCCCAGCCTCATGCTCAGCGCCACCAGCCGCTGCTGCGCCCCGTCGTGCAGATCCCGCTCGATCCGCCGCCGCTCTGCCTCGAACGCCGCGACCAGACGGGCCCGGGACTTCGTCACCTCCGCGAGCCGCCCCTCGGCCGCGCGCGGTGCGAGGAGCAGCCGGGTGAGAGCGGCGCGGGCACGGGCGTACCGCACGAGGGGCCGCAGGAGTACGAGGATGAGGGCGGCCCCGCCGGCCGCGCACAGGAACGCCTGCCCGTAGCTATCGATCAGCCACAGCTTGACGCTCCGGGTTTCGCCGCCCGTGAGCGCGAGTTGCACCGGCGTCCCGATCATCGCGCCGGGGATCGCGAGCGCGACGGTCAGCACCAGCACGTCCAGCGGCCACAGCACGACCGCGAGCAGCACGGCGTACCCCAGTTCACGCCAGGTCGCCTGCTCCCTGAACCGGAGCCTGGCCCAGGCGGCGGGGCCGGGCTCGTCCGGGGTCCGGTGGGGGGTGGGCACCGGCGCCGGGTCGACGAGCCGCAGCCGCCGGCGCTCCAGCGCCCCGACGGGTACGCCGGTCAGCGCGAGCAGCGCAAGGAGCGGCAGTCCGACAAGCACGGGAGTCAGCGCGGCTCCGGCGATGCCGAGCAGCAGCATCCCGACGAGCAGCGGGGCGCCGACCAGAACGCCGCCGATGAGGTACCGCACCGAACGGATCACGCGCTCACGGTAGGCGGCGCGTGCCCCCACGGACCATGGAGGCAGTGGGCGTATCAGGGGTAGGGCTGGACTTACCTCGCCAGCAACTCCTCGCGTATCAGGAGTAAGACCGGGCCTACGTCGTCAGCGACTCCTCGCGCATCAGGAGTGAAGCCGCCCTACCTCGTCAGCAACTCCTCGCGCCCGCGCGCCCGGTACTCGGCGAGCAGCTCCTCGATCTCCTCCTCGGCCAGCCTCCGGTACGCGCACTCCCCTGGCGGCCGCCACCAGACCGGGTCCGGACACCTGAAGCCCTCGCGCCGCAGCCCGACCCGGTGGACCTTGTTCGTCGCCGTGACGGGCATCCGCCGCACGATCCGTACGAAGCGAGGGGCCATCTTGGTTCCCAAGTCAGGCTGGGACAGCAGGAATTCACCGAAGTCGAGCGGATCGAAGGAGATGGCGGACCGCAGGGCCATGGCCGCCATGACCTGGTCCCCCGCGACCGCGTCCGGCACGGCGTACACGGCCACGGCGGCAGCGTCCTCGTACCGGGCGAGGATGTTCTCGATGACGGCGGCGGCGAGGTTCTCGCTGTCGACGCGCAACCGGTCGTCGGTGCGCCCCGCGAAGTACAGGAATCCCTCGGTGTCCCGGTAGAAGAGGTCGCCGGTCCAGTACCAGCCGTCGCGCTGCCGGGCGGCGTCCGCGTCCGGGTTGCGCCAGTACCCCTCGAAGGGGTTGGGGCCCCGGTTCACCAACTCCCCTATCGCATCTGCCCCGTTGAGGAGTCTCCCGTCCCCGGTGAAGGCGGCGGCCGGGCACTCTCGTCGCGTCGCCGGGTCGACCACGGCCAGGTCGTCGCCTGGCGCCGCCCGTCCGATCGCCCCGGCCGGGGTCCCGGACGTCCGCTGGATGGCCGCGCCGCCCTCCGAGGAGCCGTACCCCTCCACGAGGCGCGCCCCGAAACGCCGCTCGAAGGCGGCCGCGTCGACAGCGCCGGCCTCGGTCCCGAAGCCCATGCGCAGCGGGTTGTCGCGGTCGTCGGGGCGGGCCGGGGTCGCCAGGATGTACTGGACGGCCCGCCCCACATAGGTGAAGTACGTCGCCCGGCACGCCCGTACGTCCGCGAGGAACCCGGAGGCCGAGAAGCGCCGCCGCAGCGCCACCCCCGCACCTGCGGCCAGCGCGGGCGCCCAGTCGGCGATCACCGCGTTGCCGTGGAACATCGGCATGCAGATGTAGTGGGTGTCCTCCCGGCGCACCCCGAAGTGGTCCACGAGCGACTGCCCCGCGGCGGCCAGCCGGCCCTGGGTGCAGATCGCGGCCTTGGGGGCGCCGGTCGAGCCGGAGGTGAAGTAGAGGAGCAGACGGTCGTCCGGGGAGGCCGCGGACGCGTCGGGCCTGGCGCCCTCGTACGGCGTGAGCAGGTCGGCGTACGCCTCCGTGTCGGTCACCAGGAGACGTACGCCCGGGAGTTGGAGACCGTCGAGCAGGGGCAGGTGGGCCTGTTCGGTGATCAGGACGCGGCACTCGGTGTGCAGGATGTCGCGGGCCAGTTCGGGGCCGCGCCGGGTCGGGTTGATGCCTGCGACGGCGGCGCCGTCGAGAGCGGCCGCGCCCAACCACATCGGGTACTCGGGGGTGTTGTCGAGCAGCACACCGAGGTGCGGCGGGTCGGCCTTCGGCGGCAGCAGGTCGGCGAGCAGCGCCGCCCGGGCCGCCGCGCCCGCCGCCACCCGGTGGTGAGTCAGGACCTGCCCCTCGAACCACAGCCCCGGCCGGTGGTCGTTCCACCGTTCCTGTACGAGCTCCGCGACGGTACGCCTCAGGGATCCCATGAAGGCGCACCATAATTGACGTACCGTCAGATGGGGAGACTCGCGGGTACGGAGTCTCCGGGAGGGGCTACGGCATGCCCGCGAAGGGGTCGTCGGACGCGAAGGCCGTGTGGAAGGTGACCATGAAGCCGATACAGAAGACGACGATCACGCCGAAGAACACCAGCATGCCGATCGTGCCCGCGGCGGCCTTGACCGGGCTCGGCGCGTGGGCGGTGGCCTTCTCGGGGCGCTCGGCCGCGTAGTGGACCGTGACGATGTCGCCCTCGACGACCGTGGAGGGACCGCCGCTCTCGTCGAAGCGGACCTCCCGGCCCTCGCGCGTCCGGAACTCGTAGACATGGTGCAGCGTCGTGGACGCGGAGCTGTCGCCGGCGCCGCCGCTGGTCTTGGTGTAGGTGCGCAGGCAGCGCGCTTCGGCGGTCAGCCCGCTGTTCCAGGCGTGCCGCAGCTCCAGCGAGCGGCGGATGATCCCGACCGCCGCGAATACCACCACGGTGATGATCAGCCCTGGCACGGCATAGAAGAACACGTCCATCACGAGCCCCCGGTGTTCGGTGCGGTTCCGCGCACGCCGGCACGGTCATGTCGGCGTGCGGGGAACTTACCCGCTGGGGAAGGGGGTGCAGCTCAAGGGAGCCTCAGAAAACAAGGTCCCTTCAGGACACCCTCGAACGTGACGACCGGAAAGCCTTGGAACGTGACGTCCAGAAGGCTTTAGAACGTGACGTCAGCGCAGGAGTAGAACGCGTTCGCCGTGTCGGCGATCGTCCACACCGCGACGATGACCTGGCGCCCGGTACGGCCCGTGGGAATCGTGCCGCTGTGCGAGATCGTGGACGGCGGGCGCGCGTTGTTGTAGGGGACGGTGAGGAACGGCGTGGTGTTCAGGTCCGCGCGGGTCAGCGCATGGCCCGCGTTCCAGCCCTGCTTGGTGAGGTAGTACTTGAAGTCGGTCGTGGCGTGCGAGGCCGTGAACTGCCAGCGGAACGTGTAGCTGCCCCCGGCAGTGACCTTGGTCGTCGGCCAGGCGCCGCCCGAAGGCGTCGTCGGGCTGTTGAGCGAGCCGAATTCGGTGTGGTTGGCCGAGCAGATCTGGCCGTCGGCCGGACCCGCCGCGGGGAAGCCCTTGGGACCCTCCACGCTCTGCGGTTCCCACTGGATGTTGCCGCAGTTGGCCACGGTGCCGTTCTGACACAGCTTCTGACGGCTGAGGGGAAGGTCCGTGTAGCCGTGGCCACTGGCACCGCCGCTGGAGAGCACGAGCGCTCCCGTCGTGGCGAGGCCGACCATGCCCGCGTACCACTTCGCTTTTCTCGTCGCACGTATGCGCATCCTGCTGCTCCTGAGGACGTGGGGGAGGTTCACATGAGCTGTGCGCGCTGTGTTGCAGGTCTAGACCAAGTCTTAGATTATTGCCAGTTGTTGAACATGTCCATACCAATCATCAAGTCGTTTACCCGTCACTCATCAAGACGTACCCCGACCGCTCAGGAAGACGAGTCCCTGCGGCCCGTGTAGAACGCCACCGTCAAGTCCTTGACCAGCGCCTTGCGTTCGTAGTCGTCGAGTTCGACGAGCCCCCGCACGGTCAGCCGGGTCACCGTGTCCTCGACCGAGTCGACGACGGAGGTGAGCACGGTGTCGCGGTGCTGGGCGTCCAGCGCGGCGATCCGGCGGCGCTGCATCACGGCGGCGACCTCGGGCGCGTAGTCGATCTTCGTCGGCTGCGCGGAGAAGACCTCAAGGCCGACCGGCGCCGTGTCCGCGGCCACCAACCGGGTCAGCGCCTCGCCGACCGCCTCGGTGTTGCGCAGGGTCGCGTCCTTGACGACAGCGGGCGGCAGTTCGGCCGGGAGCCGCGAAAGCACCCGCGAGAGCGCCGCCTCCACGCACTCCCGCAGATACGTCTCGTGGTCCTCCACCCCGAGCGTGGCGCGCGCGGTGTCCCTGACCCGCCAGACGACGAGCACGACCACCCGCAGCGCGACCCCGTTCGCGTCGACCACGGACATCGGCTCACTGCGCCAGTGCCGCAGCCGTACGTCGACCCGGCGGCGCAGCACCAGCGGGTTGACCCACATGAGCCCGGTACGCCGGACCGTGCCGCGGTAGCGCCCGAACAGTCCGAGCACCCAGGCCCGCCCGGTCCGCCCCCGGGCCAGACCGCCGAAGCCGAACAGACCGAGCGCGCCCGCCCCGGCGTACGCCGCCCACTGCGCCGGTCCGAGCCCGGCGCCGCCGCGCCATGGCAGCTCCAGCGCCTGGGCCACCGAGGGCGGCAAGGTGCCCGCCCACCACGAGGTGAGGACACATCCGGCCACCCCACAGGCACCGGCCAGCACTCCCGCCGCTCCGGGCAGCACCCGTGCGGGGCGCTCCACCAGTTCGGGGTCGATCTCCGGCACCGGGCGCGGAGCCGCTCCGGCTGCCGGACGCCGGATGCGCGGCTGCTCCCCCGTACCGCGCCGCCGCCCCACGACGGCGGGCGCGAGCGGGACGGACACCGGCTCGGGATCGTCCCTGAACAGCAGGTGGACGGGGATCTCGGTGGTCACCTCGTTGTGGATGAGCCGGGTGGACCGCGTGCCGCCCTCGCGCACGCCGCCGCCCTCCGGCGCCGATTCCGGACCGGGCGCCCGGAAGGACGGCCCTTCGGACTCCGGGGTGTGTCCGGACTCCGGGGTGTGTGAAGTCGTCGTACTCATATCTGCCTCCATGCCTCCGCGCCTGGAAGATTCGTGAGAAGTCGGGAACGGGAAGCGGTCAGGAGAACAGCCGCCGCCAGGTCTCCGGCCCCGGATAGCCGTCCGCCGCACCACCGCGCCAGCCCTGCGCCCGCTGGAACGCCTCGACGTTGCGCCGGTCCGCCTCGCCCCAGTGCGGCCCCGGGCCCGAGGTGTAGTACTTGCCGAACCCCTTCTTGACCAACTGCTTGCCGAGCTGGGTGACGTACGCGTTGGTCGCGCCCGGGCGGAACATCCCGCGCCCCGGATAGCCGGGCACCCCGTGCGAGGACGCACCCGGGCCGTGCGCCCCGCTCACGCCGGACCCGTTCACGCCGGAACCATCCGCCCCGGAGCCAGTCGTCCCCGACCCGTTCGCCGCCGGTCCGTTCGGTTCCTTCGGCCCGGGGCCGCTCGCCGGAGGAATGTCCTTGCCTTTCTTCCCCACCAGGTACGACCACGTCAGCGGCCCCGGCAGCCCGTCCGCGTCCGCCCCCGTCCAGCCCTGCGCCCGCTGGAACGCCTGGGTGGCCCGCCCGTCCGCGGCCGACCAGCGGGGGCCGGGACCCGAGGTGTAGAAGCGGCCCGCGCCGCGCTCCACGAGGAGCCGGCCCAGCTGGGTGACGTACTTGTTGTTCGCACCGGGCCCGAAGTACGCGGCCCCCGGGAAGCGGCCGGTCTCCTTCGACTCCGACGGCCTCGCCCCGCTCGCGCTCTCCGCCAGGCCCTTGTAGCGGTAGGCCAGATAGCGGTCCGCGTTCTTCCAGTACGGGTACGGAGTGGCCTGCTTCCGGGCGTGCGGGGGTGTCGCCTCGTAAGCGACGTAATAGGTGTGCGTGTAGTCCGTCCAGCCGCCGAAAATGACGACGTGCGAACCCTTCTCCGGGTTCGCCGGATTGTGGAAGAGAAGAATGTCGCCGGGCTGAAGCTGGTCGCGGGTAATACGGTCGCTGACGGTGTCGAGACTGCCGGTCCATTCGTTGCCCGGCAGGTTCCAGGCCATCGAGACAAAGCCGGAGCAGTCCTGCCGGTAGCCGTCCGACCAGTACTCGTTCATGCTGTACGGCACTTCCGCGTCGATCCATGTCTTGGCCCGGTTGATGATCTCGGCCCTGGTGGTCGCGGGTGCCTTGGACACCGTGCCGGGCTTTGTGGCGGTGGCCGGTCTGCCCGCCGGGCCGTGCAGCGGGGCCTTGCTCCCTTGCGGGGTGTCGGGCTCGTCACCTGTGGGGATGCCCGGCCGGGCGGGTGCGTGGGCGGCCGCGACCGCCGTCATCGACGGGCCCGCACCGAGGACCGTGCCCGCCGCCGCGGCCAGGACGAGAGCCCTGCGGACCGCCGGACGGCCCACGGCACCGGATACACAGGAAAAGGAGGAAGGAGGGGAAGAGGAAGGGGAGGAGGAATAGGGCACGATGCGTCGCCAGTGCGCGCATCCGGGGCAGTCGCAGTCACTCGCGGCATCGAATTCCTCGAATACCGGAGCCTTCATGCGAATCCCCTCACACTCCAGGTCGAAATCTCCGCGCTTGTGCACAGGCGCCAGTTTCTCAACTGTCATCCGGTGTCGCATGTTGACGGTCCGAATGATGTACAAGGGCGTACACCGGGGCCGCCCGCACCAGGGCACGGGGCCGGGGCACCCTGCCTGGTCAGGTACAGTTCCCGGGTCAGCACGCGCCGCTAGCTCAGTTGGTTAGAGCAGCTGACTCTTAATCAGCGGGTCCGGGGTTCGAGTCCCTGGCGGCGCACCGACCGGAAGACCCCTCGCAGCGGCGAGGGGTCTTCCGTCATATGCCACTACACCCCCTTCGTCGTACACACGTCTCAATTAGCGCGTATGACCGGTTAACACCGCGTTTCGCATCTTGCGATCATGATGTAAGGCGTAGAACCCTGGGCTTCAAGGGACTGTCGATACCTGACAGTTGGGGGCAAGGCCGGTTGCACGTGCGATGGGGATGGATGGGGGCCCCGTTCACGAACAGGTGCCGAGGGGGGCATCATGCAACCGGAAGGACATCGTTCCATGTCTCTGTGGTGGAGATGATGTGGTGACGCCGGCCTGCCAGTGATGCGTCCGGGACGGTCGAGGGGGACCCGACCGGACGACTGAACCGACGAACACGCGGACATCCGCGTGCGGGGGGATGACTCATGACGTCGACGCCGACGGGCGCCCGACAGGATTTCGACCCGTCAGAGACGACACAACTCCGGGTGCCATCGCACCGGACGGGTGGCTTCCGAAGAATCAAGAAGACGCTTCCGAGATACGACTACGAGCACTACAGCCGACTCGCGGGGCCCCTCACACAGCCTGATCCGACCAAACCGTACAAGGTGCAGTACCGCACGCTCCTGTCGCAGGAGCCGCACCGCATACGCGCGGCGCTCATGCTGGGTGCCGCGCCGCTGCTCTCGCTGGTCCTGCTCGTCTGGCTGCTCCAGCCCGCGCACTGGACCGAACGCGACTATCCCGCCTACGACTTCCTGCCCGCGCTGGACATCGTGATGCTGGTCTCGATCGGCCTCATCGAGCTCTTCCGCTGCCTGAACGTGCTGTCGAACGCGCACGCCACCCTGGTCGCCCGCGACCCGATCCCGGTGGTGCCCGAGACCGGCACCAGAGTCGCCTTCCTCACCTCCTTCGTACCCGGCAAGGAGCCCCTCGCCATGGTGACGAAGACCCTGGAGGCGGCCGTCAAAATCCGCCACCGGGGTCTTCTGCACATCTGGCTCCTCGACGAGGGCGACGACCCGGAGGTGAAGGAGGTCTGCGCACGCCTGGGCGTGCACCACTTCTCCCGCAAGGGTGTCGCGAAGTGGAACATGCCCAAGGGCCCGCATCGCGCCAAGACCAAGCACGGCAACTACAACGCCTGGCTGGACGCGCACGGCGGCGACTACGACTACTTCGCCTCGGTCGACACCGACCACGTGCCGCTGCCCAACTACCTGGAGCGGATGCTCGGCTTCTTCCGCGACCCCGACGTCGGCTTCGTCATCGGCCCGCAGGTGTACGGCAACTACGACAACATCATCACCAAGGCCGCCGAGTCCCAGCAGTTCCTCTTCCACGCCCTGATCCAGCGCGCCGGAAACGCCTACGGCTCCCCGATGTTCGTGGGCACCTCCAACGCCGTACGCATCAAGACGCTGAAGCAGATCGGCGGTCTGTACGACTCGATCACCGAGGACATGGCGACCGGCTTCGAGATCCACCGCGCCAAGAACCCGGCCACCGGCAGGAAGTGGCGCTCGGTCTACACGCCGGACGTGCTCGCGGTCGGCGAGGGCCCCAACGCCTGGACGGACTTCTTCACCCAGCAGCTGCGCTGGTCGCGGGGCACGTACGAGACAATCCTCAAGCAGTACTGGAAGGGTCTCTACTCGCTGCCGCCGAGCAAGTTCTTCAACTACACGATGATGATCATCTTCTACCCGATGTCCGCCCTCAACTGGATCCTCGCGGCGCTGAGTTGCGCCCTGTTCCTGGGCCTGGGCGCCTCGGGTGTGGACATCGACCCGACGGTCTGGCTGATGCTGTACGGCAACGCGTCCGCGCTGCAGATCGGGCTCTACATCTGGAACCGCCGCCACAACGTCTCGCCGCACGAGCCCGAGGGCAGCGGCGGCGTGGCGGGCATGATGATGTCGGCGCTTTCCGCACCGATCTACGCCCGCTCGCTCATGGACGCCGTGCTGCGCCGCAAGAGCAAGTTCGTGGTGACCCCCAAGGGCGATTCGGCGAGCCCCGACACGCTGTTCGGGACCTTCCGGATCCACCTGTTCTTCATTCTGGTCTTCGTCGGCTCGATCACCGCCGGTTTCCTGCTCGGGCACTCCCACCCCGCGATGATCATCTGGGCCACCTTCGCGCTGCTGATAACCGCCTCGCCGATCTTCGCCTGGCGCTGGACGATGCGGCAGGACCGGAAGAAGCCCAAGCCGGCCGAGGCCGAGCCGGCCCCGCTGCCACCGCAGGCCTCGGTGCCCCAGCAGGAACAGCACGCCCCGCACGCACCGCAGCACAAGCCTCACTGGGCCGCCGCGAACAGCGGGAACGACCAGACCATGCAGATTTCCCTTGGGGGACATAAGAAATGAAAGACGGTGCCAGCCGCCGCCGTGCCCGTCGTCTTGCGATAGGCGCGGCGGTGGTCCTCGCGCTGGCCGGGATGAACGGCCCGTGGCTCTATCGCTTCGGGACGGAGCAGTACCACCAGTACAAGATCAACAAGCCGGAGTACAAGGCCGAGAACGGCCACTGGGACGTCATCGACTTCCCCGAGGAGTTCCGCCAGAACACCATCCACGCGGCCCTGCTGCACACCGGCAAGATCCTGCTGATCGCCGGCTCCGGCAACGACCAGGACAACTTCGACGCGAAGAAGTTCGACACCCGGATCTGGGACCCGGTCAAGGGCACCATCAAGAAGGTCCCGACGCCGGCCGACCTCTTCTGCACGGGCCACACCCAGCTCGCCAACGGCAATCTGCTGATCGCGGGCGGCACCAAGCGCTACGAGAAGATGAAGGGTGACGTCACCAAGGCCGGCGGCCTGATGGTGGTGCACAACGAGAACCCGGACGAGCCGATCACCCTGCCCGCGGGCACCAAGTTCACGGGCAAGGAGAACGGCAAGACCTTCGTGTCGAAGGACCCGGTGCTCGTCCCGCGCGCCAAGAAGGTCTTCGACCCGGACACCGGCGCGTTCCTGCGCAACGACCCCGGCCTCGGCCGCATCTACGTCGAGGCGCAGCAGAGCGGCACCAAGTACGAGACGGGCACCCAGGACAACTACCGTGTCCAGGGCCTCACCGGCACCGACGCCCGCAACACGTACGGCATCGCGGAGAAGCTCGCCCTGGACAAGAAGGACTTCCAGGGGATCAGGGACGCCTACGAGTTCGATCCGGTCGCCGAGCGGTACATCAAGGTCGACCCGATGAACGAGGCCCGCTGGTACCCGACGCTGACCACCCTCTCGGACGGCAAGGTCCTCAGCCTCTCCGGTCTGGACGAGATCGGCCAGCTGGTCCCCGGCAAGAACGAGGTCTACGACCCGAAGACCAAGAAGTGGACGTACACCGAGGGCGTCCGGCAGTTCCCGACCTACCCGGCGATCTCCCTGATGCAGTCCGGCGAGCTCTTCTACTCCGGCTCGAACGCGGGCTACGGCCCCGACGACGTCGGCCGCGACCCCGGCATCTGGGACCTGGACACCAACAAGTTCACCAAACTGCCCGGCATGAGCGACCCGAACCTCCTGGAGACCTCAGGGACGGTGCTGCTGCCACCCGCGCAGGACGAGAAGTACATGGTCATCGGCGGCGGCGGGGTCGGCGAGTCCGACAAGTCCAGCGAGAAGACCCGGATCATCGACCTGCTGGCGGACGACCCGGCGTTCGTGGACGGGCCGTCGCTGGAGAAGGGCACCCGCTACCCGCAGTCCTCGATCCTCCCCGACGACACCGTGCTGATCTCGGGCGGCTCGGAGGACTACCGCGGGCGCGGCGACTCCAACATCCTCCAGGCGCGGATCTACGACGCGAAGTCCGGCGAGCTGGACCAGGTCGCCGACCCGCTGGTGGGCCGTAACTACCACTCGGGCTCGCTGCTGCTGCCCGACGGCCGTGTGATGTTCTTCGGCTCCGACTCGCTCTACGCCGACGCGGCCGACACCAAGCCCGGCGTGTTCGAGCAGCGCATCGAGATCTACACGCCGCCGTACCTGTTCCACGGCTCGCAGCCCACCCTCTCCGGCGGCCCGGAGACGATCGCCCGCGGCGACTCGGGAACCTTCAAGACACAGCACGCCTCGTCCATCAAGACGGCCCGGCTGATCCGGCCGAGCGCGTCCACCCATGTCACCGACACCGACCAGCGGTCCATCGCGCTGGACCTGAAGAAGACGGCGGACGGGATCACGGTGACGGTTCCCGAGAACCGGAACCTGGTCGAATCCGGCTGGTACATGCTCTTCGTCACGGACGACGAGGGGACGCCGAGCAAGGCGCAGTGGGTGAAGGTGCCCTGATTCATTGAGAGTTACGTGACTGGGGGCGCCCTTCGGAAAGAAGGGCGCCCCCAGTTTCGTATCGACCAGCCTTCAGTCACGTACGGACTAGCTCGAAGCCTTCGCGAGCTTGAGCGCGTAATCCGCCCACCACTCACCGGCCTTGGGGCCGCCCTTGCACTCGCCGTCCGACTCACCCGGCCGCTTGACCCACAGATACGCGGCGACGAGGGGATCCGCGGTCTTGGTCGTCGGTGTCTCGCCCAGCGCGCGGCCCGGCGGGTTGCACCAGTTCTCGTCGGCCTCGCCTTCCGTGTACGGGCCGTTGCCGTTGCGGCTGGTGTCGATGACGAAGGGCTTGCCGCCGACCTTCGCGGAGAGCTGTTTGCCGTACGCGATGGAGTCCTTGGTCGAGTAGAAGTTGGAGACGTTGACCGAGAAGCCGTCCGCCGCCTCGATGCCCGCCCACTTGAGGGGCTCGAAGATCTGGTCGGGGTGGCCCCAGCCGGCGTTGCCCGCGTCGACGTACACCTTCGTGTTCTTCAGGGCCTTGAGTGCGGTGATGGCGCCCTTGAGGAGGTCGTAGCGCTCCTCGTGGAACTCCTCCGGGGTGCACTGGTTGACCAGGTGCAGGACGGCGTCCGGCTCCAGGATCACCGTGGCGGGCCGGTCCGCGATGCCCTTGGCGACCCCGTCGATCCAGGTCCGGTAGGCGTTGCCGTCGGCGGCGCCGCCCTGCGAGAACTGGCCGCAGTCGCGGTGCGGGATGTTGTAGAGGACCAGGATCGCGTCCCGGTCGGCCTTCTCGGCGGCCTCGGTGAAGCCGCGCGCCTCCTGTTCCGGGTTCTCCGGGCCGATCCACTCACCCGTCGGCTGCTGGGCGATCTTGCGGATCTGCTCGGCGTCGTCGTCCTTGCCTGCCTTCACGTACGCGGCGACCTGCGCTGCCGCGTTGCCGTCCGGGTTGACCCAGAACGGGTCCGCGTTCTTGGGCTGTTGTGTGACCTTGGCACCGGAGTCGTTGTTCTCGTCGCCGTCGCCCCCCGACGAGAAACACCCCGCGAGCAGCAGTGCCGCCCCCGCCATCGCCACGGACGCCCGTGCACCGGCGTGCATGCTGCCGTACATCCAACTCCCCCTTGGGTGCACTGTCCGAAAGGTCAATCCTGACATAGTTCTCGCCTCGCCCACGAGATCGTCCGAGCCTTGGTGGAGAGCTGTTACAGCCCCGGGCCTCCGGGTAGGCGCGGGCTGAGCCGGGAGGCGGGGAACGACGGAATCGGGGTAGGTCACATGCACCTCAGTACCCGGGAAACGCTGCTGGCAACGGCCCTCCTCGATGCATCGGACACGCTGTCCGACAGTTTCGACGCCGAGCGCTATCTGCAGCGCCTGTCCGACCACTGCGTGGAGATGCTGGGCGCGCGGGCCGCCGGCGTCATGCTGATCGACGGCGGCGAGGCGGTGTCGCTCGCCGGGAGCAGTCGCCGGCAGGAGATCGCGCTCGATCTGCTGGCCGTCCAGCACCTCGGCGGGCCCTGCCTGGACAGCTACGGCACGGGTCGGCCGGTCGCACCCGTCTCGATCAGCGTCGCCCATGCCGCCGCCCGCTGGCCCGACTTCACGGAACGGGCGCTGCGCCACGACATCGCCGCGACCTTCGCGGTCCCGCTGCGCCGCCGCGAGACGCGGCTCGGCGCACTCAACGTCTTCGTGCCCACCCTGCCCGAGCACGCCTCACCGCCCGAGGACCACTGGAGTGTGCACCTGGCCCAGGTCCTCGCCGACGCCGCGGCCGTCGGGCTGCACAACCACCGGCTGTACGCGCAGTACCGCACCCTGGCCGAGCAGTTGGAGGGCGCCCTGTCCAGCCGCGTACGCATCGAGCAAGCGAAGGGCATGCTCGCCGAGCGCTGGAACATCGGGGTCGATCAGGCGTTCCGCACGCTGCGGCAGTACGCGCGCCGGCAGCGGCTGCCGCTCGACGAGGTGGCCACGAGGGTGATCGACCGCTCGGTGGACCGCGAGGAAATGGGCGGAGGGCCGGGCGGGCAACCGTCGTAGGGCCCCGGGAACGGTCCGCAAAGCACGCTCCACCTGCACGAACCGCACGAGGCGAGCACTGTCGACTTGACGTCAAAAAGACCCTAGGCCGGAGCCCTGATCCGTTCTACAGTTGGCTCAAACGGCCCCAGTCCCCGGCCAGTTGGCCGGACCGCGATATCTGCGGATTGGTCCCCCTACCTCCCGCGACGGACGCCGGGTTTCTCCCGCAGCCCGGGCGCGCGCGGTCGAGGACCAGCCCGGTCGGCGGCCCCGGGGGGAGCGGGTCGTCGACCGGGCCAGGTGACCCGGCGGGCTGGGTGACCCGACGGACTGGGAGCCGACATCCTGCGCCATCAGAGTCCGCCGGCCTGCCTCCTGCGCGATCTGAGTCCGCCGGCCGGTCTCCCGCGCGGTCAGAGTCCGCTTCCCGTGAGGTACGCCGACACGATCACGTTCGCCGTATAGGTGCGGCTCGTCGCGTCGAAGGTGCCGCCGCAGGTGATGAGCCGTAGCTCGGCCCGCCCCGACTGCCGTGTGCCGTAGGCCTGTTGGGCGTCGAAGTGGTCACGGGAGAGGACCTGTACGTCGTCCACGGTGAACTCGGCGACCGTCCCGTCGTCGCGGATCACCCGGACGGTCTCGCCCGGCCGTACCGTGCTGAGCTTGTAGAAGACCGCGGGCCTGGTCTCGGTGTCGACGTGCCCCACGAGCAACGCGGTCCCGGCCGCCCCCGGTTTCACCCCGGCGCCGTACCAGCCGACCACACCCGGCTGGTCGAAGGGCGGCGGATCGATCGCACCCTGCGGATCGAGCCCGCGGGCCACGACGGGCGCCTGCACCCCCATGGCGGGTATGTCGACGCGCTGCGGTTTCGCGTCCCCCAACGGCTTTCGCGCAGGCGGCAGTCGCACCTCCGGCGGCCGTCCGACCGCCGCCATGTCCCCCGTGGTCGGCGCCGATATCCCGGGCCGTACGTCCGTCACCTCACGACCCCACAGCCACAGCCCGAGCAGCAGTACCACCCAGGCGACACCTGTCATCAGGCGCCCGGCGGCGGAGGAGCGTTCCTGTCCGGACACGTCAGTCGCGGGCGTCGCCGTGCCGGCTCCGGCGGGCGCTGCGTACCGCCACGGCCACGGCGGCGACGCTGGCGAGGACCAGGCCGATCACCGCGTGCCAGGTGCCGGGGCCGGTCTGCCGGGCGTCCACCATGGCGAGCTGCGTCGCGGCACCTCCGCCGCCCGCGCGCACGGGGGCGACCGGCGAGGCATGGGCGGAGGGACTGGCGCTGCCGCCGGCGGCGACGGTGACAGAGCCCTTGATCTTGTCGTCGTAGCCGTCGCAGCTGACCTTGATGTCATAGGTGCCGGGCTCGAGCGAGGTCGGCACGCGGGTCTCGCCTGCGAGTGCGCCGTCCTTGCCGGTGAGCCGCGTGTCCGCGACGAAGGCGGCCGATTTCGCGGTACCCGTCTGCCCCGCGCAGCCCGTCGCCCACAGCTGGATGTCGCTGCCAGGGGCCGGGGAGGCGGGCGTCACCCGAACGCCCGCGTCAGCCGCGTAGGCGGTGGGGGTGAACGCGGCCGCCACCACCGCCCCGGCACAGAGAGTGATTCGCACTGAGCGCATCGTGAACCTCCAGATATCTGGAGACTCCTCCTCGGGGCGCCGGGGCGCATCTCCAGAGGGGTACGACTAGTGCGTACGGGTCCTGAATGGTTTGGATCGCGGGGATGGGCCAGGAGATCGCGGGGATGGGCCAGGAGTCGGGACACCGGCTTTCGACGGCGCATGACAGCCCCTCCCTCGGGGCAGCGCACGGCAGCCCCCTCCCTCAGGGCGATGCGGCAGGTCACGACTACGCTTGTGACACGTCGCACACCCCGAATCCCGCAGGAGCACCTCTCATGCCAGAGCGCACGCCGATCGAATCGTGGCTGACCGACATGGACGGTGTACTCATCCACGAGGGCGTGCCAATCCCTGGCGCCGACTCGTTCCTGAAGCGCCTGAAGGAGTCCGGGAAGCCCTTCCTGGTCCTCACCAACAACTCGATCTACACGGCGCGAGACCTGCACGCCCGACTGCGCCGCATGGGCCTGGTCGTACCGGAGGCGAACATCTGGACCTCCGCCCTCGCCACCGCGAAGTTCCTGGACGACCAGCGGCCCGGCGGCTCCGCCTACGTCATCGGCGAGGCGGGCCTCACCACGGCCCTCCACGACATCGGGTACATCCTCACCGACCACGAACCCGACTTCGTCATTCTTGGCGAAACACGGACATATTCCTTCGAGGCGATGACGAAGGCCGTACGGCTGATCAACAACGGCGCTCGGTTCATCGCGACGAACCCCGACGAGACCGGGCCATCACCAGAAGGCGTGCTGCCCGCCACGGGCGCGGTCGCGGCGCTGATCACCGCGGCGACAGGCAAGAAGCCGTATTTCGTCGGCAAGCCGAACCCGCTGATGATGCGGGCGGGCCTGAACGCGATCGGGGCACACTCCGAGTCCAGCGCGATGATCGGCGACCGGATGGACACCGACGTCCTGGCGGGACTTGAGGCCGGGATGGTGACCTACCTCGTCCGCACCGGCTTGACGGCGGACGCGGACATCGAGCGGTACCCCTTTCGGCCGTCGAGGGTCGTGGACTCGATCGCGGATCTCGTCGACCTTGTGTGACCGTCCTTCAGCAGCGCCTCTCCGCTTTCTGAGGTCGTGGACTGCATCTGATTCGAGCCTCCGCAGGAGGCAGTGCCATCCGGGAATTCACCGCATCGGAAGAATCGCAAGAATCGCAAGAAGAGACTGCGGTGAATCCCGGCGGCTGAGGCGGCGAGACGTGTTCCCCCCTCGCCCTAGTGCGGCTCATGCCTCCGCTCCCCCAGCAGGGAGGGCAGTTCGGCGACGGAACCGAGGACGGACGTGGCTCCGGCCGCCCGCAGTGCCACCTCCCCGTGCGCCCCGGTGAGCACGCCGGCGACGACCCCGGCCCCGGCGCGTACACCGCTGAGCATGTCGTACGAGGTGTCGCCCACGACCGCGACCTGCCGTACGCCCTCCGCGGCCCGCGTCCGCAGGAACGCTTCCAGCACCATGTCGGGATACGGCCGCCCGCGGCCCCCGGCGTCGGCGGGACACAGCGTCAGCGGCACCAACTCCCGCCAGCCCAGGGCGTCGAGGATGGCGTCCTGGGTGACCCGGGCGAACCCGGTGGTCAGCACCACCGTCCGCCCGGACTCCGTCAGCTCCTCGATCGCCTCGCGCGCACCGTCGATCGGTGCGATGAGCCCGCCGTCGACGAGTTCGCCGTACGCCTTCTCGAAGGCGGAGTTGGCCCGCTGGGCGAGCGTCTCGTCCCCGAACAGGTGCCGGAAGACGGAGATCTTGGACTCGCCCATGGTGGCCCGGACGTAGTCGAGCTTCTCCGCGTGGTCGGCAGAGCCGGGTTCGACGCCCAACTCCCCCGCGGCCGTGGCGAATGCCCGCTCGACGAGTCCGCCGTCGGCGACGGTGGTGCCGGCCATGTCGAGCACGACGAGTCGTATGTCGACGGCTTCCTGGGCGGTCTGTTCTGCGGTCTGTTCTGCGGTCTGCTCCGGGGTCCGCTTCGGGGTCCGCTCAGTGGTCAATTCCCTCACCATCCCAGTTCGTTGGCGGTCGTCTCGGCGATCGCGGGTGAGCAGGTCATGCCGCGCCCGCCGGGTCCGGTGACCAGCCACACCCCGTCCCGCACCTGCTGCCGGTGCACCACCCGGCTCGGGTCGGTGCACTGCGCGTAAACCCCGGCCCAGCGCCGTCGGATCTTCGGCAGCGGCCGTCCGAGGAAGGACTCGACCACGCCGGTCAAGTGGTCGTACGGCTCCTCGACGGTGTCGAAGGCGAAGGGGTGCTCGTACTCGTGGGTGTCGCCGATGGTCAGCCCGCCGTCCGCGCGCTGCACCATGAGCAGTTGCATACGGTGGGCGGCGGCCGTCTCGGCCTGCGGTTGCCCGGAGTTGAGCCGGTCTAGCGCTTCGCCGCGGTAGGCCGGGTAGTAGCGGAAGCTGTCCGCGTCAGCGACCGAGGTGGTGAGCGGCTCGCCCAGCGGCTCGGTCTGCATCATCTGCAGCCGCACGCGCCGCACGGGCAGCTCAGGACCCGCCAACTCCCGTACGAGACCGCTCAGCCAGGCCCCCGTGCACAGCACCACCACGTCGCCGCGGTGCACCTCCCCGTGGTCGTCACGGACCGCGTGCTCGCCGACGACATCGCGGACCTCGCGCCCCGGCAGGAAGGTGTAGCGGGGCGACTTCCGCAGCTCCTCCCGGAGGGCGAGCTGGGCGACGCGCGGCTCGACGGCCGCGTCGCGCTCGCAGTACAGGGCGGCGTCGTACGCGCCTCGCAGCGCCGGGTTCACGGCGCGCGCCTCGCCCGCCGTCAGCAGCTTGTAGCCGCGGGCGGCGGCGTCCGGTCGGGCCACGGCCGCCTCGGCGACGGCGAGTTCACGCTCGCCGCGCAGGGGGGTCAGGGACCCGTTCGCCCTGAAGCCGACCCCCGGGACGCGTGCCCCGATCGACTCCCACAACTCCCTTGCCCGCAGGGCGGTTTCGAGTTCCTCTCCGCCGGCGCGACCACTGACCCAGATCTGTCCGAAGTTGCGCAGGGAAGCCCCGCGGGCCTCCGCCTCGCGCTCGATCTGCACGACCTCGTGGCCGCGCTCCACCGCGTGCCAGGCATGCAGGGTGCCCACCACGCCGGCTCCGACGACTATCACTCTCACAACGGCAACACTCCTCGGAAGGGGGGAATCGAAAGGGACCGCACAGCATCCAAAGGGTGAACCGCCTATCAAGTTTGGGCTAGACCTGTTATGTTTTCGTTATGAAATCAGGCGGGCCGCAGCCCGCCCGGGAGTACTTCCGGGAGTACCCCCGAAGTCCGGAGGATCAGCCGCGTAGGTGAGCGGTGAACGAGAACCGATCCCCCCGGTACAGCGTCCGCACCCGCTCCAGCGGCTCCCCCGCCGTGTCCCGCGAGACCCGGTGGATCAGCAGCATCGGCAACGCGGGCGGCGTACCGATGAGCAGCGCCTCGCGCGGAGTGGCCAGCACCGTCTCGATGCGCTCGTCGGCGTCACCGAACGCGATGCCGAGCCGGTCGTGGAGGTAGGCGTAGAAGGAGGAGTCGGGGGTGAAGTCGCGGTCGAGGTGCGGTACGCGCGCCACGGCGACGTACGTGCTCTCGAGCCCCACCCGCTCGTCATCGGCGAGCAGGACGCGCTCCATGTGCCAGACAGGTTCGCCGCGCGTCATCCCGGCCTCGGCGGCGAGGGCCTCGGGGCAGGGGAAGCGGTCGAGGCTGATCAGCGTACGGCCGGGGGTGCGCCCCTGCCGCCGTACGCCCTCGGTGTAGCTGGCGAGCGAGAGCGGCTGCTCCAGCTTCGGCCCCGCGACCACCGTGCCCCGCCCCTGCCGCCGCACCTTCCCCTCCAGCAACAACTCCCGCAGCGCCTGCCGCACGGTCTCCCGCGCGACCCCGTACTTCTCCGCGAGATCCCGCTCGGGCGGCAACGGCCCGCCCTCGCCCAACTCCTCGACAAGCAGGGCGATATGCGCCTTCACCGCGTAGTACTTCGGGATGCGGCCGTGCTCCGGGATGCCGGAGCGGACGGGGGCGCCGGGGGCCTGGTCGTTCGGGTAGTCCACGGGGAGGATCGTCGCAGACGGGTTCTCCGCGAGGAGGTCCAGGTGTCACCGGCGCAGCCGCGCCTGCCGGTACACGCCACGAGCTCCTGGTGTCACCGCCGCGACGACAGCCATCAGAATGCGCCACGACGTCCGTGTCGTGGCGCGTGCAACCACACCCGCCGGGACGCGCCACGACCGCCGGGTGTCACCGGCGCGATCGCGCCCGCCGGGACGCGGCGAGGAGGACGGCTCCCGTGACGAACAGCCCGAGGCCGGCGGTCACGCCGAACCCGTGCGAGGTGGGCGGACCGGTACTGGCCAGCTCCTCCGCGGCCGGTACTCCGTCCTCTTCCCGTACGACTCCACTGTCGCCGTCGCCGGTCCCGTTCCCCCCGCCGCTGTTACCGCTCTCGCCCGCACCCGCACCCGCGTCTTCCTCTTCGCCGGCGCCCTCGTCCTCGATGCGGAACCGGTAGTCGTTCGACTCCCCCACCCAGTCCCCGTCGTCGTCGTGCCGCTGTACGACGGCCGCGTTCGCGACGACGTCGTTCGGGACGGCCGCGTCGGAGGTGACGGAGAGGCGCATCTTCACGGTGAGCGTCCGGCCGGGCCCCACCGTGAACCCCGGGAACCCGTCGTCGAACGCCCCCACGTTCTCGTCCTCGTCAGTCTTCTCGAACTCGACCGGATGCGGCTCCTGCCCCTCACTGCCACCCCCGCCCCCGTAGAACTCCAGCCGGGCCTGCTCGGGCCGCAACGCCCGCTTCTCATCCACGAGGACGACGATCGGGTGGATGTCGCCGCAGGTGTGCGCGGTGGTGTTGGTGAGGTCGATGTACCAGGTCCGGTAGTCGCCCCCGACGTCATAACGGGTGGGACCGCCGTGGATCCGGGTCTGCACAGGGAAGGCACGGGTCTCGGGGGCGGCGCAGGTGGGACGGGGGTTCGCCAGGGCCGTACCGGGCGTGGCGAGCGTGAGAGGGAGGGCGGCGGCCGCAGCTGTCACGGAGAGGGGCAGGAACGTGCGCGGTCTCAATCGCGCTGGCGTTCGCGTTCGCATTCGCATGAGGAGCCTTTGCCGATCGGGAGCGTGAGCGGTACCGGGCTGCGGCCCGTGACCCTGCCACGCGCGACCGGCTGCACCGGGGCGCCACGCCCGCCGTGGGCCCGATCGGCCGCGAGTGTCCCCCTCGATCAGCGGAAACGTTTTAGCCCGTACGGGGCGTGAGATCTTCTGGCCCGGCCGCAGCGCCCGGGATCTCCAAGGGGCTGCAGCTGTACGCACTGATCAGTCCGCGTCGGTGTCGGTGGCCGCCAGCACCGCGACCCGGGTACAGGTGGGACCGAGGACGGCGAAAGCCGCGTCCGCCGTGTCGTGGTGGAACCAGTCCGTGAACGCCATGAAGCGCAGCCACCGGTGGTCGGCGGCGCGCCGCACCGCTTCCAGGAACGGGGTGTCGGCGGGCAGGCCCATCAGCGCGTACAGACTGCCCCAGGCATACAGCCGGGCGTACGCGCCGCCCTGCTCCTGGCCGTTCACTCCACCGTTGTACGCCGCCGAGAACAGTTCGTTGAGCACGTCGTCGGGCGTCGTCCGGCAAGTGACGGGGCCGCCCCGGCGCGTGCCTTCGCCCGCCAGACAGTCCAGAGGCAGTTCCTTGATGAGTGAGATGTTGAAGTCGTCCGGGGCCGGCGGGCTCGGCAGTGTGAAGAACCGCGCCTCAGGCTCGCGCGCCCATCCGCTGACGGTGAAGGGTTCAGCGGCCGCCCGCGCGCGGCGGCCGTCGGGGGTCTCACTGGCCGTACGTCCGGCTGCCGCACCGTTTTCGGTGGCGGGAATCTCCGGGAAACGAGACCGGAGCTGATCCGGGGTCTTGACGTACCCGAGGCCCCGGACGCGGACCCCGAACCGGTGCTCGATGTCCAGCAGCGTCCTGGGCAGCCGTGCCAGCGGGTGCCCCAGCTCGCCCAGTCTTTCCGCATACGCGTCCAGGACGGGCCGGCCACGCCCCGCGCTGATCAGGGCGAGCTCCCCGAGAACGCAGGCCCGCACCTCCACAGCCGGGTCCTGAACTCCATCCGGAAGCTCCTCGAACAGAGCCTCCAAGTCGCGCAGTTGCTGGACCTTGACCAGCTTCGCGGCCACCGAGCGCCGCAGCCGGTCGCCTTCCTCCCGGTACGCGGACCCGGGCGGCAGCAGTCGGCCCACGATGCCCGCAGCAAACCTCACGCAGTCACGGGAGCGCGTGTCGGCAAGGGCCTCGGCGATCCGTCCGACCGTCCGCGCCGCAACGGATCCGTCGGGCCCTTCACCGGCCACCCGGTGGCACAGCTGCTCCGCCGCTTCGTACAGTTCCTCCGGGCGGGACTCGGCAAGCTGCTTCAACTCCGCCGGGCCGAGCCGCTCCCAGAGATGCTGACGGGAAGCATCGTCGCCCGGCGTCACATGGTTGTCGTTCACGCCCGAAGTCTACGAGCGGAGCATCCAGTAACTTTGCTGCGGCATACGTGCGTTGAGTGAAGCAGTGCATCGGGGGACGAACGTGGGAAATCGGCCGAGTGATTGGCATGTCCTGGACCTGGACAAGGACCCCACTCCCGGTGATCCGGATCGGGTGCGTCACCTCGCCAAGAATCTCCAGGACTTCGCCGATGACGTCGGGGACGCGCTGCGTCTGATCAAGGGGATGGCGGACGAGGAAGCGGTTCTGCAGTGGGCGGGGAAGTCCGCGAAGGCGTTCCAGGATCAGTTTTCGGGTGTGCCGAAGCAGCTGAAGAAGCTGAAGACGTCGTACGACATGGCGGGGGGTGCGCTGGCGGCGTACTGGCCGAAGCTGGAGCGTGCCCAGGCTCTCGCGGACAGGGCGTTGGCAAACGGCCGCGCGGCGCAGACCGACCTGAGCTCGGCCAAGTCCCGCCTCACATCAGCCGATTCGTGGGTGACGACGGCCGGCAAGGAAGCCGACAAGTACAAGGACGACCCGACCGGCAGCAAGAACACCGAGAAGCCGGACGAGGCCAAGGTCCGCGCAGCCACCCGGGACGCGCAGCACGCCAAGTCGGCCCAGACGTCCGCCCAGTCGGACGTGTCCTCCGCGCAAAGTGCCCTGGACGCGGCGAAGAAGATGGCCGAGGACGCCCGCACCATGCGCGAGGAGGCCGCGCGGGAGGCCAAGACCAAGATCGACGAAGCCTCCGATGCGGGGATCCGCAACCGGAAATGGTGGGAGGAGGTCGGGGACTGGTTCTCCGACAACTGGGACACCATCGTCACGGTCTGCAAAGTCGTCGTCGCGGTTGTCGGCATCATCGCGCTGATCATCGGAGGGCCGATCCTCGGCGCGATCCTGCTGGTCGCCGCCCTCGTCGTCCTCGCCGACACCCTCAACAAATACGCGAAGGGGCAAGCGTCCCTATGGGACGTGGCGTTCGCCGCGCTGGACTGCATACCCGGCGGCAAGGGCATCACCAGCCTCGGCAAACTCGCCAAGGGCATGAAGGGCCTGGGCAAGGTGGGGCTGAAGGGCATGGCCAAGGGGCTGAGGGGCGGCCTCCGTCGAGGGGCTGACGACGCGGCAGGCGCGAGCAAGCCCGCCAAGGCGCGCTGCAAGAACGGCGACCCGGTCGACATGGTGTCCGGCGAGATGCTCATGGAGGAGACCGACGTCGAGCTTCCCGGTCTCCTACCGCTCGTTCTGCGACGTACGCACCTGTCGACGTACCGGTGGGGGCAATGGTTCGGCCCGTCCTGGGCCTCCACGCTCGATGAACGCCTCGAACTGGACAGCGACGGCGCCGTCTTCGCGGCCGACGACGGCATGATCCTTCTCTATCCCGTTCCCACGCCCGGCGCCTCGGTCATGCCGTTGGAGGGTCCGCGCTGGCCGCTGGACTGGGACGGCGCACCCGGCGCACCTATCCGCATCACCGACCCCGCCACGGGCCATACCCGTCACTTCGCCCCGCTCGGCAAAGCCACCGCGGCACACGCCGTGTTCAGCCTCCCCCTAGCCGCGGTGACCGACCGCGGCGGACGGCGCATCGACTTCGACCGGGACGAGAGCGGCTGCCCCACCGCCGTCCGTGACTCCGGCGGCCGCCACCTGTACATCGACACCGAGGGCGACCGCGTTGTCGGGCTGCGGCTACGCGACGAGGAAGAGGGGCCCGAGGGCACGACGCTGCTGCGCTACGGATACAGCGGCGACGGACATCTCACCGAGATCCACAACTCCAGTGGTCTTCCGCTCAGGCTCACCTATGACGACCAGGCGCGCATCACGTCCTGGACCGACCGCAACGGTTCCTGGTACCGCTTCACCTACGACGACCAGGACCGCTGCATACGAGGCGAAGGCGCCGACGGGTACCTCTCCTGCTCCATCGCCTACGCCCCGGAGACCCGGGAGACGCGCTACACCGACTCGCTGGGCCACACCACCACCTACCGGCACAACGAGCGCCGGCAGCTCGTCGCCCAGACTGACCCTCTCGGCCACACCACGTATGCCGCGTGGGACGTATACAACAGGCTGCTCTCACGGACGGATCCGCTCGGCAACACGTCCCACTTCACATACGACGAGCGCGGCAACCTCATCTCGGTGATCCGACCCGACGGCACGGCCACCACCGCCGAGTACGACACCTTTGACCGACCGCTGTCGGTCACTCTGCCGACCGGCGGCAGGCGCGGTTACGCGTACGACGAGCAGGGCCGCCCGACTGCGACGGTGGACCCCGACGGTGCCGTCACCACGTTCGCCTACGACGCGTCCGGTGGGCTCCTCGGCGTCACCAACGCGCTGGGGGCAGCCCACCACGTCGAGTCCGGCCCGCTGGGCCTGCCCGTCTCCACCACCGCGCCGCTGGGCGGTACCACCCGTGTCGGCCGCGACGCCTTCGGGCGCATCGTCGAGTCCGTCGACGCCACCGGGGCGACGACGCGGACCGCCTGGACGGTGGAGGGCCGCCCTGCCGAGCGGACCATGCCCGACGGGAGCAGCGAGCGCTGGTCCTACGACGGCGAGGGCAACACAGTCCGCTACACCGGCCCCGACGGCCGCAGCGTCACGCACGCCTTCACGCACTTCGACCGGCTCTGTGCCCGTACCGACGCGGACGGTTCGACCGTGCGGTTCGTCTACGACACCGAGTTGCGGCTCACCTCCGTGACGAGCGCGTCGGGCGCTGTGTGGTCGTACATGTACGACCCGGCGGGCCTGCTCGTAGCCGAGACCGACTTCAACGGCCGTACCGTTTCCTACACTTACGACGCCGCAGGCCGTCTGCTCGAACGCACCAACGGCGCGGGCGAAATCACCACCTACGTGCGCGACGCGTGCGGACGGGTCGTCGAGCGGCGCTCCGGCGACGCGATCACGACCTTCACTCACGACGCCGCAGGCCGCCTGGTCGAAGCCGTCACCCCCGATACAACTCTCACCCTCAGCCGCGACGCGGCGGGCCGTGTCGTCACCGAGGTGTGCGACGGCCGCGCTCTGCACACGACGTACGACATCCTCGGCAGGCGAGTGGAGCGGCGCACTCCGTCGGGCACCGTCAGCCGGTGGGATTGGGATGCGAACAACCGCCCCACGCGGGTCCGGCTCGCCGACAACGAACTGTCCTTCGGATACGGGGCGTCCGGGCACGAGACCGAGCGGCGGCTCGGCCAGACGGCGGTGCTGACCCAGGAGTGGGACGCGGGTCACCGCCTGACCGGCCAGACAGTGGTCGGACAAGCCGCCCCCGATGCGGGCCCGTCCGGCGAACCGCTGCTGCACCGCTCGTACACGTACGGGCAGGACGGCGGCCTGACCGCCATCGAGGACCAGACCTACGGCACGCGCCGATTCACCCATGACCGTCTCGGCCGGGTGGAGTCGGTCTCCGCCACCGGATGGTCGGAGCGCTACGCGTACGACGCCGCGGGCAATGTCAGCCGGGCCGACGCCCCCGAGGGACCCCAGGGGGAGCGGGTCCACGACGGCACGCTCGTGCGCCGGGCCGGCCACGTCACCTACGTCCACGACGCGCAGGGCCGCCTCGTCCGGCAGTCCCGCAAGCTGCTGTCCGGTGGCACGCGGGAGTGGACGTACACATGGGACGCCGAGGACCGGCTCACCCAGGTCACCACCCCGGACGGGCGCCGCTGGGCATATGTCTACGACGGTCTCGGCCGACGTACCGCCAAACGCCTGCTGTCCGACGACGGCCGGACGGCCGAGGAGACCGTCTTCACCTGGGACGGCTCGCACCTGGCGGAACAGAGCAGCTCCGCCGGCGGTCCCACCAGAAGCTGGGAATGGGCCCCCGGCACCGACCGCGCGCTGCTTCAGATCGACCAGGACACCGACCAGGACGAGGTCGACCGCCGCTTCTACGCCATCGTCACCGACCTCGTCGGCACCCCCACCGAACTGGTCGACGAGAAGGGCCGGATCGCCTGGCGTGCCCGCACCACCCTTTGGGGTACGGCCCTCGGCGGCTCGGACGACCCGGTGGACTGCCCGCTCCGTTTCCCGGGGCAGTACCACGACGCCGAGACCGGCCTCCGCTACAACTTCCGGCGCTACTACGACCCCGAGAACGCCCGCTACATCAGTCCCGACCCGCTGGGCCTGGCCCCCGCACCGAACCATCACGCGTACGTCAGCAACCCGCTCCGCTTCACCGATCCCTGGGGTCTGGTGAGCTGCGAGCGCAATCACGGGATCACCACGGCGCGCGAGAACCACATCGAGGGCCAGCACGGCCCCGGCGCCCAGGACCGGGTACGGGAAGCGGCGGACCCCACCGGTCCTGAGCCCTCACTGCCCGGTGAGTTCAACGACAACTTCCTCTGGGACGGCGACAACTTCGCGCTGGGCCAACGGCTCCGGGAAGGCATCGACGGAACGCCGGCCATACCCAACCCACGGGCACGGGCAGGACAGGACACCCACATTCACCGCTTCGACTACGGCAGCCCCGTCGGCGTGAACGGCAGCGGACAGTCGACCAACGTCGTCGAAGTCGTCATCCGCGACGGCAACATTCACACGGCGTATCCGATCTGAACCCGTCCCGGGAAGCAGTGCCCCCACCAAATCGTGGCGGCGCAGTTCCGAGGTACGGGAATGGGCGGGGGGTGGGGTGACGGGAGGGGCGGAAACCCACCCCCGTCACCCCACCCCCCGCCCGAACAACGGCGCCAACAACAACTGCGCAGCCCCCTCCGCGACCCCCCGCGCCCCACCGGGAGCAACCCGAACCGGCACCCCCGCCTCCAGCCCCTCCCGCCGAGCCCGCTCATCCAGCACCGCACCGACACCCCGTACGAAGTCCCCTTGATGGGCCGCCACCGTACGACCGCCCAGCAGCACAAGGTCGATGTCCAACAGCCCCACCAGATTCGCCGCCCCCACCCCCAGCACCCGCGCCGCCTCCCCCACCGCGCCCCGAGCCACCGCCGCCAGGCACAGCACCTCGATACACCCCCGGTCACCGCAGCTGCACAAGGGCCCGTCCAACTGGATGACCTGGTGCCCGAATTCCCCGGCGCCCGTACGGGCCCCGCGGTGCACGGCCCCACCGATCACGAGCCCGGCCCCCAGCCCCGTACCAAGATGCAGATAGGCGAAGGAGCGGTTGCCGACCACCCCTGTACCAAGGCCGCCCCCCACCGCCAGCCCCAGCGCAGCCGCGTTCGTGTCCTTGTCCACGACCACCGGCAGCCCGAGCCGCCCCGCCAACGCGTCCCGCAACGGAAACCCGTCCCATTCAGGAAACCCGGTGACCCGGTGCAACACGCCCCGCGTGTGGTCGAGAGGACCGGGCAGCGCGACCCCCACCCCCAGCACGGCCCCCACCCCCGCGAGCAGCGCCTCCACCTCCGCGGCCGCGCCCTCGACCACCGCGTCAGCCCCGCCGCCCAGGTCCAGCGGAGCCCGTCGCTCGCCCACCACCGTTCCGGTGAGGTCGCAGAGCAGCGCCGTCAGCTCGTCCCGGTCGAGGTGCAGCCCGACCGCGTGGCCGGCCTCCGGAACGAGCCGCAGCACCGTACGCGGCTTGCCGCCCGTGGAGGCACGGCGGCCCGCCTCCGCCACGAACCCGTCGGCCCGCAGCCGGGCCGTGATCTTGCTGACGGCCTGCGGAGTCAGCCCGGTCCGCTCGGCGAGTTCGAGTCGGCTGATGCCGGCCGGGCCTGCCGTGCGCAGCAGGTCGAGCACGAGCGCGGCGTTGTGGCTGCGCAGGGCGAGCAGATTCACTCCCGCGCCGCCGGCCTCCACGCCCTGCCCCCGACCTCGCACGCCCGGCAGACCCGCCCCCGACCCCGACCTCGATGCCGATGCCGATCCCGATGCCGATCCCAACCCTGACCCCGATCCCGTATCGCTCCTGTTCACGTACGTCATTGTCCTCCGCGCTTGCACTTTGGCAACAGCGTTGCGAAAGTGGACGTATGACTGGCACAGGTTCTGACCCCGGCACGCCCGCCACCGCGGCAGCCACCGGCACCCCGGCGGGCCCGGGTGGCTCGGGTGGCCCCCTCCGCGTAGCCCTCGTCGGCTACGGTCTGGCGGGCTCCGTCTTCCACGCCCCCCTGATCACGGCGACCGAGGGACTGACCCTCGACACGGTCGTCACCTCGAACCCTGAGCGGCAGGAGCAGGCCCGCGCCGAGTTCGGTGACGGGCTCCGTTTCGCCGCGAGCCCCGACGACCTGTGGGCCCGCGCCGACGAGCTGGACCTGGTCGTCATCGCGTCCCCGAACAAGACCCATGTCGCGATCGCGACCGCCGCCCTCAAGGCGGGCCTCCCGGTCGTCGTCGACAAACCCCTCGCCGGTACGGCGGCGGAGGCCCGCGAGCTGGCCGCCCTGGCCGACGAACGCGGCCTGCTCCTCTCGGTCTTCCAGAACCGCCGCTGGGACAACGACTTCCTGACGCTCCAGAAGCTCATCGCCGAGGGCGAGTTGGGCGACGTATGGCGCTTCGAATCCCGTTTCGAGCGCTGGCGCCCACAGCCCAAGGGCGGCTGGCGCGAGTCCGGGGACCCCGCAGAGATCGGAGGTCTCCTCTACGACCTCGGCAGCCACGTCGTCGACCAGGCGCTGGTCCTCTTCGGCCCCGCGACCTCCGTGTACGCCGAGTCGGACATCCGCCGCGCGGGCGCCGAGACGGACGACGACACGTTCATCGCGATCACCCACGAGAGCGGCGTCCGCTCCCACCTCTACGTCACCGCGACCACCGCCCAACTCGGCCCGCGCTTGCGCGTGCTGGGCTCACAGGCCGGTTACGTGAAGTACGGCCTCGACCCGCAGGAGGCGGCCCTGCGCGAAGGCAAGCGCCCCACGGACACCGCCGAGGAGTGGGGGGTCGAGCCCGAGTCCCTGTGGGGCCGGGTAGGTGCGGGCGAGTCCCCGCTCACGGGTGGCGGCCGGCCCGAGCCGACGCTGCCGGGCGCGTACCCGGCGTACTACGCGGCCGTCGCCGCCGCCCTCCGCGACGGCGGCCCGAATCCGGTCACCGCGCACGAGGCCGCGGCCGCGCTCGACGTACTGGAGGCGGCCCGTCGCTCGGCTCGCGACGCAGTGGTGGTGTCCCTGTGAGCGCCCCCACGACCACGCCCACGATTCCCGAACTGGAGGAGCAGGAGCGCCGGTTGACGCTCCCGCACTTCACCCACGACGACGCGTGGGCCCTCGGCACCCTGCTCGTGGACCTGGCCCGCGAACAGTCCGCCCCCGTCGCCATCGACATCCGCCGCGGCGGCCAGCAGCTCTTCCACGCGGCCCTGCCCGGCTCGACCCCGGACAACGACGCCTGGATCGACCGCAAGCGCCGCGTCGTCGAACGCTACGGCTGCTCGTCCTACCTCGTCGGCTCCCGCTTCCGCGCCAAGGGCACGACCTTCGAGGAGTCCTCGCGCCTCGACCCCGACACCTACGCGGCCCACGGCGGCGCGTTCCCGATCGCCGTCGAGGGCGCGGGAGTTGTCGGCACTGTGGTGGTGTCGGGGCTGCCGCAGGTGGAGGACCACGCGATGGTGGTGGCGGCGCTGGAGCGCTTCAAGGACTGAACTTACGTACGGAGTTGGGGTGCGCCCCGAAAGGGGCGCGGGGCGCGGGGAACTGCGCGACCAGCCACGGACAGCCCGCGGCCGACAGACCAGCGCAGTTCCCCTGCCCCCCCAGCGGAGTGCCTACGCGTCCTTGAGTTCCTGCCGCTGCCGGCCGAGCCCCTCGATCTCCAGCTCCACCACATCTCCGGCCCGCAGGTAGGGCTTGGGCTCGGGCGCGCCGAGGGCAACTCCCGCCGGCGTACCGGTGTTGATGACATCGCCCGGGTACAGCGTCATGAACTGGCTTACGTACCGCACCACTTCCGCGACCGAGAAGATCTGCTCGGCCGTCGTCCCGTTCTGCTTGAGCTCGCCGTTGACCCAGAGCTTCAGCGCCAGGTTCTGCGGGTCGGGCACCTCGTCGGCGGTCAGCAGCCACGGCCCCAGCGGGTTGAACGTCTCGCAGTTCTTGCCCTTGTCCCAGGTCCCGCTGCGCTCGAGCTGGAACTCGCGCTCGGAGACGTCATGGGACGCCGCGTACCCGGCGACGTGCGCGAGCGCCTCCTCGTGGGACCCGAGATAGCGGGCGGTACGGCCGATGACGACCGCGAGCTCGACCTCCCAGTCGGTCTTCACGGACTTGCGCGGCACGAGCACGGTGTCGTTCGGGCCGATCACCGTGTCCGCCGCCTTGAAGAAGATGATCGGCTCGACGGGCAGCTCGGCGCCGGTCTCGCGGGCGTGGTCGTGGTAGTTCAGCCCGATGCACACGACCTTGCCGATACCGGCGAGCGGCGGACCGACCCGGAGCCCGTCCTGGTCCAGCGCGGGCAGCTCACCGGCCTCGGCGGCGGACCGGATCCGGCCGAGCGCCGCGGCATCGGCGAGCAGCGCCCCGTCGATGTCCGGGACGACGCCCGACAGGTCACGCAGGGTTCCCTCGGCGTCCAGCAGCGCGGGCCGCTCCGACCCCGCCGTACCGACTCGAAGCAGCTTCATGATCACTATCTCCTAGATCTCGGGCAGTCGTCCGACGGGTGCAGCCATCGGATGACTGGTCGATCGTCCAATTTCGGCGTCCAGTCCGCAAGTCCCTGATCACAGACTGGACCGACCTCATGTGTTCAAGGAGTGCTCACGGGCGTGTTCGCGGGGGTGTTCACGGGGTACAGCAGCGCCCGCTCCACCGCGCTCCACGTCGTACTGGTCACCATGTACAGCGCGGCCGCCAGCGGCATCACCGCGACGGACACGAGCGTGACGAAGGACATGAACGGCATGACCTTGGTCATCGCCGCGAGCCCGGGCACCGGCTGGGCGCCGTCACCCGCCGAGGCGGCGACCATCGAGGCGTTGGCGGCCGTCATCTGCTTCGTACGCCGGTAGTTGAAGGTCGCGACGGCCGCGACGAGGGCGAAAAGGGCGACGTAGACGAGTCCCGGCGCCCCGAGGAGCCCGCCGTCGCCGAGCGCGTCCGCCCAGCGGTTACCGAGGGGCGCGGCGAAGAGCTGGTGCGCCAGCAGGCCGTTGGCCTCGCCGCCGATCGTCGAGCTGGAGAACAGGTGGTAGAGCAGGAAGAAGGCCGGCATCTGGCACAGACTGGGCAGCAGCCCGGACAACGGCGACACCTTCTCCGCCGCATGCAGCTCCAGCACCGCCTGCTGCAGCTTCTGCGGATTCTTCGCGTGCTTCTTGCGCAGCTCAGCGACCCGCGGCTGGAGCCTCGTCCGCGCCCGCTGCCCACGGGCCGCCGCCCGGGACAGGGGATGCACGAGAAGTCGTACGAGCGCGGTGAACAGGATGATCGCGGCGGCCGCCGCGGAGGCGTGGAACAGCGGCTGGAGCAACTCGGCGAGCTGCTCGACAAGGCGGGCGAACGCGGACAGGAATGTGGACATGGTGAGCCCTCCGGGGGTCTCGTCGTGCCGGGAGTACGAGGCGGGCTGCGGCTGCGGCTACGGCTACGGCTACGTACGGGATGGCGGCATGACGACCACGCGGGGGGGTGCACGGGTGATGCCCGGGCGGTGCACGGATGTGGCAGTGCCCGGGCGGTGCACCGGCGGTGCACGGATGTGGCTTGGGAGATCCCCTACGCGGCGGCCGTCAGGAGGGCACGCCCCGGCGCCCGGGGGCGCGAACGCCCCGCCGCGTCGGGATCACG
Source organism: Streptomyces sp. NPDC093544 (assembly GCF_040683495.1). Lineage (NCBI taxonomy): Bacteria > Bacillati > Actinomycetota > Actinomycetes > Kitasatosporales > Streptomycetaceae > Streptomyces > Streptomyces sp. NPDC093544. The sequence continues at coordinate 141,259 of NZ_JBFBEA010000005.1, read as the reverse complement.
TTGGGGCAGGAACGCCGTACGGTGCTCGCGGTCGCGCATGGCCGTCCGTACGTGCGTACGCGGTACGGCGGGCGCGCAGCGCGAGCCGATGAGCGCGCAGACGGCGAGCGCGGAGCCTGCCGCGGCGGTCGCGGTGAACGCGACGGCGACGGCAGCGGCGAGGCTGCCGGTGTCGAGCAGGGCGACCTCGACGAGCAGCAGGAGCAGCACGGCGGCGGGACGCATGGCGCCTTTGCCCCAGGTACGGATCATGGGCTGCTCCTCCCTTCGTGGTCGTTCACGGTCGCTCACGGGCGTTCCCGCTGTACGGGCTATATGAGTTATACGGGATCCGTCGCGACCGACTCAAGCAGGCACTCGCCCGGGCCCCTCCCCGGTGGGTTGTCCTGGGCCATCGAAGTTGAGCGGCGTGGATCACTGGGGTTCATGGACGTCGTGCAAGGAAGACGAACTCTCTGCCTGGTCGGTCAGGCGCATCGCGAACGTTCTCCACTACGTAGCCGTGCGCGGCCAGGTCCTTCTCCACCTCCGGTGGCTCACGGAAGCGCAACGTCGAATCCGACGTCAGCACTTGGCCGTCCGTAGCGAACACGTAGGTCCACCGGAATGTCACCAGCGGCCAGCTCACCTCGATCAGTTGGACCCAGCTCTCAACAGCGCCGATGCCTGGAATCTCCGTCACGCTGTATGAGCGCTCGCGATTCCACTCCTCCCAAGCGCGCCTCGCAGGATCCCGGGTCTCGAACACCAGATGCCCACCTGGTCGTAGTGCTTCGTAGGCTCCCCGCAGAGTCCTCTGCCATGCCCGCGGATCAACGATGGCCTGGGCGACATTCGCCGTCATCGTCGCAAGGTCGACCCGCAGAGGCGGGAGGGCTGTCGCATCACCGCAAATCCAGCGCACTCGCTCACTGTCCGGCTTGCTGCGGGCCACTTCGATGGACGCCTGGGCGGGATCGACGCCGACGACCTCGATCCCGCGATCAGCCAGCAGGAGAGCGAACACACCTGTCCCGCAGCCGATGTCCAGCACCCTGTGCGCCCTGAACTCCTCCGCTGCCATCAGGACGTATGCGTCGAGATCGCTGCGATCAGGGTCGAGCGGGTCATAGATCGGGGCGAGCCGTGGATGCCCGAAGCACTCGTCAGCCATGCTGCCGAACGTATGCGGTGCTGGGCCCGAACAACTACTCGGTTTCACCAGCGATCGGCGGCGTTGGTGTCCCCAGCGCTGAAGATGTCCGCGACGGCGAGATGGAGACCATTGTTGTAGCCCGTCCGGTTGGTCTCATCGCACGGCTCGTCCACCAGGACAGTGGAGGGGTTTCAGCGGGTGGGCGGGACGAACTCGGGCTGGTCGAGCAGGCGCAACCAGCTTCCGTCAGGCTGGCGCCGGACAACCTGCGCCCGGGCGCCGGCCCCGTCCTTCGGCGGGGTCGAGGTGAGGGCGATGTCGCCACTGATCAGTGTCGGCAGTGATTTCTCCAGCTCGAAACGAGGACGGCCGGCCAGCACCTTCTCCCACAGTGCATGGATCGCCTCCCGGCCCACCGTCTGGTCGCCGGACGGGTAGGCCATCACCGCATCCTCTTCGTAAAGTGCGGCGACCCCGGCCGCGTCGCCGGCATTGGATCGTTCGACGAACAAGCGGGTGATGTCTTCGGGCCGCATGGCTTTCTCGTATTCCGGCATGGGTTCCTCCTGACGTCGGGCTTCGGTGCTTCGGTGCTTCGGTGCTTCGGTGCTTCGGTGCTTCGGTGCTTCGGTGCTTCGGTGCTTCGGTGCTTCGGTGCTTCGGTGCTTCGGTGCTTCTTAGCGTGGTCGCCCGATCATCAGAAGTCCAACAGATGATTCCGCTAGAAGCTAGAATCTCCAGTCATGGAACTGAAGCAGCTGGAGTACTTCGTTGCGGTCGCTGAAGAGCAGAACTTCACCAGGGCGGCCGAGCGGGTGCACATCAGTCAGTCCGGCGTCAGCGCTCAGATCCGCCAGTTGGAACGTGAACTCGGTGCCGAGCTGTTCGACCGGTCGGCACGCACCGCCACCCTCACCGTTGCGGGAAAGGCTGCGCTCGAACACGCCCGCGCGGCGCTCGCCGCGGCTGGGGCGGTCGGCCAGGCGGTGAGCGAGGTGACCGGCCTGATCCGAGGTCGGCTCACGGTCGGGATGGTCATCGGCTGCACCCTCACACCGCTGTTCGACGCACTCTCTGTGTTCCACCGGGCGCATCCGGGAGTGGAGATCTCGCTATTGGAGGACAATTCCGACCGGCTCGTCGAGGAGGTGCGCGCCGGCACCGTCGATCTGGCTCTCATCGGCACCGCAACCGCCACTCCCGACGGGCTGGAGGCGCTGACGATCATCAGCGAGCGGCTCGTCATAGCAGTTCCCGCTGGGCACCCCTTGGCGGAACAGCGGCGGGTCACTCTGCGCGAGCTGGTCGCCCACCCGATCGTGTGCATGCCGCCCGGCACCGGCCTGCGCACCGTGTTCGACCGTGCCTGCGCCGCGCAGGGCCTCCGACCCGCGATCACATTGCAAGCCAGCGCCGCGGATGCCATTGCCGACCTCGCCGCCCGTGGACTCGGCGTCGCTGTCCTCAGCGACTCGATGGCCACGAGCTATCGCGACCGGATCATCGCCCGCACCATCGACGACATCGAAGCACCCGCTCTGCTCGCCCTGATCTGGAAGAGCACGCACAGCCCTGCGGTGCGTGAGTTGCTCATGCACAGCCGACAAGCGTTCACCAAGCCCGACCCTGGATTGCAGGAAAACTCTTGAAGATCTGACGTGGGCCTACTTGGGCTGCGCCAGTAGACGCGTTGTGGTGTGGTCAGCGGGACAGGATCACGTTGTGGATATCCCGGTCGTCGTCGGCTGTGAACGTATCGCCCCACGTGCCCTCGCCCTGTCCAGCTTCGGCCAGGTCTGCGGCGCGGAAGGCATAGGACATGGGTTCTACCGCGGCCGCATGGAGGTGAGCTTCCCCCACACCACCAGACGGTACGTGGAGGTGTACTCGGGGGTGCAGGTGGTGAGCGTGATGTAGTACCCGGGCTCGCTGTACCCATAGGCGGGCCGGACGCCGCTGCGCGGCACCGCGCCGATGACCCCACCGTCCCCCGCCGAGGTCTGCGGAAGGGTCTTGTCGACGACGTACGTGTAGAGGGCGGCCTTGGTCTCGACGCTGATCTCGTCCCCGGGCTTGAGCCGGTTGATGTACCGGAACGGTTCGCCGTGGGTGTTTCGATGTCCGGCAAGCGCGAAATTCCCTGCCTGGCCTGGCTGTTGGGAGTCCTCGTAGTGCCCGACGTACCCCTTGTTGAGCACCTCCGGCTTGCTGACACCTTCGGCGACGGGGACGCGGAGGCCCAGACGGGGGATCACGAGGACGGCGTAGGCCTGGGACCAACTGGGTTGCGGGTGTGGGCTGTTGAGGGCAGCCGATGGCTCCGGGGCACCACCCTCCGCGGGCGTGGCGGCCACTCGCGGCGCCCCCGCCCCCGCCCCCGCCTCCGATGGCGCCGCGGTCCCCCACTCCCTCTCCAGGGCCTGCACCTCGCGCTCGGCGTTTTGCTGGGCCTGTCGGTTGGTCCACCACAGCTGATGGGCGACGAGGAGCAGCAGAACGACCCCGACCGTGACGAGGAGCTCACCGCAGCTCCACAGGACGCGCCGCCCGACGGCCCGCCGTCGCCGGGTGCTGTGCCGCACCACGGGAGCCCGCATGACCCGCATGACCCGCATGCGTACGCCTCCTTCGCCGGGCGGTCGCCGGACAGCCTCAGGACGGTCACCGGGGCGGCACGCACGATAAGGGGCGCGGCTACAAGTCACCAGCCTCGCAACCGTCCATACCCTCGCGGAGCTATCGCTGTGGCTGGCGGCAAGTCGCTGAGCGTGCCGTTCGCGGCGGGGCGGTGCAGACGCCGCAGATCGACGGGGTGGTGGTGTGAGCGGTGCGGTGTGAGCCGGCGCACCGCCCATGAGGGCAATGCGCGGGTGTGTGACTCTCTGCCCCTCTGACTCCTCTGATGCCTCTGGCCTGCGGATCCCTCTCGTTCGCAGGCCGACGGCAGTACGGTGTCCACCATGCGCCCCGACACGCCTGCCGAGAACGTCGACCACACGGCCGAAGCAGCCCGCCTGGAACGTACTGCCGGCCTCTACCCCGAAGACGCCGAACACCTGCTCGTGCAGGCCGCGGCCCACCTCGAACTGGCCGGCGACCGCCCCGCCGCCACCGCGCTCTACGACCGTCTGCTGTCATCCGCGGCTTCCCTTGAGAACCTCCACCTGGTACGCGCCCTGAAGGCCTCCAACCTCTGGGAGTACGGCCACGAGGCGGAGGCCCGCGCGATCATCGACGGAGTCCGCGCCGCGTCCCCGCGCGATCCGGCCCCCTGGGTGATCGTGGCAGAGTCCCTCGAATCCCACGACGAGCTGGAATCGGCCCAGGAAACGTTCACGCAAGCGGCCACCCTCCTGCTGACCGACGTAGCCGAACCCCCGTACGCCACCCACCCCGTCCTCTTCGGCCGCCACCGCGTCCGCCGCATGCTGGGCGCGGCCCACGACGACTGGGACCTGCTGGCGGACACCCTGCACTCGTCCCCGGTCTCCCTGGACGAACTCCACGACCCGAAGCGCGTGTGGTCCCTGGGCTCGGACAACCCGGACGAACTCCAGGCAGAAATCTCCCGCCTACGCGCCGAACTGGGCACATACAGGCAGGCCCTCTCCCGCCCCTTCCCGGTAGCAGTCCTCCACTGGCCCGCAGAGGAACTGACCGAACTCCTCGCCGCCTATCCGTCCCTCGAGTCGGAATACCCGTCCCACGAGGAACACCTCGCGACGATAGAGGCGTCGTTGCGGGAGCTGGCGGCCTCCGGCACGCCGAACCTCGGGATCGTGACCGGGACGGTGCCCTCGTACGAGGCGTTCGCGGCGTCCGAGGCTTCGTCCCCGGCTGACGCGACGCTGCTGCCGCAGTATGCGACGACGCTGGCGGCACGGGGGCTGGCTGTGGCTTGGCCGCCGCAGCGGGGGGCGGGGTGTTGGTGTGGGTCGGGGCGGGTTTACGGGGAGTGTCACGGGAACTCCGCCTGACCGGCCGGCGATCTTCCCGTCCGGTGCCATCCGGACCGGGTCCGGACCCGCCCGCTCCTCTCCACTCCCATCCGGTCGCCTGCGTAAAAGCGTGGGATCGGCGTGTCCGGGTTGGTCGGGCGAGGGGCGGCGAACAGAATGCACGGGTCTTTCTGCCCCGCAATCCGCGCATTCCGCAATTCTGGGCCGCTCTCTTCTCACCGGTGCTGGAGCGGCCCGTGATACGGGTTGCGGAAGCACGACAGAGCCAAAGAAGCGGGACGCCCAACATCCTCTTCGGATCAGGCTTGGCGGCCTGGCCCCGAGTACTTGATCACCTTTCGGCACAAGGCCTTCGAATGTCAGTGACTCCTGTTAGAACTGATCCATATCGACACCGGGGATCAGAGGAGCGGGCGTGGCTGAGTCGGGGGAACTGAAGCATCCAGGCGTCTACGAGAAGCTCGTCACGCGTGACCTGCACGATCAGCTAACCAAACTCGAAGCCGCGGGATGGAAGGCCATCGACGCGGAGGTCAGCGAAGAGTCGACACCGAATGTGCTCGCCCGACACATCGGCGAGGCCGTCGGGCGCCGGTTGGCTCAGCTGCCGCATGCGAAGCAGGTGGCAGCCGCCAACCAGATCATGCAGTCGCTGGCCGCTAACGCGCCCGACCCGGATGCAGACGGGATCGACAGCACCATCACCGATGGCCCTCGCCAACTGCTGGCACTCGCCAAGCAGGAGGCTCCCGGCGTCTACGCGATCCGCCCCCTTACGCCTCTCTCCGAAACCTCGCTGATCACGAACTCCCCGGAAGACCCCAGCCTGGGCGCGGAGTTGAGAGCCGAGCTGGCCACGGCAGACCGCATCGATCTTCTCTGCGCCTTCGTGAAGTGGTACGGCATCCGAGTCCTGGAAGCCTCCCTGCGCGCCGCGAAGGAGCGAGGCGTACCGATCCGTGTCATCACGACGACCTACATCGGTGCCACTGATCGCCATGCCCTCGACCGACTCGTCCGCGATTTCGGCGCCGAGGTCAAGGTCAACTACGAGCTCCGGTCTACGCGACTGCACGCGAAGGCATGGCTGTTTCGCCGGAAGAGCGGCTTCGACACCGCGTACGTGGGCAGCTCCAACCTGTCGAAGGCCGCGCTCCTCGATGGCCTGGAGTGGAACGTACGGCTGTCGTCCGTCGCCACGCCTGCGGTACTCAACAAGTTCGAGGCAACCTTCGATGCGTACTGGCACGACATCGCCTTTGAGTCATACGACCCCGACAACCACGGCGAACGCCTTGACCAAGCCCTGACGCAGGCAAGCGGAACAGGACCCAAAACCGACCTGAAAATCAACCTCTCGGGCTTGGAAGTACGCCCTTTCCCGCACCAACGGGACATGCTCGAACGCCTCCGCGTCGAGCGAGAGATCCGAGGGCGGAACCGCAACCTCCTCGTCGCAGCCACCGGCACTGGTAAGACCGTGATGGCTGCCTTGGACTACCGAACCCTGTCCAAAAAGCCTGGCAACGGTCATCCGCGACTGCTGTTCGTGGCCCACCGCAAGGAGATCCTCAAGCAGTCCTTGCGCATGTATCAGGAGGTCCTCGATGACGCCTCCTTCGGAGAACTGCTCTATGGCGGTCAGGAGCCACAGACTTGGGACCACGTATTCGCAAGCGTCCAGTCCCTCAACGTCCGACGCCTGGAACAGCTGGCACCTGACCACTTCGACATCATCGTCATCGACGAGTTCCATCACGCCACCGCCGCCACCTACCGGCGAGTCATCGACCACTTCGAACCGAAGCAACTGCTGGGCCTCACAGCCACCCCCGAGCGGATGGACGGGCTCAATGTCCAGGACGAGTTCTTCGACGGTCGCATCGCTGCGGAGATGCGCCTCTGGGAAGCCCTGGAGAATGACCTCCTCTGCCCCTTCCACTACTTCGGAGTCCCAGACGGCACGGACCTGACCAACCTGGGGTGGAGCAAGGGAACCTACGCCGACAACGAGCTCGGGAACCTCTACACCGGCGACCACGCCCGCGCCCGCATCGTGGTCAGGCAGATCCGGGACAAGGTGTCCAACCCCGGAGCAATGCGCGCTCTGGGCTTCTGCGTGACCAAGTCCCACGCTCGCTTCATGGCCGACTTCTTCCGGAAGGCTGGCTTCCAGGCCGTGGCGCTGGACAGCGACTCGCCGGCCGCCGTACGTGCCCAGGCACTCGCCGACCTACGCGACGGCAAGCTCCAAGTCATCTTCTCCGTCGACCTGTTCAACGAGGGCCTCGACATCCCTGACGTCGACACGCTGCTGCTCCTGCGGCCCACCAACAGCGCCACGATCTTTCTCCAGCAGCTCGGTCGAGGGCTACGCCGCACAGAGACGAAGCCGGTGCTCACCGTCCTCGACTTCATCGGCCAGCACAGGGCGGAGTTCCGCTTCGAGGAGCAGTTCCGAGCCCTGACGAACCTCTCCCGCAACCGGCTCGTCGATCACATCGAGCACGATTTCCCACAGCTCCCCTCCGGATGCCAAATCATCCTTGAGGGCAAGTCCAAGGACCTCGTACTCGACAACATCCGCACCCAACTGGGCGCCACGATCAAGACTTTGGTCAACGAGGTCAGGGCGTACAGCACGCACCGCCTGGCTGACTACCTCCACGAGAGTCGCCGTGAGATCAAGGAGCTGTACAAGAGCGACAACTCGTGGACGTCCGTCCTCCGGAGGGCAGGCCTGGTCAAGGACCCCGCTCCCTCGGAAGAAGCGGCCCTCCTCAAACGTGTCCACGCCTTCCTCCACGTCGACGACCCCGACCGAGCCGAGGCCTACCTCCGCCTCCTCTCCGACGACGCTCCGCCCTATGACTCACTGGGTCCAACCGACCAGGCATACGCCCGCATGCTGTTCTTCAACTTGTGGGACAACGCGGGTGGCTTCACGAGCTACCAGGAAGGCCTCGAATCTCTGCGCTCCCAGCAGGTGTTCCGCGACGAACTCCGGCAGGTGCTGTCGTACGTCATCGAGCAGTCCGACCACTTCCCGATCGCCCTGTCGGGCCCTCACAGCCACATCCCCTTGAAGGTCCACAGCGCATACAACCGCTCCGAGATCCTCGCCGCGCTCAGTGTGGCCCGCTTCGGAGGCCAAATGCCCAGGTCCTTCGCACAGGGAGTGCAGTGGGTCGAGGACATCAAGACCGACGCCCTGCTCATCACCTTGGAGAAGAACGAGAAGGACTTCTCCCCCACGGTCCGCTACAAGGACTTCGCTGTGAGCCCCACGCTCTTCCACTGGGAGTCCCAGAACGCGACTGCCTCCAACTCACCAACAGGTCTGCGCTACCAGAACCACAAGCAACAGGGCAGCCACGTCCTCCTGTTCGTGCGCCGCTACAAGAACACGGACATCGGCAAGTCCCAGCCGTGGATGCTCCTGGGCCCTGCGGCCTATGACGACCACACGGGCAGCAAACCGATGGCGATAACGTGGCAGCTGGAGCATGAATTGCCGGCTGACGTGTGGACGTATACTGCCATCACAGCAAGCTAAGCGGCTTTCCACTCAGACAACCTCACTGATCTCGGCCTCGAAGTGATTCTCTGCCTGGTCGATTACGTCATCGGGGTCATAGCCGTGTGCACGCAGCCAGTGCAGCACGTCGGTCACCACCCCGACGACAGCCTCTTCTGCCGCCGCCACGCTCAGCGCTCTGCCGCTACCAGAGATAGCCCCACCGTGTGGGAGTTTCCACGCCCCACAAAGGTCAAGGATCGCCTCGGCCCGCGTGACACGGGGGCCGCTATTCCGGCCACACCCAGCGGGCGCATCAGTAGCAAGCTCACACCACGCCACCTTGGAACCGCCTCGAAGGAATAAACCCCACCGGTAATCCACTCTTGGAGGAGAACTCCGGATGATCCCGCCGTCGAGCATCCCGTGGCGCAGGAGAAGCTACAACAACGGCATGGGGGGTGAGTGCTTGGAGGCGGCCGCACTCGCCAGGGCAGTCGCGGTACGCGACTCCAAGGCCCCATCCGGACCGCAACTCATGTTGAGCACTGCCGCATGGCAGAGCTTCATCCGCACTCTGCCGCCAAAGAACCAAGAACCCACTAGCTGACCGGCTGCCGCGGGTCACGGACGATTTCTCCAGCTCTCTGAAGGAAGGCGGCATGGGCCACCGTCATCTCTTCTCTAGCCCGGTCAAAGCTGGACCAAGCTGAACTCAAGCCTGCAGACCCCGCACCCTCCACCTGCAGCAAGGAGCTCACCGCCGCCACCGACTTCCCCATCAGCGCGTAAGCCAATACATTTGCCTCACTTGGCCCCCATAGTGCCAATTGGCTTATTTTGGCCTGTAGTTCAAGCGCGCGCTCCCGCAACTCACGCCCTGCCGCCTCATCAAGTCCAACTCCGTTTCGCACCTCGGGTGCGATGCGTGCTAGCACTTCATCGAGGGCGGCATAAGCCGCAAAGAGGGCACCAAAGGACTGGTGTCGCTGACTGCGCACCCACTGCCAATGCTCCGCCGCCGCTTGGCCACGTACCTGCGCTAGCGCTGCCTCAACTGCCTTACGGCCGCCGGCTTCTGCTCCGCGCTTGGCGTACCTACCGGCAATCACAGCCCCGACGACTGCGGATGCGAAAGCGATACCACCCGCGATGACCGTACCTGTCACCTCACCCATCACACCATCCTCACCTGAGCCTGGCACTGCCACAACGCCTGCCCTGGCGACCTACGTCACTTGCCGCACTTCGCGACCATTGAAACCATTAACCTCGAGTCATGACGACGCCCACGTCCGGGTTCCAACCCGGCGACATCCTCACGCGCGCACAGATCCATCCCGCACTCGGCGGCAGCAGCTACGCCGGAATCTGTCCAGCAAAGGAAAAGCGGAACGTCCTAATTTTCTCCGACAGCAAAGTCGGTGAGCGTTACGGGTATCGTGACGGATGGCTTGCCGAAAACGACGACCTGGGTCCCATATTCACCTATACCGGAGCCGGGAAGCAGGGCAATCAGAACTTCGAGGGCGGAAATTCTTCAATTCTAGAACATGCCGAAAAGGGGCGCACCCTGCATTTATTTATCGCTGTGGGCAAGGTTCCAGGAAGCGACACACGAACCCACAAATATATAGGGAAGTTCAAGATTGATGAGCGTAAGCCATTCGAGATACGAGAGGCCAAAGACGAACTAGGTCAAGATCGCAACGTAATTGTCTTCCGACTGCGCCCCATCGACCCTTACATCCGTGAAGCTTTCGACACTCTTCAACCGGCACCCGAATCCGTGTCTCGGTTCAATCGGACCGCAGGCCGCTTCGCCCGGGCGACTCGACGTCAGAGGCGCGAACGCCAGCATCAATCCGACGTCGACCAGGTGGGGGCAACCCGCGATGATCTGGCGGACACCTTCGAGGAAGGTAGGGCCGCTGCAGGGGAAACGATTGGCCAACTGGAGTTGTCGATGCGCAACTCGACAACTCAGCTCTTATTCGACCTCTACGACAAGACGAACAACACTGTCTATGAGCCGACGGGCAGTGCAGCAAGCGAGTCGATCACCCAAGCTCTTGCTCAACTCCTCCTTGCAAAGCGCTATTTGAGCAGCCTCGCACACAATCAGCCCCTCCACCTCATGGTGCTCACACCAGCGCTCCCCCGCGAGGATCTCCGTGACCTGCTCGCTGAACACGGGATTGGCCTCGTGTACCGCAACGACGGCGGCGGCTTCTCTGAGTTCGAGGGAAGCGCCACCGCCTCAAGCAGCGCTCCTCAGTCCTTCCGCTGCTTGGACTGCCCAGTGCCCACCTACAGGTAGTTTCTGCATTGCGCCCTCGCTACCCTGCCCCCATGATTCGCGCAGTGGTCTTCGACGTCGGTGAATGCCTCGTGGACGAGACCCGTGAGTATGGAGCTTGGGCCGACTGGCTGGGTGTGCCGCGGCACACCTTTCATGCGATGTTCGGGGCCGTCATCGCGCAGGAGCGCGACTATCGAGACACCTTCCAGGAGTTCCGTCCCGGGTTCGACCTCTACGAGGAACGCGAGAAGCGGTCGGCAGACGGGCAGGCGGAGACGTTCGGGGAAGAGGACCTGTACGCGGATGTGCGTCCCGCCCTCACCCAACTCCGCGCCGATGGACTGTGGCTTGGCATCGCGGGCAACCAGACCGTGCGGGCCGGTCGCATTCTCCGCTCGCTGTTCTCCGATGACGTTGATCTGATCGGGACGTCGGACGACTGGGGTGCCAGCAAGCCCGACCCGGAGTTCTTCAAGCGGGTGGCTGCTGTGGTGCCCTTCGACGGCGACGAGATCCTTTACGTCGGGGACCGGTGCGACAACGACATCCGCCCCGCTGTTGAGGCCGGGATGCACACCGCGCTCGTGCGCCGTGGTCCTTGGGCCACGATCCAGTGGAACAGTTCTGAGGCTCGGGAGCTGCCGACGTTTCGCGTCGACAGTCTCCTCGAACTGTCCGGTCTCATCCTCAACTTCAACGGCTCAGCGCGCTGACGGTCGTCGCCCATCCGTAGAGCCGGTCGTCGAGGTCTCGTACGCAACGCTCGTGCTGGCGGGGCGCGAGCGCGCGCCGCACCTCGCGTACACGATCCATGCCGGTGGCGTACCAGGTGAGCGCCAGTTGATCGAGGGCTTGTCCTGCATATGCACACGCCTGCTCCGGATTCCCCGAAGCTGCCTCGACAGCGGCCAGGTCGCCGAACACGACGCTTCGCTGCTTGTCCTCGCTCGCAGGCATCTCGTCCAGGACGCCGAGCAAGGTGTCACGCGCCTGAGGAAGGTGTCCGGCGATCAACTGCGTGTTGCCCTTGAACGCGGCAAGTCGGGCTGGGGAGAACCAGTCCATCCACTCGGGCGAGGGGTGCTCGTTCCCTGTGCCGAGGACGTCCTCGGCATGCCCGATCAGGTGCAAGGCAGTGCGGGTGTTGCCACATCGTGTCTCGCACTCCGCTTCCACTGCGTCGAGCCAGGCAAGAAGCTCCGCGGAAGCGAGCCCACGACGAGCGTACGTACGTGCCGCGATCATCCGCTCCAGCGCCGCGTCGCGGTCGCCCGCCCAGCCCGGAATGAACGCCATGTGGGCGATGATCGCCGAGCCGAGCAGCGGGTCGTCCGCTTCGCCTGCGGCTTGGAGAGCCAGCAGAAGTGTGTCGCTCGCGCTGCTGGGTTCTCGGCAGTCGAAGAAGTCGATCCGGCCCGCGAGGAGATACGACTCGGCGAGCGCGGTCGCGACCGTACGGCGAGTGGAGCCTGCTGTCTCCGGAAGCAGCGCGCATCCCAGTGTCGCGTGGGCAAGAACGGCCGGGTGCAGCTTGGCGGGGGCGACGGACCAGTAGAGCCGACGATGCGAACGCGTCACAGCGGCGAAGTCCGAACCGGCAGTGGCTGGTTGTGTCGCAGCGGCAACTGCCTGCCCGGGGACAGCAACCAGGCCGAAAGCGGCCACACCACCTGTTACGAGGGCACGCCGCGTACGGTCAGGCTGAGTGCCGTCGGAGTCCCACGGCGGAGTAAACCCGAGTGACTCCATGTTCTGGCCCAGCAAGTGCACCAATAGCCTCTGGCAATCCGGTTGGGGCCAGGGAGGACTGTCCGACTCCCAGCGCCGGACCTGGCGTACGCCGATCGACAGTCCGCGAATGCCGATCTGCTTCGCGGCCCCGGACAAGGCATCAGCCAAGTCCTGTTGCGAGTTGAAACCGGCGGCCACACGAGCGGCCTTCAAACGGACATTGCCAGTGGGACGGGGCATGAGCACCTCCTCGAGGAGACTGCACTGTCTGTCCCAGAGTAAGTCCGGTGTACGACGCCCTGTCACCCTTGTGCGCTAAGTAGGCCCTATTAACGCCCTCTTGAGGACCTTCTGAAGTCCTAGAGTTGAGCAGATCCTGCGTCCAGGCTAGCTCCAAGTCCTACGAGCCGAGTACTGATGACGAGAGGTGGCGCAGTGAACGACGCGCAGCAGCAGGCAACGGAGCGAGCGATTGCCGAGTGGCTCACCTGGGAGCACCCCGTGCCAGCGCAGGTGTGGACAGAATGGACAACGCATGGAGTCGCGTTGCTGCCTCTAGGGAAGCGGTTCGCCGCGGTGCGGATGCCCATGGACGTCGTCCATGCCGCCCTCGATACCGAACAATCGACTCAAGTGGCCTTACCTCTAGGGCAGTTACTCTGCGGTCCCGTCGTCTATGACCGCCGGGTCGTGGGCGTGACGTACTACGCCTTGATCCAGTGGAATCCCGATCTCGTGTGGGCTCACGACGAGGTCGCTCCGTGCCTTGGACGGGGCATCTACCTGGGAGTGCCACGCATTGACCGCCGTAGGCCTCCCGGCACCTATTGGGTGGTGGCACCGAGGTACGCGGGGAATCTATGCGCGCCACAGGCCGTGGCCTCCTTGATTGAGACCGGTCGGCAGCGCCTCATCCAATCAGCGGAGTTGTCGCTGAGCGAGGGGCCTGGGGTGCCATAGCAACGGCGGTTCTTGGCCGGCTCGACAGGGGTGTGACGGTCGGCGTCTGCCTACAGGCACCAAGCTCACCCCGCTCGCCGACCACCCCTGAACGGCCTTGCGCGAACGAGGCCCGCCGCGCGCCGGCGGAGGACTTCGGCATCGACGCGCCCGAGGGCCTGACGCTACTGAGGTGAGGGCGGCCCGGTCGTGGTGGCGGCGCCGCCCACGCGGGCCTCGACGCACTCCCGTTCGGCGTTGGCCGATGCGGGCCGGAAGCAGGCCCGGACGGTGCTGCCGGGGTGGGCCGCGGCCATGCCGGTGTAGACGTAGGTCTTCGTGTCTTCCTTGTCCTCGATGCGCACGTCGTGGGTCGGGCCGCCCGCCGTGAACTCCACGCGGTCGCCGATCCGGGTCCCCCACACCCGGGCCCAACTCGCGCCGCACTTCTCGCTGTAGCGCAGTTCCACGTGGGCGCCGGTGGCGGTGCGGTACGTGGTGAGGGTGTCAGGGGCGTAGCCGCAGACCATGCGTATCGGGTCCAGGCCCTCGCAAGCGGCTCCGTGACATTGGGGGGCGAGAGAGTACGGGGCGGAGGCCGACAGTGGTTCGTCCTCCGGGGCCTCCCGGTCCGGCAGCAGGAAGAGCACCAGTGCCACACCACCGACGATCACGGTGTACGCCGACGCCAGCACCACCATGAGTCTGCGGCCGCGCGGCCTCCTGGTCTCGGGGGGTCGGGGCGGTTCCTGCGGCTGTGGCCGCGGCTCGTCGGCGGCAGGGGCGGGGACCGCCGCGCGTCCGCTCCAGTCCGACTCGGCTATCTCCCACAGGGCCAACAGCCGCCGCCCGTCCGGTTCGTTCGCGACCCGGCACAGTTCCTGTACGGCGTGACGAGGGGGCAGGCTCTTGCCGTTGAGGTAACGCTCCCATGAGGACTTGCTGTACGTCGTCCGCTCCGACAGCGCCGCCAGGCTCAGCCCCGTACGGGCCCGCAGCTCCCGCATCGCCGCGGTCAACCGGGTGTGTTCCGCGGTCACTTGGGCGCCGCCTCCCGCAGGGCCTTCCAGGTGTGCGGACCGATGACACCGTCCACAACCAGCCCGTCCCGTGTCTGGATGCTCTCGACCGCGCGTTGTGTCTTCGGGCCGAAGACGCCGTCGATGTCCCCCGGCGGGATGCCCGCCCGGCGCAGCAGGCACTGTGCCTCGGCCACTTCCGGGCCCATGTAGGAGTAGGCCAGGATGGCGTCCGTGGTACGGCTGAGGCCCGCGTACCAGCGGCCGTCACTCTGCTCCAGCCGGCAGGTGTAGATGAGCGGTACCGAGGACTCCGACACGATGGCCGGGGTCGCCGCGACCGTACTGGCGCGTTCGTTCGCGAGCTGGGTGCGGGCGTCGGCGAGCCGCACGGCCAGCAGGAGCGCCGCGGAGACGGACAGCACCAGGGCCACCGCTCCCGCCGTGACCGCGACGCGCAGGTAACGCCCGTACGGCTGCTGCCCCGTGGGCGTGTGTGCCGGTGTCGCAGGGGCGCTCTCCGGGGCATCGGTGGTGATCACGCGTCCCTCCGCCCAGTGTTCGGCGGCGATCTCGTGCAGCACCAGCAGCCGGATCGGATCGTCACCGCCGATGCGGGCCATCGCCTCGACGGCCTTCCGGGGCGGCAGCGACCTGCCGTTCAGATACCGCTGCCACGACCTCGCGCTGTACCCGGTCTTCGCGGCCAGCTGACGTGTGCTCAGTTCGCTGCGGTCCTTCAGTTTGCGCAACCGCACGATCAACTGGTGGACGTGTGGGTGCAGTTCAGCAGACAGCTCTTTCCAACGCGACATGCTTCCCCCGCTCGCGTTCGGACCGCTGGACCGGCCCCCGTATCCCGGTCTCATTCTGCATCAGCCGTCACGGCGCTCACGGAGCAGCGACCCTGCCCCCATGCGGAATCGGCCATCCCTGCTCACGGTCGTCCCGCTGCACCGACTCGGCGGGCGGCGTCCCAGCAGGTCAGCGAGTGGGACGTCCCGGCACGACGCCACTTCTACGTCAACTGTGGCTGACCGGCGCGCCGCACCCGCAGTCTCGTTGCGGAGCTGGCCGGTGCGGTCGGTTCCGTTCATCGCACGTCAACGGAGGAGAACAGCATGCGAGCTCTCACGAAGGCACTCGTCAGTGTCACCGCCGCGGTCGGGATCGCCGCCGGCGGCCTGGCCACCGCGGGCACGGCCACGGCGGCTCCCGCCTCCGCACAGCAGCAGGCGGCGAGCGCCGAGGTCGCGCCGCTCGCGGTGGTCAACCTGGGGCTGAACATCGCCCATGCGAAGAGCTGGCAGTGCTGGCTGCGCGACACGGGTTACGACCCCGGCACGATCGACGGGATGCTGGGCACCAACAGCTGGAAGGCAGCGCAGGAGAAGTTCGAAGCCATGGGCTACTACGACGATTCCATCGACGGAATCGTCGGACCCAACACGATAAAGGCGCTGCAGAGGTACCTGAACCTCCACGGCGCCAAGCTCGATGTCGACGGGATCGCCGGGTCGGCGACAACGGACGAGTTCTGGGACTTCGCCGGCACCAACCGCTGCTGAGCCGACCCGCCGACCGCACACACGCCGCGGCCCGTCCTCCCGCCAGGGAGAGGACGGGCCGCGTACCGTGTCCCGACGTGGCTCAGAGCCGCTCGGCCGTCCGGATGCCCAGCAGGGCCATGCCTCGGTGCGGCGTGCGGGCCGTGACGTCCCACAGGAACAGGCGGTTCGCCACCTGCTTGAGCGTCTCGGCCTTCAGGACCGGGCACTTGTCGTAGAAGGACGTGTACAGCGACGCCACCTGGTACAGGTACGCCGTCAGCTTGTGCGGGACGTACTCCTCCGCGCGGCTTGCGGTTGTCGGGTGGGGCGCGAGCCGAAGGGGCGTCCGTGGCCACCTCCTGTGGCTACGGACGCCCCGCCGAGCCGGCGTCGTTCACTGCCCTCTAGTCAGGCCGTGCTGAGCGCACATCCCGCTCCGCCGCCTCGGCGACCCGCTTGATGTTCGCCAGCCGCCGGTCCCAGTCGGCCGCAAGCCCGGCCATCCACCGCGCTGTCGCGTTCAGCGCCACGGGCCGCACCGCGTACCGCACTTCGCGCCCGACCCGGCCGCCGGAAACCAGCCCGGCGGCGTCCAGGACGGCGAGGTGCTTGACCACCGCCTGCCGCGAAACGGGGAGTTGTTCGGCGAGCGTCGTCGCGGTGGCCTCGCCCTGTGCGGCGAGCAGGTCAAGCAGTTGGCGTCGTGTCGGGTCGGCCAGCGCGCCGAGGACGCTGTCGACGGCCTCGGCGACATCGGAACCTTCTTCCGTCACGTGGAGGGCTGTTCGGCGCGCGTCTTGAGTGCGCCGAGCTCCAGGGGCCAGCCTTCGCTGTGGTCCTTGAAGTTCTGACTGCGCAATTCCTCGGACCCGGCCAGCACCGCGAACCCACTCTCGACGACTCGGAGCCGCGTCTGGTCGCCTTCCTGGGTCAACGTGAACTCCACGAGGGTGCTGTTGTCCTCGCGCAGCTCTTCTCCGGGGAACGCGCTGGTCCAGCGGTACGCCAGGTACGTCGGCGGCTCGACCTTCTCCACGCGCACCGGGAAGTCGCCGTGCTCGGCGTTCTTCGCCACCATCGACTCACCTTCCTTGGCCACGGTGCCGGGCAGGCTCGCCTTGTCGGCCACCCAGAATCCGGGTTGGGCCACCAGCGACCAGACCCGCTCCAGGGGTGCCGCGATCAGGGTTTCGCGTTCGATCCGGTCCTCGCTCATGAGGGGACTCCATTCACTGCCGCCATTGGGTGCAACTCCAGGGTTGCACGTCGACCCCCCAGGCGCAACCTTAGAGTTGCACTTCTTCGGCAATGCCTACGCCGGACGGACAGGCAGACGGACAGACAGGCAGGCAGACAGGCAGACAGACGGGTAGACGGGTAGACAGACGGACGGACAACGCAACCGCTCAGCCGTGCTGCCGCTCAGTGCGGAAGCTCCACCGCCACATATGGGCTCAACGCCCGCAGGAAGTCCGCCGCGTCGAACATCGCGCCGGCCGAGGCCACACCCGTCGTCCGTGTCTTCCCGGCCAGGATCCGCTCCACCGCCTCCACCACCAGCGGCGCGGTGACCGCGTAGATGTCCTGCCCGCGAGCCGTGGCGCGGCGCTCGACGCCGCCCGCGCTGACGACGACGTCGACGACGAACTTCTGGTCGGACCGCCCCAGTTCGTCGACCGCCTCCGGTGCCGGTGTGTCCGTCCCGGCCAGGTCCCGTGCGGCCTCGACGGCCATGTAGGTGGTGACCGTGGGCACATCCAGGTGGCTGGGAACCGTCACGACATCGGCCATCGTGAACTCCGCGATCACGGTGCGCAGGCCCAGCGGCTCAGGGAAGTCCCAGTCCTGCTCCACCACCTTGTCGTCGTGGTACTGGAGCTCGCCGTCCGCGAACCGCACCCGCTGGCCCGCGCGCCGCTCATGGGACACCCGACCGGCGGTCCTGGTGCCCG
Source organism: Streptomyces sp. NPDC093544 (assembly GCF_040683495.1). NCBI lineage: Bacteria > Bacillati > Actinomycetota > Actinomycetes > Kitasatosporales > Streptomycetaceae > Streptomyces > Streptomyces sp. NPDC093544. Next base: position 123,155 of record NZ_JBFBEA010000005.1, on the reverse strand, counting down.
CCGTGGGACGCCAGTTGCTCAGCCCGTACGCGACATGCGCCTCGTCCGCCGCGGTCCACTCGCCCATCGCCGCCGTCACCAGCAGGTCGCCGAGTCCGCCGTAGAAGGCCATCGCCGGAACCACGGCGGTTTCGGTTCCTCCGGCTTCCTCCGCGTAGTCGGCGAACATCGCCGCGTTCGCCTCGATCTCCGCCGCTACGTCGACGTACGGAATCCCCGCGCGCAAGGCCGCCTCGACGACCGGGCCGCCGGTGATCGCGAACGGCCCCGCGCAGTTGATTACGGCCGCCGCCCCGGCAAGGGCGCGGTCGAGGGCAGCCGGGTCATCCACGGTTGCCGGCCGTACGACAAGATCCGGCCACTCGGCAGCCAGCGCCTCCAGCTGCGCCGCGTTGCGGCCGGAGATGACGGTGGTGAAGCCGCGCCTTCTCAGCTCGGCGACGATGAAGCGGCCGGTGTGACCGGTCGCCCCGTAGACAACCACTGCTGCTGCCGTCGTGCTCATGCTTCCCCCCATGTCGATGTTCGCGGGTTCGCGAACTCCCAAGCTCCCGAACTCCCGAGCTCCCGAGCTCCCGATGAGTGCAAGTCTCGCTGCGAACAGGGGCCGACCGAGAGGGTCCGGAACGACAATATGCGTACACTTTCGGACGTGCCTACTGTCGCGCTGCTCGCCGCCGGTCATCCGCTGCACTTCGAACTGGGAGTGGCCTACGAGATCTTCGGCAACCCTCCGCGGGAAGCAACCGAGGGCTGGTACGACGTACTGCTCTGCGGGCCGGGACCGGTGCGGGTCGGCCCGTTCACGGTCAAGCCCGACCACGGCCTGGAGCGGGCGGTCGGCGCCGACACCGTGATCGTGCCCGCGTGCGCCGACGTCGACGAACCACTGCCGCCGGAGCTGGTCGAAACCGTACGCGCGGCCCACGCGGCGGGCGCCCGGGTCGCCTCCCTCTGCACCGGGGCGTTCGTGCTCGGCGCGGCGGGTCTGCTGGACGGCCGTCGGGCCACCACCCACTGGGCCCACACCGACGAGCTGAGCGCACGTCATCCGCTGGCCGAGGTCGACCCGGACGTGCTCTACACGGACAACGGCAGTGTGCTCACGGCCGCGGGCAAGGCCGCCGCCGTGGACCTGTGCCTCCACCTGATCCACCTGGACCACGGCGCCGCCATCGCCAACTCCGTCGCCCGGCGGCTCGTCATGCCGCCGCATCGGCCGGGCGGCCAGGCCCAGTTCGTGTCCACGCCGATCCAGGCCACCGGCGACCACAAGCTCGCCCAGCTGTTCGCCTGGGTCCAGCAGCGCCTCGACCAGCCGCTGACGGTGACCGACCTGGCCCGGCGGGCGAACACGAGCCCGCGCAACCTCGGGCGGCAGTTCCAGTCGGTGATCGGACAGTCCCCGATCCAGTGGCTACTGGCCCAACGGGTGCGCCGCGCCCAGGAGTTGCTGGAGGCCACGGACGAGAGCATCGAGGCGGTCGCCCTCGCCACCGGCATGGGCACCGCGACGACACTCCGGCGCCAGTTCAAGCGGACCGTGGGAGTGCCGCCGGACAGCTACCGGCGGGCGTTCCGCAGCGCGCGCCCCGCCTGACGCACCTCGCCGGACAGACACCTCAGGGCTTTGACTCGTCACACTTGGGTCCGGCGAGGACGGCGTGCCAGTCCTGGCGGAGGAATCCGGCGAAGCCCCGCACGGGCCCAGGGCCGTTGGTCTCGGCCTCGCGGACCAGGTCGGCGAGGAGATGTCCTCGCCGGTCGCGGACCAGGCCGGTGAAGACGCGGGCCAGGTCGCAGGCGGTGGCGATGTCCGGACAGGCGATGCGTACCGGTTGATCATGATGGCCACTCGAACCTCGCCATCGTCGCCACCATCCGCTCCAGGCGGGCCAGCCGGCTCTTCTCGGTGCGGGCGGTGACCAGGCGGAGGTACAGGGCGAACTGGTCGGACTTGCCGAGTGTCTCGTAGAACGCCCGCGCGGCCGGGTTCGTGTCGAGCGCCTCGACGAGATCCGGCGGTGCGGTGGCGTTCTTCTGCGAGGCGTATGCCGCCTCCCAGCGGCCGTCCGCCCGCGCCACCTCGACCTCGGCGAGGCCGCGGGGGCGCATCCGGCCTGCCGCGATCAGGGCCTCGGCCTTGCCGACGTTCACCTGCGACCAGGGCGAGCGGGGGCGGCGTGGTGTCGTGCGCTGCAGGAAGTACGTGTCGTCGAAGCCGCGCCGCAGACCGTCGATCCAGCCGAAGCAGAGCACCGTGTCGACCATCTCTTCCCAGGTGAGCGACGGGATGCCGGTATGCTTCTTGGCGATCTTCACCCAGAGCGCGGTCCGCTCCTCGTGATGCTCGTCGAGCCATGCCTCCAGCTCGGCCGGGCTCGCGGGGACAAGGATCTCGACGCCGTCCTCGATTTTCTGCATAAACCGCAGGCTAGAGCCCATATAGGACAGATGCTGACCTACTTAAGCGACCCGTGATGGCACTGTCGGAAACGGCCAGGGATGCGGAGTCCGTCCGTCTCGTCCGCTCAGCTGTCCTGCGCTGCCAGTGCCGCGACCGCGGGGATCGCCGCGAAGGCTTCGTGCATGTGCCGGGTGAGTGCCGCACGGTCCTGCTGTACGGCGTCCGAGGCCGTCCACGTTTCCAGCGCGCGGTGCCAGGCGGCCAGCATGAGGTCGAGCAGCAGGCGCAGTTCGGTGCGGCCGGGGGACTGTCCGGCCAGCCGGTCCGCCACGATCCGAACGACGTTCGCGGAGACCTCTGAGCAGTCGCGCAGGCTGTGGGCGGTGAGCGCGGGGGTGCGGTCGGCCAGGCTGCGGCTGGCGAGGAAGCGCTGCTCCCAACCGTCCGACATGTGCTCCAGCGCCGCGAACAGTGCGTCCTTGTAGGCGCCGAACAGGTGCTCGCCGGTCAGGGGCCGGCCCTCGATGTGCTTGACGTAGGCGGCCCACAGTTCCTTCTCCGGGGCCAGGGCCACGTCTTCCTTCGAGGTGAACGTGCGGAAGAAGGTGCGCTTGGAGACGTCCACCGCCTCGACGATCTCGTCCAGGGTGACCGCGGCGAAGTCCCGCGCGGTGAACAGCTCAAGGGCCGTACGGACCAGAGCTTGCCGGGTCCGCAGCTTCTTGCGCTCACGCAGCGGCAGTTCCTTCAGGTCCTTCTGCATAGCTCGAAGCCTACCAGCCGCATTTGCCACTTGTGAGCTTATGCCACTCAGTGGCACTATCGCTCGCCATGAAGGCACTGACGATTGATCACTCAGCTCCAGGACACCTCGCGCTCACCACGGTCGCCGACCCCGAACCCGCTGCCCACCAGGCCCTGGTGCAGGTCCATTCCTTCTCCCTCAACGCCGGCGAGGTCCATCACGTGGTCCCCGAGGGCGAAGCCGGCACGGTGCCCGGCTGGGACGCCGCGGGCGTGGTGGTCCAGGCAGCCGCCGACGGCTCCGGTCCCGCAGCCGGCACCCCCGTCGTCACCTTGGGCGCCGAGGGCGCCTGGGCCGAACTGCGCGCCGTGGACACCGATCTGATCGGCACCGCGCCCGAGGGCGCCGACCTCGGCCCGATCAGCACACTGCCGGTCGCAGCGGGTACGGCACTGCGCGTCCTGCACCGCATCGGCCCGATCCTGGGACGGCGCGTCCTGGTGACCGGCGCGGGCGGCGGCGTGGGCCGCTTCGCCCTACAGCTCGCGGCCCGAGGCGGCGCACATGTCACGGCGGTGACCAGCGACCCGGCGAAGGCGGACGCACTGCGCGCGCTCGGCGCCCACGAGATCGTCACCGACCTGGCCGCGCTCCAGCACCTCGAACCGGTGCACGGCGTGGTCGAACTGGTCGGCGGCGCCCACATGATCGCCGCCCACGGCGCCCTGGTCGAACACGGCGTGCTGGTGGCCGCGGGTCACATGTCCGGCGACGGCGAGCAGTTCCCCTACGGAGCCCTCTTCGGCAACGGCAACCGCCACAACCGTCAGATCGCCACCTACTTCCTGCTGGACGACTCCATCGGGCTGGGCGCAGACCTCACCTGGCTCGCCGCGCTCACCGCCCGTGGTGAGCTGGACCCGCAAGTCGCCCTGCGCACCGACTGGACGCAGGTGGCGCGGGCAGCCGCCGAACTGGCCGCCCGCCGCGTGCCGGGCAAAGCCGTCATCGACGTCCGCTGAGCAGACAGGAAGACGTCCGGCCCACCACTCCGCCCCACAACCCACCACCGCGACCCGGCGAGCTAGCCTCGGTTCGTCCGAGACACGTAGCAGCGGAGGCAGTGATGGCGAAGGTGACGAAGGTACCGGCCGCGGTGGTGGCCGCGAGTGGGCTCATCGGTGGGTACGGCGTGGCCCGCTGGACCAAGAAGCGGCAGCTCGGCGGGGTCGTGCTGGCCGCCGCCGGGGCAACGGCCGCGCAGCAGTGGCGGCAGCAGGCCGGCGGGAAGGCCGCCGGGGCGCTGACCGTCGCGTACGTCGCCGCCTTCGCCGGGTCCCATCCGCTGGCCAAGAAGGTGGGCGCCTGGCCCGCCGTCTTCGGTGTCGCCGGGGCCGTCGCCCTCGCCTCGTGGGCCGTGGCCGACCGACGGGCCGCCTGAGCGGCGCCGGGCCCCACCCTCGCCCACCTCAGGCAGCGCTGTCCCCCGCCCCCTGAAACGCCCGCCGATACGCGTACGGACTCGTCCCCACCACCCGCTTGAACCGCTCCCGGAACGCCGTCGGTGAGCCGAACCCCGCCTGGGACGCGATGCGTTCGACCGGGTACGTGGTCGTCTCCAGGAGGTACTGGGCGCGCCGCACCCGGGCCCGGTGCAGCCACTGCAGAGGTGTGGTGCCCGTCTGTTCGCGGAAGCGGCGGTTGAGCGTACGGGTGCTCATGTCGGCGCGGGCGGCGATGTCCTCCAGGGTCAGTTCGCGCTCGGCGTTCTCCTCCAGCCAGTTGAGGAGGGGCTCCATGGTGGCGCCGGCCGGTACCGGTGGCTGGGTGTGGATGATGAACTGGGCCTGGCCGCCCTCCCGTTCGAGCGGTACGACGGACATCCGGGCCGCGTACGCGGCGACCGCCGAGCCGTGGTCCTTGCGGATCATGTACAGGCACATGTCGATCGCGGCGGCGGCGCCCGCCGAGGTGAGGAACTGGCCGTTGTCGACGTAAAGGACGTTCGGGTCGACGGTCACGGCGGGGTACATCTCCGCCAGGTCCCGGGCCGCGATCCAGTGCGTCGTCGCGCGCAGCCCGTCCAGCAGGCCGGTGGCCGCGAAGACGAAGGCGCCCACGCAGACCGAGGCGATCCGGGTGCCGTTCGCGGCCGCCGCGCGCACCGCCTCCGCGACGCCCGGCGGGAGCGGGACGGTCGGGTCGGCGACACCCGGCAGGATGATCGTGTCCGCCTCGGCCAGCGCCTCAAGCCCGTACGGGGCTCGCACCGCGAACGGACCCGCGCTCACCTCCTCCGTCGCCGAGCAGACCCGAACCCGATACGCCTCCCGCCCGTCCGGCAGCCGCGCCCAGCCGAAGGTGTCGATCGGGGCGGAGAGATCGAACGGGATGACCTGGTCGAGCGCCAGTACGGCAACGGTGTGCATGGCAAAAGAGTAGGGGTACGACGGATTTCGGTCAGCAGGGCATAGGCGGGTATCGAGCCACGCGTATCCGGCACGCGTATCCGGCACGTTTACCTGGCACGCATACCCGGCAGCACCTGGAATCGGCGAATCGGCAGGCTCCGCCAACCCCGTACCTCTCACAAACCACCGCTGGCGAGAATCCGTTGAGTACTGGCAAAACCGCCACTTCTGGAAGATCCCCGCCGCCCCTACCGTCACCCCGTGACCAAGTTCCTCCTCGCCGTCCACGTCATCGTCGCGATCGTCGCCATCGGGCCCGTCACGGTCGCCGCCAGCATGTTCCCGCCCACAGCGCGCAAGGCGCTCGCCGAACCGGGGGACGCACAGACCCTCGCGACCGCGCGCCTGCTGCATCGCATCTGCCGGGTGTACGCCACCGTCGCCGTCGCCGTCCCCGCCTTCGGGTTCGCCACGGCGAGCAACATGGGCGTACTCGGCGACACCTGGCTGATCGTCTCGATCGTGCTGACGGCCCTCGCCGCGGTCGTCCTCGCCGCGCTGGTGCTGCCGAGGCAGGCGTCGATCATGGAGGGCATCTGGGACGCCGGGGGCCGAGCGGTCGTGGTGACCCCGCGGGCGACCGCACGGCTCGCCATGTTCACCGGGATCTTCAACCTCCTCTGGGCCACCGTCACGATCCTGATGATCATTCGGCCAGGGTCCACAACGGGCGCATAGGATCCCGCCCATGAACTCACCGCACGGACCGCACGGACCGCACAGTCAGCCGGAGCAGACGTCGTCGGCGGCCTATCTGGCCCTCGTGGAGGGCCGGTTGGCCGCCGACGGATGTGCCACACGGTGGGAGGACTGGGCAGGGGTCCCCGTACTCGTCGGGCGGCGGGCCGACTTCCGGCTGAGCTGGATGGCGACGAAGCTGCACCTGTTCACCGTGGCCGCCGCGGTCCCGGAGATAACCGTCTCCACCGTCGCGGCCTTCACCGACCAGGTGATGAAGTACGCCAAGGACACCAAGGGCGGCCTGCCCGTCGGCCTGCAGAACGGGGTCGGTTCCTTCCCCGTGCTGGTCAGCGACCGGGTCGAACCCGCCGCGGTCCAGTGGGCCGAGGAGCAGCAGCGCGTCAAGTTCAGCAGTATGGCGCGGCCCGTCGTGGTCGACAACGCACGGCAGTACGTGGGGATGTACCGCGGCAAGCCGGCCCTCGGACGCGTCTACGCCAACTACTTCATCGAGAAGGGTTCGCGTTACTTCTACGGCCAGCAGTGAGCCGGCGGCGACTCAGCCCTCAGCCGCGAACCGGGTTCCTGTGCCGGTGCCGGTGCCTCAGCCGGTGCCGGTGCCGGTGCCTCAGCCGGTGCCGGTGCCTCAGACATCAGCCCCGATGCCCCAGCACATTCACCATCCGCCCGTTCGGATCCCGTACGAAGAAGCGCCGTACGCCCCACTCCTCGTCGCGCAACTCCCGTACGACCTCCGCGCCCGAGGCGACCACCTGCGCGTACACCGCGTCGACGTCCTCGACCTCCACGCTCAGGTCGGGGACGACGGGGGCGGTCCGCTCCTCGGTGAAGAAGCTGATCTGGGCGGTGGGGTTGGAAGGGGAGGCGAGGGTCATGGCCCAGCCCAGGTGCATGACCTGCTCCAGGCCGAGCAGGCCGTAGAAGTCACGGCTGGTCTCCATCGACTCCTCGGAGTCGACCTGGATGTCGGGGACGATCCTTCGGACGGTCATCGGGAGCGGCTCCTCACGTGAGGCGGGCGTACAGCAGGCCGTCCGTCGAGTCTTCCTCGGCCGGCCTGAACCGGCGGGCCACCGTGGCCGCGACGAGTACCGCGGCACCGATCAGGAACGTGCAGAACCCCCACGTCAAGGGCCACGAGTGTGCCATGCCGTCCGGTGGTCCGGGGTTCGTGCGCAGGGAGATGTGCAGCAGGGCCGCAGGGGGCCCCGCCACCAGCAGCAGGGGCCAGCCCAAGTAGTCCCGGTGGCCGAAGTAGGCCGCCAGCGTCAGCAGGACCAGGGCCAGGCCGGCGACCCCGACGGCCGTCACCGGGGTCGTCTCGTCGAGGGAACCGGGCGTCCGGGCGCGGTTGTTCAGATCCCACGGGACACAGACGAGGTACGTCGCGCAGGAGAGGGCGGCGCCGAGCGTGCGCGTCAGCCAGCGTTCCGGCCAGGGGCGCGTTCGCAGAGGGCTCAACAGCTTCTCGGTCATGCGTACGAGGTTTGCGCGGCCTGCGGGGGCCCGACAGAGTACGCGTACTCAGGCTCTCCGCCCGGCTACTCAAGCTCCCCCGCCGGAAGTCCCGCCCCATCACGTCGCCGGTGCCGAAGTCGGCGACTCCTTCTCGACCACCGACAGCGGCGTCGCGATGTCCTCCAGCGAACGGCCCTCCGCCCTCACCGAGAAGAACACCGCGACCAGACCCGCCGCGCACATCAGGCCGGCACCGATCTGGAAGGCGAGCACCGTGTCGCCGACCACGCCGGACTCCGTGAGGTCGGCGAAGACCAGCGGGCCGCTGATACCGCCGGCGGCCGTGCCGAGCGCGTAGAAGAAGGCGATGGCCATGGCGCGGGTCTCCATCGGGAAGATCTCGGAGACCGTCAAATACGCGCTGGAGGCACCCGCCGACGCGAAGAACAGCACCACGCACCAGCAGGCCGTCATCGTGACCGCGCTCAGCGAGCCCCGGTCGAAGAGCCAGGCCGTGCCGAACAGCAGGATGCCGGAGAGGAGATACGTCGAGGAGATCATGATGCGCCGGCCGACCGTGTCGAACAGCTTGCCGAGCAGCAGCGGGCCCAGGAAGTTGCCGGCCGCGATGACGGCGAAGTAGTAGCCGGTGCTGCCGGTCGGCACGTCGAAGAACGTGGTGAGGATGGCGCCGAAGCCGAAGGTGATCGCGTTGTAGAGGAACGCCTGCCCGATGAAGAGCGCGAGGCCGAGCGTGGCCCGCTTCGGGTAGCGGCCGAAGACGGTCTTGGCGATCAGGCCGAAGCCGATGCTCTTGCGCTGCTGGATGGTGATCTCACGATCGGGCTGCGGCAGCTGTTCGCCCTTCTCCTGCTCGATCTCGCGCTCCACGGAGGAGACCAGGGCCTCGGCCTCCTCGCCGTGGCCGTGGATGAACTGCCAGCGCGGACTCTCCGGCACATGTCGCCTGACCAGCAGGATCACCAGGCCCAGTACGACGCCGAGCGCGAAGGTCAGTCGCCAGCCGACGTCCTTGGGGAAGATCGACGTGTTCAGCATCAGGACGGACAGCAGCGCTCCGCCGATCGCGCCCAGCCAGTAGCTGCCGTTGATGATCAGGTCGACCCGGCCGCGGTACTTGGACGGGATCAGCTCGTCGATCGCCGAGTTGATGGCCGCGTACTCGCCACCGATACCGAAGCCGGTGAAGAAGCGGAAGACGAAGAACCACCAGGGCGAGAAGGACAGCGCCGTGAGAGCCGTCGACACCAGATAGACCGCCAGGGTGATCATGAAGAGCTTCCGGCGGCCGTACCGGTCGGTCAGCCAGCCGAAGAACAGCGCTCCCGCACAGGCACCCGCCACGTAGAGCGCCGCCGCGAGACCGGTGATCTGCGCGGAGGAGACGGCAAGACCGCTGCCCTCCTCGGAGAGGCGGCCGGCGATGTTGCCGACGGTGGTGACCTCCAGGCCGTCCAGGATCCATACGGTTCCCAGGCCGATCACGATCATCCAGTGCCAGCGGGACCACGGCAGCCGGTCCAGACGGGCCGGTACTGCCGTGGTGATCGTTCCCGTAGAGGCGGGCACAGCGCCCGGCGTCGCTGATGCTGTCATGGCTCCCTCTCCGTCGAGTGACCCTGAGTGATCGACGAGCGATCAGTGAGTGATCCGTGGGTGACCCAACCAGAGTGCCCTGATCTGCGCTTCGCACGCCCGGCGAGCAGCGCGTGGCGAGCGCCACCTGGCGGCACGCGGGGCGCACCACCCCAAGCCGCACCCGAAGCGGAAGCCGCAACCGCAGCCCGCCCTCACGCCCCCAACGCCCGCGACACCGTATAGATCAGCAGCCCCGCCAGCGACCCCACCACGGTGCCGTTGATCCGGATGAACTGCAGGTCGCGCCCGATGTTGGCCTCGATCTTCCTGGTCGTGTGCTCGGCGTCCCAGCCCGCGACCGTGTCGGTGATCAGGGAGGTGATCTCGCGCCGGTACGTCGTCACGACGTACACCGCCGCACCCTCGACCCAGCCGTCCACCTTGGCCTGGAGTTTGGGCTCCACCGCCATCCGGGCACCCAGCGACAGCAACGACGCCCGCACCCGCAGCCGCAGTTCGCTCCGCTCGTCCTCCGCGGCGGACACGATCATGGACCGTACGGCCGTCCAGGCGGACGCGATCAGGTCCTGGACCTCGCCGCGGCCGAGGACCTCGCCCTTGAGGCGTTCCACCCGGGCGCGGGTCTCGGTGTCGGACTGGAGGTCGGAGGCGAAGTCGGTGAGGAAACGGTCCAAGGCGCCACGGGCCGGGTGCGAGGGGGCGTCGCGCATCTCGGTGACGAAGCGGAGCAGTTCCTTGTAGACGCGCTCGCCGACCCTCTTGTCGACGAACCGCGGGGTCCAGCCGGGGGCGCCGCCCTGCACCGCACCCATGACCTGCTCGTCGTGCAGCACCAGCCAGTCGTGGGCGCGCGCGACGACCAGGTCCACGACGCGCTTGTGGCCGCCGTCCGCGACGATCTTCTCCAGCATTTTTCCTATCCCGGGCGCGATCTCGGCGGCGTCCGCGCGCCGCGTGATCGCCTCGCCGACCACCGCCTGCACATCGGAGTCGCGCAGCACGGTCAGCGCCCCCCGCAGCGCGGCGGCCAGCTCCGCCGTCACCCGGTCGGCGTGCTCCGGTTCGGCGAGCCAGGCACCGAGACGGCTGCCGATGCCGACGGCGCGCAGCCGGCCGCGTACGACCTCCTCCGACAGGAAGTTCTCCCCGACGAACTCACCGAGCGAGACGCCCAGCTGGTCCTTCTTGGTGGGGATGATCGCCGTGTGCGGGATGGGCAGGCCCAGTGGGTGGCGGAAGAGGGCCGTCACCGCGAACCAGTCGGCGAGCGCGCCGACCATGCCGGCCTCGGCGGCCGCGGCGACGTATCCGGCCCAGGGGCCCGCGCCCTCGTTCGACGCCCACTTGGCGAGGACGTACACGACCGCCACGAAGAGCAGCAGGCCGACCGCCGTCGCCTTCATCCGGCGTACGCCCCGCTGTTTCTCCTCGTCGGCGGGGCTGAAAGAGGTCATCGCACGGCGCGCGTCGGCCTTGGGGGCGCCCTCCCGGTTCATCGCGGCGTCGGGCAGGGCATGCTGCCCTTCGGCGCCCGCGCCCGCTTCATCCGGATTCGTACGTTCCATTCACTCCACCCGTTCGCGTCCCCCGTACCCGTACACATTGTCCCTTCCTGACCGACTCCTGGAACGGAACAGGAGTTCCCGTCGTCTGTCAGGTCGGGGAAAGTTCCGGGGCAAGTCGCGCGGGAATTTACGGGGGAATTTACGGGGGTGTCGCAACTTCGCCCCACCCCATGGCGCATCATGGGGTGATCACACCGGAGCCTCGGGCTCCCATCGCCCGAGGAGAAACGCACCGCATGACCAAGCGTCACGGTTATGCCTTGCTGGCCGCGATCGTCGCTGTGATCGTGGTCATTTCCGCCGCCATATACGTCGGTGTCGCCACCGACGAGGGCGGCGGGCAGAGCAACCTCGCCAGCGGTCGCACGGCCCCGCAGGGCCCGGCCGCCCCCGCCTCCACCGGCCTGTGGGTCGGCACCTGGTCGGCCTCCCCCGTCGGAGCCGAGCCCGGCACCGAGACGAACGGCATGGCGGGCAAGTCGGTCCGCAACGTCGTCCACACGAGCGCCGGCGGTACGAGTGCCCGGATCACGTTGTCCAACCTCTACGGACAGCAGCCGCTCACCCTCACACACGCCACGATCGGCGTCGCGGCGACCGCGAACAGCGCCGCCGCCACGGCCGGCACCATGACCCGCCTCACCTTCGGCGGCAGCACCTCGGTGGTCATCCCCTCCGGGCAGCAGGTGATGAGCGACGCGGTACGCGTACAGATCCCGCCCGACTCGGACGTACTCGTGACCACGTTCTCGCCCACACAGTCGGGCCCGGTCACCTACCACCCGCACGCACGCCAGATCTCCTACGCCGCCGAGGGCGACCTCGCGGACGACGCGAGCGGCACCGCGTATACGGAGGAGACTCCGTACTGGCGCTATCTGACCGCCGTCGACGTGCTGAGCGACGACTCCGAGGGCACCGTCGCCGCCCTGGGCGACTCCCTCACCGACGGCGACGCATCCACCGTGGGCGCCAATCACCGCTGGACCGACTACCTTTCGGACCGGCTGCGCGCCGCCGCCGGCACCGACGGAGTTCCCCGCTACAGCGTCGTCAACCAAGGCATCGGCGGAAACCAGATCCTGTCCTCGGGGCTCGGCCGGCCCGCCGACAACCCGAGCGCCCTGTCCCGTTTCGGCCGCGACGTCCTCGGCCGTACGAACGTCAAGGCCGTCGTCATCGACCTCGGTATCAACGACATCCTGCGCAACCCGGACGCCGACCCGGACACGATCACCGAAGGCCTGCGCACGCTGGTCCGGCAGGCGCACGCCCATGGACTGCGCGTCGTCGGGGCGACACTGATGCCCTTCCAGGGCCACGGCGGGTACTCCAAGCAGCGCGAGGACGAACGGCAGGCCATCAACGCGGAGATCCGGTCGGGGACGGTGTTCGACGCGGTGGTCGACTTCGACAAGGCGGTGCGGGATCCCTACAACCCGCGCAGGTTCCGGTCCGAGTACGACTCCGGGGACCATCTGCACCCCAGCGACAAGGGCTACGAGCGGATGGCGGAGGTGTTCGACCTCGGTTCGCTGAAGGGGGCGGTGTCGGCCGCGTTGTAATCACCGCGGACCGCAATGGCTGGTCGCGGCGCGGCGCGGGGCCGTAGGAAGACCCAGCCCCGCTCCGGGGGCGGCTCCCCCGAAGAACCCACCCGGCCGGAACTCAGTGACCCTCGTGACGCCGCGGATGCCGGTCACATCCCACCGCAGAGCCGCACGGAGACACAGCCCCGCACCCCCGAAGAACCTCGCCGGAACTCAGTGGCCCCCGTGACGCCGCCGATGGCGCTCGTCGCGGCGCGCCTGATGCCGTTCCCGGCGCTCCTCGTCCCGGTCCCTGCGGTCCTCACGCCGTTCGCGAACCATGTCGCGGGCCTCCTCGAGCGCGTCGAACGCGTCGCCGAGACCGTCACTCCGTGAACCCTGCAACTCCTTGCGGGCCTCGCGCCGCTCCAGCTTCTCCTGGCGGCGCTCCTCCTTCAGCCGCAGGCGCTCGGCTCGGGTCAGCTTCCGCTCCACGCCCACGCCGCCCCAGAAGGCGAACCCCGTGACGATCACCCGCGGGGCGCCGGGCTCGCCCGGGACACCCTCCTCACGGTGGTCGAAGCCGCCCATGATGCCGATGCCGCGCACGACGACCTCGACACCCGGCGGTACGACGACATTCATACCGCCCATGATCGCGACACAGTTGACGACCACCTCGCGGTCCGCGAAGTACGCCTCGCGCAGGTCGATCTCGCCGCCGCCCCAGAACGCGAACGAGTTGAACCGCTTCGGCATCGTCCAGCGCCCCTTGCGCTGGAACCCCGCCATGATCGCGACACCCCACTCGGAGGAACCCTCGCCGCCGACGATCCGGTCCGCCCACGCCCCCGTCCCGCTCCCGGCGGGCTGCTTGACCATGTTCACCACGGGCGGCGTCACACCCGGGGACGGCAGATCACGAGTGATCGGCGCCAACTCCCCGTACGTACGCGCCTTGTACGTCGCCTCCAGCCGTTCCTCGAACTCCTCCATGTCGAGGCGGCCCTCCGCGAGGGCGTCCCTCAGCACTTCGGAGACTTGCTCTCGGTCCGCATCTGACGCCCGGAGTTCGGGGAGGTCCTCGGTCATGGAGCCAGCCTACGAGACCGACTTCTCCGCGTACATGCGGCTGATGACCGCCTCGATGTCCGGCTCCCGCACCGAGAGGTCCACCAACGGGTACTCCGCCGCGATCCGCGCCACCAGCGGAGCCGCCGACTCGGCCGCGGGGAACGCCAGCCACTGCCGCGGCCCCTCCACCTTCACCACCCGCGCCGACGCCACCTCGATCGGCGGAAGCTCCCGCTCCAGGTCCACCACCAGCGTCCGCTCGCTCTCCCCCACCTCGTGCAGCCCCGACAGCGCCCCGTCGTACATCAGCCGCCCGTGGTCGATGACCATCACCCGCTTGCACAACTGCTCGATGTCGGTGAGGTCATGGGTGGTGAGCAGGACCGTCGTACCGCGCTCGGCGTTCAGGTCCCGCAGGAACTCCCGCACCCGCGCCTTGCTGATCACATCGAGCCCGATCGTCGGCTCGTCGAGATACAGCACCTCCGGATCGTGCAGCAGGGCCGCCGCGATGTCACCGCGCATCCGCTGCCCCAGCGAGAGTTGGCGTACCGGCACGTCCAACAGGGCGCCCAGCTCAAGGAGTTCGACACACCGGTCGAGGTTCTCCCGGTAACGGGCGTCCGGGATCCGGTACATGCGGTGCATCAGCCGGTACGAGTCGATCAGCGGGAGGTCCCACCACAGGGTCGTACGCTGCCCGAAGACGACGCCGATGCGCTGCGCGAGCCGGGTCCTCTCGCGCGACGGGTCGATGCCCGCGACCCGCAACCGGCCGCCGCTCGGCGTGAGGATGCCGGTCAGCATCTTGATGGTGGTCGACTTGCCGGCGCCGTTCGGGCCGATGTAACCGACCATCTGCCCACGCGGCACGGTGAAGGAGATCGAGTCGACGGCCCGCACCTGCCGCCGCTCACTGCGCAGGAACCCGGTCTTCTTGCGCACGTCGAAGACCTTCTCGACCCCTTCGAGCACGATGAAGTCACCGTCCACGCCCGCGAGTTCGCTGTCCACGTCCACATCGGCGTACAAGAAAATCCCCTAACTCCCCGTGCTCCGGTACGAACGAAGGCCCGCCCGCCAGGCAAGGCCCGCCAGCACGCAGCAGCCCGCGGCCACCAGCGGCGAGGTGAAGGCGACCCACGTCGGCAGGTCGAGCGGATAGGGCCGCCCCAGCACATACAGCGCGGGCAGCCAGTTGACGAAGGCCAGCGGGAACACGAAGGTCACCCCGCGCACCAGGTCCTTCGCGAAGACGGTCGGCGGGTACTGAAGGAGCGTACTGCCGCCGTACGTAAAGGAGTTCTGCACCTCGGACGCGTCCTGCGCCACGAACTGGAAGGCCGCGCCCGCCACGAACACGGCCCCGAAGATCGCGCCGCCGCTGAGCAGCATCAGCGGGATCAGCAGCACCTTGAGCGGCGTCCAGGACACGTCGATTGCGGCGAGCGCGTACCCGAGGACCAGCAGTCCCTGGGTGACCCGGCCGATGCGGCGCACCGCGAAACGGTCGGCGGCGACCTGGGCGAGGACGGGCACCGGCCGCACGAGAAGCGTGTCGAGCGTGCCGTCGCGCACCCGCCGCCCCAGCCGGTCCATCGTGCCGAACCCCAGGTCCGCCAGACCGAAGGCGGTGCCCCCGAGGCCGTACAGGAAGGCGACCTCGGGAAGCGAGTAACCGCCGAGCCGGTCGACCTGCGAGAACATCAGCAGGATGGTCACGAAGTCGAGGCCGGTCATCACGAAGTTGCCGAAAAGGGTCATCGCGAAGGAGGCGCGGTAGGCCATCGTGGAGCGGATCCACATGGCGGCGATCATGCGGTAGGCGCGCAACCCGTCACGCACACGGGCGTACACCCCCTGCCTGGGTGTGGGCCACCGGGTGTCCGGCACCCGCTCGTCGACCTGGCTAGCCACCCTGGACCACCACCCTCCGCGTCGCCGCCGACTGCACGAGCCGCCCGGCCGCGAGCAGCGCGACGGCCCAGGCGATCTGGAAGACGTACGTGCCCAGCGGATCGGCCGTACCCAACAGCACATCCGCGGGCGCCTGGATCAGGGACGACCAGGGCAGCGCGCGTACGACCTCGCCGAGCACGCCCGGAAAGACGTTCAGCGGCAGCACCATCCCCGAGCAGAAGATCCCGAGGATCCAGGCCATCTGCGCCACGCCCGCCCCGTCCATGAGCCAGAACGCGGACAGCGCCACCAGATAGCGGATCGCGAAGCTGACGACCACCCCGAGGGCGACCGCGACCAGAGCCGCGATCCACGTCAACAGGTCTGCGGGCAACGCGAGTTCGAAGAAGAGCGCGCCGAACGCCAGCGGAACCGCGCCGCGCGCCAGCAGATGGAACAGCGCCCGGCCCATGTCCTGCGCCAGATACCACAGTTGCAGGTCGGCGGGCCGGTACAGGTCGATCGCGATGTCCCCCGTACGGATGCGCTCGATCAGCTCGTCCTCGAAACCGCCGCCCATGACCGACACCACCGTGAGCAGCGCCTGCCCCAGCCACACATAGGTGAGCGCCTGCGTCTGGTCGTAGCCGCCGAGGTGCGGCTTCTCGTCCCAGAGCGCGATGAAGGTGTACGCCAGGATCAGCCCGAAGACGGTGTTGGTGAACAGGCCCGCCGCCGTGGCCACCCGGTAGGTGGCGTACCGACGGAAACCGCCGACCGCGACGGCCACGTACAACCGCGCTGTGCCCACAAAGTGTCCCTCCCTCAGCGCGTCAAGGCCGAAGCGCACGAGCCTAGCCGCCGGGTGACACGCCCCGCCAGGCATTTTCCCGGCGCGACGCGTGCCGAGGTGAGGGAACTGAACGCATGGTGCGACAGTCTTCAAGAGGGGGCGTAAGAGGCGTACGAGGGCGTACGGCAACGTACGACGCGAAACGGGAGTCCGGCGAACAAATGAGTGACGAGCCGCATCCGCAGCAGAACCACCAGGGCTGGGCGCCCAGGGAACCGGGACCGGGACGAGGACAGACACCTGGTCAGGGTCCGGGTCCGGGTTTTGGTCCCGTGCCGCAGCCGGCGCCCGGCGGGAAGCAGAAGCAGAAGCAGAAGCAGAAGCAGAAGCGCACCGGCTGGCGCCGGATCATCCCGACCTGGCGCATGGTGCTCGGCACCTTCCTCACCGTGGTCCTGCTCCTGATCGGCCTCTTCGCGCTCGGCTACTACCTGGTCAAGATCCCGCCCGCGAACGCCGCCGCGACCAAGCAGAGCAACGTCTACCTCTACGCGGACGGCAGCCAGCTCGCCCGCGACGGCGAGGTCAACCGCGAGAACGTGGCACTCGCACAGATCTCCAGGGACGCCCAGCACGCGGTACTCGCCGCCGAGGACCGGGACTTCTACTCCGAGTCGGCCGTCGACCCCAAGGCGATGATCCGCGCCGCCTGGAACACCGTCACCGGCAAGGGCAAGCAGTCCGGCTCGACGATCACCCAGCAGTACGTGAAGAACTACTACCTGGGCCAGGAGCAGACGGTCACCCGGAAGGTGAAGGAGTTCTTCATCTCCATCAAGCTCGACCGCGAGAAGAGCAAGGACGACATCCTCGAGGGCTACCTCAACACCAGCTACTTCGGCCGCAACGCGTACGGCATCCAGGCCGCCGCCCAGGCGTACTACGGCGTCGACGCCATCGACCTGACGGTGGGTCAAGGCGCCTACCTCGCAGCGCTGTTGAACGCGCCGAGCGAGTACGACGTGATCGCCCACCCCGAGAACAAGGCCGCGGCCGAGGCCCGCTGGAACTACGTACTCGACGGCATGGTCAAGAAGAAGTGGCTGAGCGCCTCGGACCGCGCCGCCGTCAAGTTCCCGACGCCGAAGGAAGCCAAGGGCTCGGCGGGCATGTCCGGCCAGCGCGGCTATCTGGTCCAGGCCGTCAGGGACTACCTCACCACCAACAAGATCATCGACGAGGACACCCTCTCCACCGGCGGCTACCGCATCACCACCACCATCCAGAAACCGAAGCAGGACGCCTTCGTCGAAGCCGTCAACGACCAGGTCATGGACAAGCTCGACAAGGAGAACCGCAAGGTCGACACCTACGTCCGCGCGGGCGGCGTCGCCATCGACCCCTCCACCGGCAAGGTCGTCGCGATGTACGGCGGCATCGACTACACCAAGCAGTACGTCAACAACGCCACCCGCCGCGACTACCAGGTCGGCTCCACCTTCAAGCCCTTCGTCTTCACCTCGGCCGTCCAGAACGACTCACAGACCCAGGACGGCCGGACCATCACCCCGAACACGCTCTACGACGGCACCGACCGGCGCCCGGTGGAGGGCTGGAACGGCGGCACCTACGCACCCGAGAACGAGGACGGCGTCTCCTACGGCGACATCACCGTCCGCACCGCCACCGACAAGTCGGTGAACGCGGTGTACGCGCAGATGGCGGTCGACGTCGGCCCCGCCAAGGTCAAACAGACCGCGATCGACCTCGGACTCCCCTCCAACACCCCCGACCTGACCGCCACCCCGTCCATCGCACTCGGCCCGGCCACCGCCAGCGTCCTCGACATGACGGAGGCCTACGCCACCCTCGCCAGCCACGGCAAGCACGGCACGTACACCCTGGTCGACAAGATCACCAAGGACGGCGCGGCGGACGTACAGCTGCCGCAGCAGGACACCCAGCAGGTGGTGAGCCGCGAGGCCGCCGACACGACCACGTCCATGCTCCAGAGCGTCGTCGACGGCGGCACCGGCACCGCCGCCCAGGGCGCCGACCGGCCCGCCGCCGGCAAGACCGGCACCGCCGAGGAGGACCAGGCCGCCTGGTTCGCCGGCTACACCCCCGACCTCGCCACCGTCGTCTCCGTCATGGGCCAGGACCCCGACACCGGCGCGCACAAATCCCTCTACGGCGCCCTCGGCCAGGCCCGCATCAACGGCGGCGGGCCCCCGGCGCAGATCTGGGCCCAGTTCACCAAGGCCGCCCTGGACGGCACCGAGGCGACCGACTTCGACCTCGAACTCCAGCCGGGCGCCGAGGAACCGCCGCCCCCGACCGACGAGCCCACCACCGAACCCCCCGCCACCGGCGGCCAGGACAACGGCGGCACGACGACGGGCGGCTCGCAGCCCCCGTCCCAGACCCCGGGCCAAACAAACGGCCAGACCCAGGGCCAGACGGACGGCGGCACCACCACGACAACGGGCGGCACCACCACGGACGGCACCACCACAGACGGCGGAACCACCACCACCGGCACCACCGACGGCGGCGCGACCACCGACGGCACCACCACGGACGGCGGCACAACCACCGACGGCGGAACAACGGACGGCGGGACGGACACCGGGGGGACGGACGTGGGGGCGATCGCTGGGGCGGGGCCGCTGAACCGCCCCGCGACCCGAAAACCGTAACCGGGCCTCAGGGGCCGGAGGTGACCTCAGGCCCTCAGTGGCCGGAGGTGACCTTCAGCCCCACCACGGCCACCAGCAGCAGACACACGAAGAAGATCCGGGCGGCGGTCGCCGGCTCACCGAGCACGACCATGCCGAGCACTGCCGCACCGGCCGCGCCGATCCCGACCCAGACGCCGTAGGCGGTACCGATGGGCAGCGACTTCGCGGCGTACGACAGCAGCATCATGCTCGCGACGATGCCCGCACCCGTGAGCACGCTCGGCACCAGCCGCGTGAAACCTTCCGTGTATTTCATCCCGATCGACCAGCCGACTTCGAGCAGACCGGCGACGAGCAGCAGAACCCAGGCCATGAGAGGCACCTCCGTGATGGAACAACAGGGGGTGCGTCGTCTTTGCCGGTGTATTCACGGGGCCCGGTACGGCGCGTCTCGTCGGGGTCCTTCCAAGGTAGCAAAGGAACGACAAAGGGGCTGGTGACGATGGTCACCAGCCCCTCACAGGCAACGAAGCGCAGGTCACGTACTTACAGGTACAAGCCCGTCGAGTCCTCGGACCCCTCGAAACGGTCCGCGGCCACGGCATGCAGATCCCGCTCGCGCATCAACACGTACGCCGTCCCGCGCACCTCGACCTCGGCGCGGTCCTCGGGGTCGTACAGGACACGGTCGCCCGGTTCCACCGTCCGTACGTTCTGCCCGACCGCGACAACATCCGCCCACGCCAGGCGCCGGCCGACGGCCGCCGTCGCTGGGATCAGGATGCCGCCGCCGGAACGCCGCTCGCCCTCGGCGGCGTCCTGCCGCACCAGCACACGGTCGTGCAGCATGCGGATGGGCAACTTGTCGTCAAGGTCGGTGCTCTGCTTGTCCCGGTTGGCGCTCACGCCCCGAACCTACCTGCCTTCAATCGGTCGGTACGTCGCCGGGTCAGCGCTTGCGCCGACGCGAACCGACGGCGAGCAGCCCGACGATCCCGACCACGACAAGGGCCACCGGCACGATGCGTTCGAGCCGCGGCGCGCCTTCTTCGCTGACGAACTGGCCCTTCACATCGCTGACGACCCGGTTGACGCCGACGTACGCGCGCCCCAGCGTGTGATCGATATTGGAGGCGACCTTGGCCTTGGCGTCCCCGACGATGGTCTTCGGGTGCACGCGCACGCCGATCTCGTCGAGTGTCTCGGCGAGGGTTTCGCGGCGGCGCTTGATGTCCGCCTCGATCTGCGCCGGAGTCCTGGTATCCGACGTGTCCGACGTGTCCGGCACCGCGCTGCCTCCGTGGTCGTGTATCTGGCCCTTTGCTCCCGACAGTCTGTCAGCTCGGGCGGCGACGCACCCCTCGGCACCCCCATTACGCTCGTTCCGTAGTCCGCAACCCATATCCACCCACCCCCGGCCACGTGAGGTACCGATGAGCGAGCGACTCCAGCCCGGCGACACCGCCCCCGCCTTCACCCTGCCCGACGCCGACGGCAAAGAGGTCTCCCTCGCCGACCACAAGGGCCGCAAGGTCATCGTCTACTTCTACCCGGCCGCCCTGACCCCCGGCTGCACGAAGCAGGCCTGCGACTTCACCGACAACCTCGACGTCCTGGCGACCGCCGGCTACGACGTCATCGGCGTCTCCCCCGACAAGCCCGAAAAGCTCGCCAAGTTCCGCGAGAAGGAGAACCTGAAGGTCACCCTGGTCGGCGACCCGTCCACCAAGGTCATCGAGGCCTACGGCGCCTACGGCGAGAAGAAGAACTACGGCAAGACCTACGTCGGCGTCATCCGCTCCACCCTCGTCGTCGACGAACAGGGCAAGATCGAACACGCCTTCTACAACGTCAAGGCGACGGGCCACGTCGCGAAGATCATCAAGGACCTGGGGGTCTGAGGCCGCTGCCGCTGTCACTGTCGCTTCAGGAACGGCCCGTACCGGCGTGATCCGGTACGGGCCGCTTTACGTTTCGGGCGTGACTGTCCGATAAACGGTTCGTTACTCCGTACGAGGTCACGAACGTGTGGCCGGAACGGAGGGGAATCATGCCGGTCAGCCCGTACACCAGGGAGCGTCTGGAGGAGGCGGCCAGGTCGTCGCGGACGTTGTCTGAGGCGTTGGGGAAGTTGGGGGTGGATCCGAAGAGCTGGAAGCGGCGGTACATCTCCGATCGGATGAAGAAGCTGGGGGTCAACGTCTCGCACTTCGAGCGGGAGGGTGCCAAGTGGACGAGGGACATCCTTGAGCCGGTGGTCGCAGCGTCGACAAGCGTCAACGAGGTTCTACGGCGGCTCGGGCTCGAGGTCGTCGGCGGACACCATACGAACATCTCCCGCCGCATCAAGGCCTACTGCATCGACACCTCGCACTTCACGCCAGTGGTCCGCACAGAGCGGCAGCGGTACAACCAGCGCCGCCGGACGGCCGAGGAGATCCTCACCGAGGACACGTCGGAACACGCCACGCGGGTCCCAAGCAGCCGTCTGAAGCGGGCGATTGGTGAACTGGGCGTAGCGGAGCGCTGCGCCCTGTGCGGGATCGAAGGAGTGTGGCTCGGGGAGCCGCTCCCCTTGGAGGTCGACCACGTCGACGGCAACTGGCGGAACAGCCGCATCGAGAACCTGCGGCTCCTTTGCCCCAACTGCCACTCGACAACTGACAGTTATCGGGGGCGCGGCAAGGGGCGCGCCTCGTGACCAGCGGCGTGCAGTACACCCGCGAGCGCCTGGCCGAGGCAGCAGCTCGGTGTTCCGACCTCGACGAGGTCATTGCCTTCTTCGGCACCCGGCCATACGGCTACCTCCGCAATTACCTCACCAAGCGATTCGCCCACTTCGGTATCGACATCTCGCACTTCGGCCCCTGCGGCCGACCCGCCCTACCCGCCCTCTACGAGTTACGGGCGGCCGTCAGCGAGTCTGCCTCCTTGGCGGAGGTGCTGCGCCGTCTGGGTCTCACGGACAACGGTGCGCAGCGGAAGAAGCTGCGCGAGTGGATCGCCGACGATCGTCTCTCGACGGAACACTTCCTTGGGCAGGCACACCAACGGGGACGGCGAGCCCCGAACGCGAAGCGACCTGAGGATGTTCTGGTACAGCACAAGGGCAAGCAGCGGACGACGACAAAGCGCCTACGTCGAGCCCTCAACGAGGTCGGCGTAGCAGAGGAGTGCGCCAGGTGCGGCACTGGCCCGGAATGGCTCGGCAGGCCCATGACCCTGGAGGTCGATCACATCAACGGTGACTGGGGTGACGACCGGCGCGAGAACCTGCGGTTGCTCTGCCCCAACTGCCACGCGATCACCAGTACCTGGTGCCGGGGAGGCAGTCGAAGCCGGGAAACGGCGTGACATAAACCCCCGCGCACCGGCAGCCGCGTGACCGGTACGATGACAAGCGTCCGGCGGCGGTGGTGCAGAGGTGACACAGCAGACTTAGGATCTGTGGCCCGTGAAACGGCTTGAGGGTTCGAATCCCTTCCGCCGCACAGTAAACGGCCTGCGAATCGAAGGATTCGCAGGCCGTTCCCGTATCTGCCCTCAGCCCAACAACTCCCGAACCACCGGCACCAACCCCCGAAACGCCTTCCCCCGATGGCTGATCGCGTTCTTCTCCGCGGGGTCCATCTCCGCGCACGTCCGGGTATCCCCCTCCGGCTGGAGGATCGGGTCGTACCCGAAGCCGTTCGTGCCGACGGGAGCGTGCCGGAGGGTTCCGCGCAGCTGACCCTCGACCACCCGCTCCGTGCCGTCCGGCAGAGCGAGCGCCGCCGCGCACGCGAAGTGGGCGCCCCGGTGTTCGTCGGCGATGTCGCCCAGCTGGGCCAGGAGCAGGGCCAGGTTCGCGACGTCGTCGCCGTGCCGTCCGGCCCAGCGGGCGGAGAAGATGCCGGGGGCGCCGTTCAGGACGTCGACGCAGAGGCCGGAGTCGTCGGCGACGGCGGGGAGGCCGGTGGCCTGGGCGAGGGCGTGGGCCTTGAGGAGGGCGTTTTCGGCGAAGGTGACGCCGGTTTCCTTGACGTCGGGGATGTCGGGGTAGGCGTCCGCGCCGACGAGGTCGTGGGTGAGACCTGCGTCGGCGAGGATCGCCTTCAGTTCGGTGAGTTTTCCGGCGTTGCGGGTGGCGAGGATCAGGCGGGTCATGCCCCTCAGTATCCCCAAGCCCCTGCGTAGCAGTTTCCCCAAGCCCCCGCGTGACGGTTACGGCGTGCAGACCTTCGTCAGTTCGCCCGCCGCGTCGGTGACCGGGCTGATGTCGGGTGTCTCGTCGCCGTTCTTGATGGCCGTACGGACGTTGGAGACAGCCTTGTTGAGGTCGTCGACCGCTTTGTTGATGTCGGCGTTGTCGGTCTTGTCGCCGATCTTGTCGAGGTTCTGCTCGATCGAGTTGAGGGACTCGTCGGTCTGCGTCGGGTCCTCCGCCGCGTTCTCGACGGCCTGCTGGAGGTCGGTGACGCTGTCGGCGATGGCGTCGGCGGTCTGGACGCAGTCCAGGGCCTTGTTGACGGCGTCGCAGCCGACAGCCGTCGGTATGGCGACGAGTGCGGCGATGACGGCGAATGCGGCGGTGCGTCGGCGTTGGCGCGCGGCCATGGAACGGTCCCTCCCCGTGGGCAAGATGTGGTCAACCTCTTGGTGTGATCGACCTCTTGACGTGGTCGATCACGTGACGTGGTCGACCCTTTGGTGCGGTCGGCCGGCCCCCGTGCTGGGGCCGGGCCGGGACGCACGGCTGGACCGTACGCCCGTACCCCTTAGAACGCGAAGGGTTAACTGGTGGTTGCCTCAAGTGCCGCGAGTTGTACGGCGGCGAGCTCGTCGCAGCCCGCGACCGCGAGGTCGAGCAGGGCGCCCAGTTCCTTGCGGTCGAAGGGCTCGGCTTCGGCGGTGCCCTGGATCTCGACGAAGCGGCCGTCGCCGGTGCAGACGACGTTCATGTCGGTGTCGGCCCGTACGTCCTCTTCGTAGCAGAGGTCGAGGAGGGGGATTCCGCCGACGATGCCGACGGAGACCGCGGACACTGTGCCGGTGAGCGGTTGGCGGCCGGCCTTGATGAGCTTCTTGCCCTGGGCCCAGGTGATGGCGTCGGCGAGGGCGACGTATGCGCCGGTGATCGCGGCGGTGCGGGTGCCGCCGTCGGCCTGGAGGACGTCGCAGTCGAGGACGATGGTGTTCTCGCCGAGCGCCTTGTAGTCGATGACGGCGCGCAGGGAGCGGCCGATGAGGCGGGAGATCTCGTGGGTGCGGCCGCCGATCCTGCCGCGGACGGACTCGCGGTCGCCGCGGGTGTTGGTGGCGCGCGGGAGCATCGAGTACTCGGCGGTGACCCAGCCCTCTCCGCTGCCCTTGCGCCAGCGCGGGACGCCTTCGGTGACTGAGGCGGTGCAGAAGACTTTGGTGTCGCCGAAGGAGACGAGGACGGAGCCCTCGGCGTGCTTGCTCCAGCCACGCTGGATGGTGATGGGGCGCAGCTGTTCGGGGGTGCGGCCGTCGATGCGAGACATGGCGATGAGCCTAGCCGTATACGGGTGAGGGGCTGCCGCCGGTTACGGAAGCAGCCCCTCAGGGGTGAGTCACGGTGTTAGAAAACGTGGTGGTTCACATCATGTCTTCGATGTCCGCCGCGATCGGGTCGGCGTCGGTGCCGATGACGACCTGGATGGCGGTGCCCATTTTGACGACGCCGTGGGCGCCGGCGGCCTTCAGGGCGGCTTCGTCGACCTTGCTCGGGTCGATGACCTCGGTGCGGAGGCGGGTGATGCAGCCTTCGACTTCTTCGATGTTCTCGATGCCGCCGAGTCCGGCGACGATCTTCTCAGCCTTGGTGGCCATGTCCTACTCCCTGATCCGAACCGCTTTGTCGCAGTAACCCACAGTTGGCCCATCTTCGCGAGCGGTCATGTCATGGGTACCGAATCATGGCGTTCACGACAGTGCGACCGTTCGCGGACTGGTCTACACCAGTCTACGAATGGGCGCCAAACCCGGTTCCGCCCGGAGGACGCTCATGAGTGCCAGCAGTGCCGCCGCGCCCGCGCGCACGCCGTGGAACAACTTGTTCCAGGGTCTGCAGAAGATGGGACGGAGTCTTCAGCTTCCCATTGCCGTACTGCCGGCCGCGGGCATCCTCAACCGGCTCGGCCAGCCGGATGTGTTCGGTGATGACGGCCTGGGCTGGACGAACGTCTCGAAGGTGATGGCGGGCGCCGGTGGCGCGCTGCTGGACGGGTCGCTCGGGCTGCCGTTGCTGTTCTGTGTGGGTGTGGCCATCGGGATGGCGAAGAAGTCGGACGGGTCGACGGCGCTGGCGGCGCTGGCGGGGTTCCTCGTCTATTACAACGTGCTGCGCCAGTTCCCGATCGACTGTGCGAGCGGTGCGCAGAAGGTGGCGGCCGGCTGTCAGGCGTCGGACGGCACGGTGGCTGTCTTCTCGTATCAGAATCCCGGGGTGTTCGGCGGGATCGTCATCGGGTTGCTGTCGGCGTACTTCTGGCAGCGTTTCCACCGTACGAAGCTGGTGGACTGGCTCGGCTTCTTCAACGGGCGCCGGCTTGTGCCGATCATCATGTCGTTCGTCGCGATCGCGGTCGCCGCGCTGTGTCTGTGGGTGTGGCCGCCGATCGGTGACGGTCTGCAGAGCTTCAGCGACTGGCTGGTGGGGCTCGGCGCCTGGGGTGCGGGTGTGTTCGGTATCGCCAACCGCGCGCTGCTGGTGATCGGTCTGCACCAGTTCCTGAACGTGCCCATCTGGTTCCAGTTCGGCACTTACACCAAGCCGGACGGGACGGTGGTGCACGGTGACATCAACATGTTCCTGGCGGGCGACCCGAACGCGGGTCAGTTCACCTCGGGCTTCTTCCCCATCATGATGTTCGCGCTGCCGGCCGCCTGTCTGGCGATGACGCACTGCGCAAAGCCTCATCGCCGCAAGGAGGTTGGCGGTCTGATGTTGTCGATCGCGCTGACCTCGTTCGTCACGGGTATCACCGAACCGATCGAGTACTCCTTCGTGTTCATCGCGCCGTTGCTGTATGCGGTGCACGCGCTGCTGACCGGTGTTTCGATGGCGGTGACGTGGGGTCTGGGGGTGCACGACGGCTTCAGTTTCTCCGCCGGTCTGATCGACTACGTCATCAACTGGAACTTGGCGACGAAGCCTTGGGCGATCATTCCGATCGGGTTGTGCTTCGCCGTCGTGTACTACGTGATCTTCCGTTTCGCGATCACCAAGTTCGATCTGAAGACTCCGGGGCGGGAGCCGGACGAGGATCGCGAGGACATCACCAAGGCGTGAGTCCATAGCACACCAGAGAGTAAGTGCCCCTGGTCAAGGGCCCCCGGACCTGCTGGTCCGGGGGCCCTTCGTCATGAACAAGACCACTTACGACCGCTTCATCCACTATGGCCCAGGCCACAAAATTGGCGGGTTCCTTATCCCACCTTCACCGTGCTAAAACAGGTCTACACCACTAAGTGGTGTAGACCACGTGGTAGCTGCCTACCCCCTGCTTCATCCCCGTTTCCCCCTTCTCGTCCCCATTTCGTCCCCCCGGGCAGCTCCGGTACATGGAGGAACTATGAGCACCGCCAGCACAACGGCGGCACCCGCGAAGAAGCGGGGATCCGGTCTGTTCCAGGGCCTGCAGAAAGTCGGCCGCAGTCTCCAGCTCCCGATCGCCGTGCTGCCGGCGGCGGGCCTCCTGCTGCGGTTCGGGCAAGCGGACTCCCAGGAGAGGTTCCACATCCCCGCCGATGTGGCGAAGGTGTTCGCCGGAGCCGGCGGCGCCCTGCTGGACAGCTCCTTCGGGCTGCCCCTGCTGTTCTGTATAGGCGTGGCCATCGGCTTCGCGAAGAAGGCCGACGGCTCGACGGCCCTCGCCGCCGTCGTCGGCTTCCTCACCTACTACGCGGTGATCCACCAGTTCCCGATCAAGGACGGCCACGAGGGCGCCACCTACACGGCGACCGGACTCGGCGGCGGCTTCTGGCAGAAGGGCACCGAGGCCGCCACTACCGCGACCTTCCAGAACCCGGGCGTACTCGGCGGCATCATCCTCGGCCTGCTGACGGCCGTGCTGTGGCAGCGCTTCCACCGCACCAAGCTGGTCGACTGGCTGGGCTTCTTCAACGGCCGCCGTCTCGTGCCGATCATCACCTCCGTAGTCGGCGTCATCCTCGGTGTCCTGGTCGCCCTCGGCTGGCAGCCCATCGGTGACGTCATCACCAACTTCGGCGAGTGGATGACCGGCCTCGGCTCCTTCGGCGCGGCCCTCTTCGGCCTGATCAACCGCGCGCTGATCCCGATCGGCATGCACCAGTTCGTCAACTCCGTGGCCTGGTTCCAGATCGGCGACTTCACCGACTCCGCGGGCACCGTCGTCCACGGCGACCTGCCGCGCTTCTTCGCCGGCGACCCGACCGCCGGTCAGTTCATGACGGGCTTCTTCCCGATCATGATGTTCGGCCTGCCGGCCGCCGCCCTCGCCATGGCGCACACCGCCCGCCCCGAGCGCCGCAAGGCCGTGATGGGCATGATGGTGTCGCTGGCCCTGACCTCCTTCGTCACCGGTGTGACCGAGCCGATCGAGTTCTCGTTCATGTTCATCGCACCAGTGCTGTACGCGATCCACGCGGTGCTGACCGCGATCTCGATGGCCGTGACCTGGGCGCTGGGCATGCACATGGGCTTCAGCTTCTCGGCCGGCTTCATCGACGTCTTCATCAACTGGGGCATCTCCACCAAGCCATGGCTGCTGATCCCCGTCGGCCTGGTCTTCGGCGCCATCTACTACGTCGTCTTCCGCTTCGCGATCGTCAAGTGGAACCTCCCCACCCCGGGCCGCGAGCCCGAGGAGGAGGTCGAGGACCTCACCAAGGTGTGAGCCTCCTCCCCCGGGCATGAGCCCGTACGGCAACAAGGAGGGCCCCGGAACCGATCGGTTCCGGGGCCCTCCTTGTTGCCGGTTCTAGATCTCGTACGTCGCCCTGGGCGCTGCCAGCTCCACCGGTCCGGTGTACACACCGCGCGCGTCCGCCAGGTTGATCTGGGGGTCCGTCCACGGCGGGATGTGAGTGAGGACGAGCTTGCGGGCGCCGGCGCGGGTGGCGGTTTCGCCTGCCTCGCGGCCGTTGAGGTGGAGGTCGGGGATGTTCTCCTTGCCGTACGTGAACGCGGCCTCGCAGAGGAACAGGTCGCTGTCGCGGGCGAGTTCGTCGAGGGAATCGCACACGCCCGTGTCCCCGGAGTAGGTCAGGGCGCGTCCGCCGTGCTCCACGCGGATGCCGTACGCCTCCACGGGGTGGCGCACCCGCTCCGTGTGCAGGGTGAACGGGCCGACCTCGAAGGTGCCCGGCTTGACCGTGTGGAAGTCGAACACCTCGCTCATCGACGAGGCGGTGGGCGTGTCCGCGTAGGCGGTGGTGAGGCGGTGCTCCGTGCCCTCGGGTCCGTAGACGGGGATCGGGCCGGCGCGGCCCCCGTCGTGACGGTAGTAGCGCGCGACGAAATACGCGCACATGTCGATGCAGTGGTCGGCGTGCAGATGGCTGAGGAAGATCGCGTCGAGGTCGTAAAGACCGCAGTGGCGCTGCAACTCGCCAAGGGCACCATTGCCCATGTCGAGAAGCAGCCGGAAGCCGTCGGCCTCTACGAGGTAGCTCGAGCAGGCCGATTCCGCGGACGGGAACGACCCCGAGCAGCCGACGACGGTGAGCTTCATATGAGCTGGAACCTCCGCGCTGACAGGAAGTGCAGAGAGTAGATGCGGTGAGCGGATCCTCAGCGCAGACACTCGGAGCAGATGCGGGAAACGGGGGTCGTGCGGTCCGTCGAGCGTAAGGCGCAAAAGGGCCGGTCGCTCCTCCACCAGGGGCTGTTGTGGGCGAACTCACCTGTGCTGTCACCGGTTCGGATGGACCTCGGGCGGGGTCCGGGCGGGGCGGCCCCGTCCGGGTGGGGGGGCGGCCAGGGTGACGCACCGGTACCTTCGTTGCTATGGACACGTCCTGGTGGATCGCGCTGGCGGCCGTGGTGCTGCTCGCGCTGGTCGCGACTCTTGTGGACGGCTGGGGGCGAGGGCGTAAGCCGTCCCGGCGTACGCGGCCGCCCGGCCGGCCGGGTGGGCCGCGGCGGGGGCGGGTGCCGCGGCCTCAGGCGGCGGAGATCTGGTGGGCGAACGTTCCCTACGAGGACGGGCCGGGGGGCAAGGACCGGCCGTGTCTCGTGCTGGGTGTGCGGGGCGAGGTGGTCACCGTCGCGAAGATCACCAGCAAGTACCACGACGAGCGGGCCGGGGTGATTCCGCTGCCGCCCGGCGCGGTCGGCGATGCCCGGGGGCGGCCGAGCTTCCTTGAGACGGATGAGCTGCGGGAGGTCGCGGTGCGGGACTTCCGGCGGCGGGTGGGGGTGGTGGATCCGGTGCTGTGGGATCAGGTGAGGTATCTGGCGGGCTGAGCCTGGAGGCTTTCAGCCCGTCCGGCGTTTGAGGACGAGCGCGTTCAGCGCGACAGGGGGGTCTGGGGGCGCAGCCCCCAGGAACAAGGGACGGGTAGGGGCGGAGGGGGCGAAAAAACCCACCGCTACACCCCTACGCCCACAACTGCCCCTGCAACGTCTCGATCGCTTCCTCCGTCGTCGCGGCCGTGTAGACCCCCGTCGACAGGTACTTCCAGCCTCCGTCGGCCACGACGAACACGATGTCGGCTGCCTCCCCCGCGGCGAGGGCCTTCTTGCCGACCCCGATCGCGGCGTGCAGTGCGGCCCCCGTGGAGACGCCCGCGAAGATGCCCTCCTGCTGGAGCAGCTCCCGGGTGCGGGTGACCGCGTCCGCCGAGCCGACGGAGAAGCGGGTGGTGAGGACGGACGCGTCGTACAGCTCGGGGACGAAGCCCTCGTCGAGGTTGCGAAGCCCGTACACCAGGTCGTCGTAGCGCGGCTCGGCGGCGACGATCTTCACGTCCGGCTTGTGCTCGCGCAGGAAGCGGCCGACGCCCATGAGGGTGCCCGTGGTGCCGAGGCCCGCCACGAAGTGGGTCACGGAGGGGAGGTCGGCGAGGATCTCGGGGCCGGTGGTGGCGTAGTGGGCGCCCGCGTTGTCGGGGTTGCCGTACTGGTAGAGCATCACCCAGTCCGGGTGCTCGGCGGCGAGCTCCTTGGCGACGCGCACGGCGGTGTTGGAGCCACCGGCCGCGGGCGAGGGGATGATCTCCGCGCCCCACATGCCCAGCAGCTCACGCCGCTCGTGCGAGGTGTTCTCCGGCATGACGCAGACCATGCGGTAGCCCTTGAGCTTCGCCGCCATGGCCAGCGAGATGCCCGTGTTGCCGGACGTCGGCTCCAGGATCGTGCAGCCGGGCGTCAACCGGCCGTCCTTCTCCGCCTGTTCGACCATGTGCAGTGCCGGTCGGTCCTTGACCGAGCCGGTCGGATTGCGGTCCTCCAGCTTGGCCCAGATACGCACGTCCTGGGAGGGCGAGAGCCGCGGCAGGCGCACCAGCGGGGTGTTGCCCACCGCGGCGAGCGGGGAGTCGTAACGCATCAGTGATCAGAGCCCGATCAGACCATGCCGCCGGCCACGGCCGGCAGAATCGTCACGTTGTCGCCGTCGGTCAGCTTGGTGTTGATGCCTTCGAGGAAGCGGACGTCCTCGTCGTTCAGGTAGACGTTGACGAAGCGGCGCAGTTCGCCGCCGTCCACGATGCGGGCCTGGATGCCCGTGTGCCGGGTTTCGAGGTCGGCGAACAGCTCGGCGAGGGTCTCCCCGCCGCCCTCGACGGCCTTCTGGCCGTCGGTGTAGGTGCGGAGGATGGTGGGGATGCGGACCTCGATGGCCATGGTTGCGGGCTCCTGTCGGGAGGAAAGTCAGGTCGGTGGGCGCGCGGCAGCGCGGTGGATCAAGGTGTACGCCGGTTTGCGGAGCCGCGGCTCACGGCCGTACGGCGGCGGCAGGAGTCAGCGCGTACAGATGGCACTCTGCAGCCTGCACAGGTCGACGTGCAGCCGCGCCACGAGCAGTATGCCCGGCGTCTTCTCGCTCACGTCGTGGGAAACCATGGGGTCATCGTATCGATTCCCGGTCCGGGTCCCGGACTGTGATATCAGATGGTGGACGGAATCCGACCGAAATGCGGGACCGGACGCCTTCGCAGAGACTCAGGACCCCTTTGCGGGGACTCAAGTACGCCTTTCCTGAGGCTCAGTACGCCTCCACCACCTTGATCTCCTCCTCCGTCACCACGCCCTCGACGATCCGGTACGAGCGGAACTGGAAGGGCCCGGCGTCGTCCGAGTCCGCCGTGGAGACCAGCACGTAGTGGGCGCCCGGCTCGTTGGCGTACGCGATGTCGGTGCGGGAGGGGTATGCCTCGGTCGCCGTGTGCGAGTGGTAGATGACGACGGGCTCCTCGTCGCGGTCGTCCAGCTCGCGGTACAGCTTGAGCAGGTCGCCGGAGTCGAACTCGTAGAACGTGGGTGAGCGGGCCGCGTTGAGCATCGGGATGAACCGCTCGGGGCGGTCGGTGCCCTCCGGGCCCGCTACGACGCCGCATGCCTCGTCGGGGTGGTCCTGGCGTGCGTGCGCGACGATCTGGTCGAACAGGGCCTGGGTGATGGTCAGCATGCTGGCCAGGATAAGCAGAAGGCCGCCCCGTACCGAAGAGTGGTACGGGGCGGCCCACATAGTGAACCGAAGGGGTCAGCCGGTCTTCTCGAAGACCGGGTCGCGGCGCTCGGCGACCTGCGGGTTCCGCACCTTGAGGATGGCCCAGCCGATGCCCAGGACGGCGGCCCAGACGGCCATCACGTAAAGGCAGACGCGGGAGTCGGCGTCGTACGCGATCAGGCAGGTGACGAAGAGCAGGAAGACGACCGCGACCCAGCTGAGCTTCGCGCCGCCCGGGGCCGGGAAGGAGGAGGCGGGCAGGCGCCCGGCGTCGACCGCGCGGCGGTACAGGATGTGGCTGATCAGGATCATCAGCCAGGTCCAGATGCCGGCCGCGGTGGCGACCGAGACGACGTAGCCGAAGGCCTTCTCCGGGACGATGTAGTTCAGGATCACGCCGATGCCCATGAAGAGCACGGAGACGGTGATGCCGAACGCCGGGGTCTTGGTCGAGGAGAGCCTGCTGAAGACCTTCGGGGCCTCTCCGCTGTCCGCCAGGGTGCGCAGCATGCGGCCCGTGGAGTACATGCCCGAGTTGCAGGACGACAGGGCGGCGGTGAGGACCACGAAGTTGACGATGGCCGCGCCCGCCGGGATGCCGATCTTCGCGAAGGCCTCGACGAAGGGGCTGACTCCCGGTGCGAACTCCGTCCACTTCACGACGCAGAGGATGACGGTGAGGGCGCCGACGTAGAAGAGCGCGATGCGCCAGGGCAGGGTGTTGATGGCCTTGGGGAGGGTCTTCTCGGGGTTCTCGGACTCGCCCGCCGTGACGCCGACCAGTTCGACCGCCAGGTAGGCGAACATGACGCCCTGGAGGGTCATCAGGGAGGAGCCGATGCCCTTGGGGAAGAAGCCGTCGACCTGATAGAGGTTGGCGACGGTGGCGGTGTCACCGGCCGCGCTGAAGCCGAAGGTGAGGACGCCGAGGCCGATCACGATCATGCCGATGAGCGCGGTGACCTTGACCATCGAGAACCAGAACTCGATCTCGCCGAAGAGCTTCACCGAGATCAGGTTGGCCACGAAGAGGACGACCAGGAAGACCAGGGCCGTCGCCCACCGGGGGACCGACGGGAACCAGTAGTTGACGTAGATCGCGGCGGCGGTGAGCTCCGCCATGCCGGTGACGACCCACATCAGCCAGTACGTCCAGCCGGTGAAGTAGCCGAAGAACGGGCCGAGGAACTCGCGGGAGTACTCCGCGAAGGAGCCCGAGACCGGGCGGTAGAGCAGCAGTTCGCCGAGCGCCCGCATGATGAAGAAGATGATCACGCCGGCGAGGGCGTACATGAGGATGAGGCTGGGCCCGGCCTTGGCGATGTTCGCCCCGGCGCCCAGGAAGAGGCCGACGCCGATGGCGCCGCCGATCGCGATCATCTGGACCTGGCGGCTGCCGAGCCCGCGCTCGTACCCCTCTTCGGGGGCGTCGCCGCCCACGACCTCACTGCCGTCGCTGTCGTACTGCTTGTCGACCTGCGATGAGGTCATGTGTGGTGCGCCTTTCTCCATGCCGGTCCGGGCCAGTCGTCTGGCCTCGGATCGGGTTCCGATCCCCCCGGATACGTGGAGCTGTGCCTGGCCGGCGATCCGCCGGCTCGGTGGCGCACCCGACCGGACGTGGGTGGTGTCCTGTCGGGCGGTCGTGAAGATTTATCACGGCCGCAATGTTGATCGACGGGGGGTCGTGTTGCGCACACCACAGAAAGACCCGGACAAACGACGAACCGCGCCCCATAGGACGCGGTCATGGTGACGTGATCGTTATCCGGATTTGAGCGTCCTCTGAGCGTCCTCCGAGCGAGCGCGGACCTCGTCGTGGATCAGGGCATCAGGGCTTCGACGAGCGTCTCATGAGCGAACGCGGACCCCGCCGCGACTCAGGGCATCAGGGCTTCGACGAGCGTCTCCTGGAGCCCGCCCAGCCACAGATACGCCATCACCATCGGCTTGCGCGGGTCCTCGTCCGGCAGCCGGTAGAGGAGGTCGGTGTCCTCCTCGGCGACGACGTCGAGCCGGGCGCCGATCGCCAGGCGCAGGTCGTTCAGCGCGCGCAGCCACTGCTCGGCCTCGTCGGCGGACAGCTTGACGACCGCCCCGCCGTCGCCGGATGCCACCGCGTCCAGCGAGCGGACCACCGTGAGGGCGCATCCGCGCTTGCCCGCGCGCAGGTCGTTCTCGGTGAAGCGGCGGAACTCCGAGGAGTAGGCGCGCTGTTCCTCGGCCTGTTCCGGCGAGTGGGCCTCGACGTCGGGGCCGCTGTACGCGTCGGGGAAGAGGCGTTGCAGCACGGGGTCGGAGGGCGGCTCGCTGGGGCCCTCCGCGAACAGTTCGGCGAGCGGGTCGTCGGGGGTGTTCTCGGCGGGCCCGGGACCGATGAGCTCCAGGAGCTGGACGGCGAGGGAGCGAATGATGGAGATCTCGACCTCGTCGAGCGCGACGGCCGCGCCGCCGCCGGGGATCGGTTCGAAGTGTCCAGGCATCAGGTTGCGTCGCTGCTTCCGGTCCGCTCGGTGCTGTTTCCGGTTCTCGCCACGTGGGCTCACTTGCGGTCCTGCTGAAGGGTGGCCCACAGACCGTAGCCGTGCATGGCCTGTACGTCGCGCTCCATCTCCTCGCGGGATCCGCTGGAGACCACCGCCCGGCCCTTGTGGTGAACGTCCATCATGAGCTTGGTGGCCTTGTCCTTGGTGTAGCCGAAGTACGTCTGGAAGACATACGTCACGTAGCTCATGAGGTTGACCGGGTCGTTGTGGACGATCGTCAGCCAGGGAACGTCGGGCTCGGGTACGGCGAAGACCTCCTCCGCCGACTCGGTCTTCTCGGTCTCTAGGGGTGCGGGAGCCGTCACACGGCCCATGCTGCCACCAGAGGGGGGTACTCGCACAAACGGACCACACAACGCCGGTCGGTCCCACAAACCCCGACCCACAAATCGTCAGAGTGACGAGATGGGGGTACGATCCGGTCCTATGAACACAGCGGACCTTGGGCTGCCGGTGGACGTTCCTTCTACGGCGCTCTTCACCGACCAGTACGAGCTGACGATGCTGCAGGCCGCCCTGGCGGCGGGGACGGCCGAGCGGCGCTCGGTCTTCGAGGTCTTCACCCGGAGGCTGCCCGAGGGGCGGCGCTACGGCGTGGTGGCCGGGACCGGGCGCGTTCTCGACGCCGTCGAGAACTTCCGCTTCGACGCGGACGTCCTCGGCTTTCTGCGCGAGCGTGAAATCGTGGACGAGCCGACCCTGGACTGGCTCGCCGGCTACCGCTTCGGCGGGGACATCTGGGGCTACCCGGAGGGCGAGGTGTACTTCCCCGGCTCGCCGATCCTGCGGGTCGAGGGGTCGTTCGCCGAATGCGTGCTCCTGGAGACGGTGATCCTCTCCATCCTCAACCACGACTCGGCGATCGCGGCCGCCGCCTCCCGGATGGCCTCGGCGGCGGGCGGGCGCCCGCTGATCGAGATGGGGGCCCGGCGCACCCACGAGCTGGCCGCCGTGGCCGCCGCACGGGCCGCGTACGTCGGTGGCTTCACGACCACCTCCGACCTGGCCGCCGGTTTCCGCTACGGCATCCCGACCGTGGGGACCTCCGCGCACGCCTTCACCCTGCTCCACGACCACGAGCGGGACGCCTTCCAGGCCCAGGTGAACTCGCTCGGCCGGGGCACCACGCTGCTCGTGGACACGTACGACGTCGCGGCGGCGGTCCGGACGGCCGTCGAGGTGGCGGGGCCCGAGCTGGGCGCCGTCCGCATCGACTCCGGGGACCTTCTCCTCGTCGCGCACCGGGTACGGCAGCAACTGGACGAGCTGGGCGCGACCGGCACGCGGATCATCGTGACCTCCGACCTGGACGAGTACGCGATCGCCTCGCTGGCGGCGGCGCCCGTGGACGCGTACGGCGTCGGCACCCAGCTGGTGACGGGATCCGGCCATCCGACCTGCTCCATGGTCTACAAGCTGGTCGCACGCGCCGAGTCGGCGGACCCGAGGGATCCGCTGGAGGCGGTGGCCAAGAAGTCCTCCGGCGGCAAGACGTCCATCGGCGGGCGCAAGTGGGCCGCGCGGCGCCTGGACGAGCACGGGGTCGCCGAGGCCGAGGTGATCGGCATCGGTCCGGTGCCGGGCGAGCTGGCCGACCGGCAGCTCCTGGTCGAGCTGGTCAAGGGCGGTCAGGTCATCGCCCGCGAGCCCCTCGACGTCGTACGGGAGCGGCACGCGGCCGCCCGCGCCAACCTGCCGCTGTCGGCCACCCAGCTCTCGCGCGGAGAGGCGGTCATCCCGACCGAGTACGTCTGACGTACTCCGTACGGCTACGGCGCGAGCGCATGAACAACCGGTGAGCGGGAATGCAACGGCCACGCCCCTGCACACCGCACAAGCGGCTCCTCCACACCGCGCAAGCGTCGCTTCCACACCCCCTTGGGCACAGCGCGGCAGCCCAACGCCCCTCCCGGAGGGCACTCGAAGTCTCTAGGCTCGGTAACTCACAGGCCGGGCCCGCACCCCCCCATCGACGCCACCGATCGCCCGCCGAGCCGAAGGACACCGACCATGCGCCGCGCCTTGATCGTCGTAGACGTACAGAACGACTTCTGCGAGGGGGGCAGCCTCGCGGTGGCCGGAGGTGCCGACGTGGCCGCCGCCATCACCGAGCTGATCGGGCAGGCCCCCGCCGGCTACCGCCATGTCGTGGCGACCCGCGACCACCACATCGCCCCCGGTGGCCACTTCGCCGACAACCCCGACTACGTCCACTCCTGGCCCGCGCACTGCGTGGCCGGCACCGAAGGCGTCGGCTTCCACCCGAACTTCGCTCCGGTCGTCGCCTCCGGCGCGATCGACGCCGTCTTCGACAAGGGCGCGTACGCGGCGGCGTACAGCGGCTTCGAGGGCGCCGACGAGAACGGGGTGACGCTGGCGGACTGGCTGCGGGCCCGGGAGATCGACGAGGTGGACGTCGTGGGCATCGCCACCGACCACTGCGTACGCGCCACCGCCCTGGACGCCGCCCGCGAGGGCTTCCGTACACAGGTCCTGCTCGACCTGACGGCCGGAGTGGCCGAGGAGACCACGAACCGCGCTCTGGAGGAGCTGCGGATCGCGGGCGTGGAGCTGACCGGCAAGCCGGTGGTCTGAGCGGTCCAGCGCGCCCTGGAAGCCCCTACAGGCCTTGGGGCGCCGTGGGTCTGCGCATCAGCGCCCGGATCGGGTGCCACAGCTCCTGGACGAGTTCCGGGCCCATGGTCGGGCTGACGGAGACACCGTTGTCAGGGACCGGTGCCGTGCGCCATATCAGGCCGTCGGGATGGTGCAGGACCGCGGTGATCTCGTCCGGGCTGGGCGGCTGGGCGTTGCCCCGCAGGTACACCGCGCGCATGCCCAGGTTGCGCAGCCTCGTCAGCGCGCGGGCCCGGTTCTGGGCCACCACGAGTACCCGTACGCAGCCGGCGCCCGTGGCCGACAGGGCAGCCGGGCTGGACGGGCTGGGCAGGTTCAGTGCCACCACCACGCTGCCGTTCGGCAGCTTGCAGAAACCTCCTGCGGCCATGAAAAGTCACACCCCCGTGCGGTCCGGTGTCAATAAGGGAATCACAGGACGCACCTAAACACGATCGGCCGCGACCCGCCAGGGGGTCGCGGCCGATCATGCTCTGACCTG
Organism: Streptomyces sp. NPDC093544; assembly: GCF_040683495.1. Taxonomy (NCBI): domain Bacteria; kingdom Bacillati; phylum Actinomycetota; class Actinomycetes; order Kitasatosporales; family Streptomycetaceae; genus Streptomyces; species Streptomyces sp. NPDC093544. The sequence goes on along the minus strand of NZ_JBFBEA010000005.1, from coordinate 85,885 downwards.
GGGAAATGACGCTTACTTCACCGCAGGGCCGACCTGGAGCGAGATCGTGGAGCCGTTCAGGGCCTCCTTGACGATCGTGATCTTGGTGTTGGTGTCAGTGATCTTGACCCCGGCGAGCGGGGTGCTCGTGTCGTAGTAGGTGTTGGTGCGGTCGTTGAAGACCGAGACACCCTTCTTCGAAGGGATCTTGGTCGCGACGTCCGCGTTGTGCAGCGTGATGCCGTCGGTGCGGTACAGGCTGAAGGGCGAGTCGTACGTCTGGATGCGGCTGCGCATCAGCGTGCCGTTGGACCACTTCAGCGCCGCCGGGTGGGCGTCGATCGGCAGCACCAGACCGGCGCCCGGGTGGACGCTGGTGTTGTTGTCCGCCTGGGAGGTGTCCCACTTCCAGATCAACAGGCCGTTCTGGTACGGGAAGTGCTCCACCCAGTCCGGACGGGTCGTCGCGAAGCCGAAGTTGTACGGGCCGACCTTGAGGGTCTTGTCGTACGACACGTACTGGCGGTTCTCGGCGATGTAGTACTGCGGGTAGTCGTCCGTGATGGCCGCGCCGATACGGGAGAAGCCGTCGACGGTCCAAGCCGCGTCCGCGGTCTCCGCGTTGTCCGAGAAGAGGGCGGTGCCGTCCGCGGTGACGCTGATCTCGTCGGCCGCGAAGCCCTTCTGGGCCACGCCGCCGTCGGTCGCGTAGCGGAAGCGCAGGCCGATGTTCTGGCCCGCGTAGGCGTCCAGCGGGTACGACAGCTTCGTGTACGCCGCCGTCGTGCCGTCGAGCGCCGGCTTGCCGCTGCCGTCACGGCTGATGGCCGCGCCGTCCGCGGTGCCGTCGATGGCCGTCCAGGTGGCGCCGCCATCGGTGGAGACCTCGGTGTAGAGGTAGTCGTAGCCCGCCTCGATGTCCCACCAGCCGTCAAGGGTCAGCGTGGCCGCCGACTTGCCCGTCAGGTCGACCGAACGGGTCAGCGTGTTGGAGAGGTTGTCGCCGCTGCCGCTCCACCACTGGGTCGCGCCCTGCGCCGGTTCGACGATCTCGTTGGTGACCGTCTTCTCGGGCAGCTCGACGACGAGCGCCTGCGCGTTCTTGGTGTTGTACTCGGCGACGCCCAGGGTGTGCTTCGACTTCGTCGCGGCCTGCGCCGTGTCGTAGTTGAGCCAGCCGAGCTGCAGCTTGTCCCAGGCGGTCATGTCGCCGGGCAGGTTGCCGATCTCGCCCTCGCCGGTGCCGAGCCAGGAACCGGACGACATCAGGGTCCAGAAACCGGTGGAGTTCTCGCCGCCGCTGGTGTCGTAGTGGTCCGGCAGACCGAGGTCGTGGCCGTACTCGTGGGCGTAGACGCCGAGTCCGCCGTTCTCCGGCTGGATGGTGTAGTCGCCGACCCAGATGCCGGTGTCGCCGATCGCGGCGCCGCCGAGCTTGTTGCCCTCGGGTCCGGTGGCACCGGCGTCGGTGCCGAACGCGTACCAGCGGTGGGCCCAGATGGCGTCCGCGCCCTGGGCGCCGCCGCCCGCGGACTCGTCCTCACCGGCGTGCACGATCTGGAAGTGGTCGATGTAGCCGTCGGGCTCGTTGAAGTTGCCGTCGCCGTCGAAGTCGTAGCGGTCCCACTGGTCGTACTCGGCCAGCTGCGCCTTGATCTCCGCGTCGGTCGCGCCTGCTGCCTCCTGCGCCGCGACCCAGGCGGTGACGCCGTCCTGCACCGCGTACCAGGCGCCGGTGTTCGCGTCGTTGGAGCCGTAACGGGCCTCGTTGTAGGGGACCGTGACCCAGTCCGCGACCTCACCGTCGACCGAGTAGCGGCCCGAGGACTGCTTCTCGTAGTACGTCTTCAGCGAAGCGGTGCCCTCGCCGAAGTACAGGTCCTGGAAGTGCTCCTGGTTGTAGTCCGCCTGCCAGGCCGTGCTGTTGTCCTTGGTGGGGTCCGGCTCGGCTATCTCGTTGTGCTGCGGGCCGACGGTGCCGCCGTAGCGGGGGTCGACCTGGTCGCCGAACTCGACCAGGATGGTGAAGATCTTGTCGGTCTTCTCCCGGGCGAGCTCGACGTACTTGCCCTTGCTGAGCTGCACGACCTGCGAGCCGTTGCGCTCCTGGGCCTTGGCCTCGCCGGATATGACCTGCTGAAGGGCCTCTTCGCGCTGAGCCGCCTCGCTGTCCGTGAACGGGCCCTTGAGGTCGTGCTCGGTGTCGCTCGCGGCAGGCGCTGCCGGGTCACGGCGGTCCACCGTCGGGGCCGACGCGCCGGCGTCGGCCTGCGCCACGGCGAACGTCGAGAACGTTGCGGTGGCTGCCGCGAGGGCGACGCCCACCGCCGCCCCTCTGAACGTCCATGATCTGCTGGTCACTTGATGTCCTCCCTCGCGCCCGTCCGCGCGGATGGAGGGGTCCAGGTCATGGGGTCCGCGCGCGTATACGCGTGTCAAGTGACGACATTGGACAGGAGTTGCCAAAGAAAAGACAGATCTTGACTTGAACCTGGCAACTGCACTATGAGGGGCAGTCGTTCGCCATCCGATCACCATCCGGAGTGCCACCGCACCGCTCAACAGGCGCGCCCGGACGTCCACTTCCTGGACGTGATGACTCCGTGCGCCCCCTGTGCTCCGGCACCGTGGGTTAGGTCACGCTTACCGGCCGTTCCACTCGGGCATGCAGGCGAATAGAGTCGGCTGGCGGCACGTCGGATATTCGATGGATTGCCAAGTCGACACCGTTGTCGGCCCCCGATTCGCAGCCCCACCCTCAATGCTTCATCCGCCCCCTCCCCCATCGCGAGAGGCACCTGGGGGGAGCACCCCCAGCCGAGGAAACGATTGCCATGCCGCGAACGACTGACATGCCTCGTCCGACCGCCGCACAGCTCGCCTACGGTTCCTGCACCGTGATCTTCTCCACCCTCGCCATGCTGCTGCTGTCTCAGACGAGTTCGGGCGTGGGGATCGTGGCGATCACCCTCTCGGCACTCGTTCTCGGACTCCTCGTCGCCATGACGGTTCCGCTGCCGAAGCCCGCGCGCACCGTGCAGGTGCCCGTCGTACCCCTGCTGGCGAAGCGCGTCCCCGCACAGCGGGAGACCGCGTCCATGGCCGCCTCCGTGACCTCCGAGCCTGTACGGGAGCCGGCGAACCCGTAACCCCGGAAATCCCAGATACCCGTAGAGCGTCACCACATACGAGAACCGGCGGGCCCGTGTCTCACGGACCCGCCGGTTCTCGTTGCCGCCCGGGCGGTCAACCGGCGTTGACCACCACCGTCTTGGCCGCCTTGTCGTGCAGGCCCTGCTTGTAGGGCTTGTCGAAGAAGCTCCAGCCGCCCGCGATCGCTGTCCAGATGCACGCGCAGCAGAACGCGAACGGGATCCACAGGACCAGGGAGCGGATCAGCGTGGTCTGCACGGAGGGCGTGGCGCCGTTGTCGAGGTTGGCCACCCGCTGCTTGAACAGCCTCTTGCCGAAGGTCTGCCCCGTGCGGCTGATCATCACGGTGTCGTAGCCGATGTAGAGCACGGCGGCGACGAGCGACTGCCCGAAGGACTTGCCGGTGTCGATCTTGTCCGTGTCGTACTCGGTGACCCCGAACGCCCATGACAGCAGCCACACCACGATGCCCACGAGGATCATGTCGAGGATCCGCGCCAGGACCCGCCTGCCGCTGTCCGCCAGCGGCGGCATACCGGCGAGCGGATCGCCGCCGTAGGGGCCTCCGCCGTAGGGATCGCCGCCTCCGCCGTCGAAGGGGGGCGGCTGGTCGCCGGGCGGCGGGGTCTGGCCGCCGTACGAGGGGTCGTACGGGGAGCCGCCGCCCTCGGCGGGCGGGGGCTGCTTCCTGAACGGGTCGTCGTCCGGTGACCGGCCGGAGCCCGGAGGCGGCGGTTCGCTGCTCATGGCCCGAGTGGACCGCGAACCCTCCGCCTCCGCATCCGGCGAGCGGCCGTCCGGGCTACCGGGCTACCGGGCTACCGGGCTACCGGGCTACCGGGCTACCGGGCTACCGGATCGTCTACGTCCGATGAGCCGCGGCTGTACACGTCCGCCGCGCCCACCGCTTCGTACCGCCCCTTACTACCGCGCCGCCACGAAGGTGTGGGCCGCCTTGTCGTGCCAGCACTGGCGCCACGGCTTGTCGAACAGGCACCACAGGACACCGAGGACGCCGATGCCGAGGACGCCCGTGACGGCGTAGACGAGCCAGCGGCGCAGGGCCGCGCCGAAGGACGGGGGTTCGTGGCCCTCGATGTCGCACACCTCGATGCCGCAAAGCTTCTTGCCGAGGGTGCGGCCCCACCGGGCGGTGGGCAGCGCGTCGTAGAGGACGCCGAAGACGAGCAGGACGGCCAGGACGATCCCGAGGTAGACGGTGGTCGTGCCGTCCAGCAGCCAGACCGTGACGGTCTCGCCTGAGAGCTTGGCCGCGTCGACCTTCTCGTTGACGTGATCGATCGCCTTGGTGCCCAGCGGTACGGCGGCCACGGCGGTGACGCCGGCGAGCACCACGGTGTCCACGAGCCGGGCGGCCAGTCGCCTGCCCAGGCCCGCGGGACGCGTCGCCGACTGCCTGCGCGCGGCCGCCGTGAAGATGTCCTCGACCGGCGGCTTCCACGGCGCGACGGGCTGCCCCTCCTCACCCGCGAGCCGGTGCACCTGCTGGGCCCAGGACGGCTGTCCGCCGCCGATGCCGGACGTCGTGGGGGTGCCGCCGACCTGCTGGGGAACGGCGGGGGCCCGCGCGGCGGCGGGAGCGGGCCGGGCGGCGGCCTGGGCTGACGATGCTTGGTCCACCTGAGCTGCCGAGGCTTGGTTTGCCTGGGCGGCGGCTGCCTGGCCGGCTGCGAAGCCGCCACCCGCCGAGGAGGCGGCCGGGCCCGTGTTCCCCTGCTCCGGCGCAGTGCGCGGGGAGACCGGACGGAAGGTCATGGTGCCCTCGGACGGGAGGTCCTCGGCACCGGGTCCGGTGGACGTTCCGGCGCTGGACGTACTACCGCCCGTGCCTTCCGACCCCGCGGGCCGTACCGGCCCGGTCGGGCGCCGGAACACCACGCTGCCGCCGGACGCCGGGGGTTGGGGGCTGCCCGAGTCCGCGGGCGGGATCGTCGCCGTGCCGTCCGTACGTGAGGACCGGCCGTCGGGCTGGACGACCTGGTCGGCCGGTCCCGAGGCCCGGGGTACGCGCGGGTCGGCGGTTCCCGGGGGCGCGCCCCAGGACACCCGGCGGTCCTGGTCGCGGCCGAACCCGGACTGGTGGGAGCGGTCGGCGCCCCACGCGGCCGCGGGCTCCGGACGGCTGCCGTGCTGGGCCTCTGCGGGACTCACCTGCCGGACACCGCCCGACAGTTGCGGGTCCTCGTCGAAAAAGAACGGGCCGGTCTCCTCGGCGAGAGCCGGCGCCTGGGCCTGCCCTGGCACGGACGCCTGAGGCGTGCCGGGCGGTACGCCGTCGGACGGCGCAGGACGGCTCGTGCCCGGTACCCAGGAGGAACCGTTCCAGTACCGGACATATCCAGGAATGGAGGGATCCGGGTAATACCCTTCGCGGGGCCTGTCGTCACCGGGTGCCGGGGTTGGGGCGCTCATGTCCGTCGTCCCGTATCTGCTCGGGGGCTTTTTGGGGGGTCCACATCTATCAGACGGGCGCACCCGCCACTGCCGCTCCCGCCGTACCCACCCCATTCGGGCATGGATCTGCTACCTCCAAAGACCGTCCGGAAAAACTTCTCGGAACCCGCGTAATGATTCCGCCTTCACGCGCTCTCCACTCGTACGGGCCCGCCCAGGGCCCCGTACGAGAAAGGAAACGCATCGACATGCACACCGTGGTGGAACGCGAACTCGAGCTCAATCTCGTCCTGTCGCCAGAGCGCAGCATCCCTGTCCCGGCTCGGCTCAGTTACCGCACCGACGATCCGTACGCCGTCCACATCACCTTCCACATCGGCTCCGACCATCCGGTCAGCTGGACCTTCGCCCGCGAACTCCTCGTCGAGGGGGTGTTCCGGCCGTGCGGGCACGGCGATGTGCGGGTGTGGCCGACGAAGGTCGCGGGCCGCGGTGTCGTGCTGATGGCACTGAGCTCGCCCGACGGCGACGCGCTGCTCGAAGCGCCCGCCGCGCAGGTGTCCGCCTGGCTGGAACGCACCCTCCGGGCGGTCCCCCCGGGCTCTGAGGCGGAGCAGCTCGGCATCGACGACGGCCTCGCCGAGCTGCTTGCCCCGACTCCGGCCGACGATCTGTGGCTGCGGGATCCCTGGCCGTCCGACGAATCCAAAGAAGGTGGTGAGTGAACCACCTCAGCCATCAATTGAGGAACCACAACGGCGATCAGCCAGGTCCGCGAGAGCGGCGGCGGTTTAGCCGCAAGAAAGGTACGTCAGAAGAGCTTGCCGGGGTTGAGGAGCCCCAGTGGGTCGAACGCCGCCTTGACCGCCCGCTGCATCTCGACGCCCACCGGGCCGAGCTCGCGCGCCAGCCACTCCTTCTTCAGGACGCCCACGCCGTGCTCGCCGGTGATCGTGCCGCCGAGTTCCAGGCCGAGGGCCATGATCTCGTCGAAGGACTCGCGGGCACGCCGGGACTCGTCGGGGTCGGAGGCGTCGAAGCAGACGGTGGGGTGGGTGTTGCCGTCGCCGGCGTGTGCGCAGACCCCGATGGTCAGGGCGTACTTGTCGGCGACGCGCTCGATGCCTTCGAGCATGTCGCCGAGCCGGGAACGCGGCACGCACACGTCGTCGATCATCGTGGTGCCCTTGACCGCCTCGAGCGCGACGAGCGCCAGCCGCCGTGCCTGGAGGAGGAGTTCGGACTCGGCCGCGTCCTCCGCCGGTACCACCTGGGTGGCGCCCGCGGCCTCGCACAGGGCGCCGACCGCGGCGAGGTCGGCGGGGGGGTCGTGGGTGTCGAAGGCGGCGAGGAGGAGGGCCTCGGTGGTCTCCGGGAGGCCCATGTGGGCCAGGTCGTTGACGGCTTTCACCGTCGTACGGTCCATCAGTTCGAGGAGGGACGGCACGTGACCGCCCTCCATCACCTTGACCACGGCGTCGCACGCGGCCCGCGCAGACGGGAACTCGGCGGCCAGCACCAGTTGCTCGGGCGGCTGCGGCTTGAGCGCGAGGATGGCCCGTACGACGATGCCGAGCGAGCCCTCGGAGCCCACGAAGAGGCGGGTGAGGTCGTATCCGGCGACGCCCTTCGCCGTGCGGCGGCCGGTGGTCATGAGCCGCCCGTCGGCGAGTACGACGTCCAGGCCGAGGACGTACTCGGCCGTCACCCCGTACTTGACGCAGCACAGGCCGCCCGACGCGGTGCCGATGTTGCCGCCGATCGTGCACATCTCCCAGCTGGAGGGGTCCGGCGGGTAGTACAGGCCGTGTTCGTTGACGGCGCGGGAGAGGGTCGCGTTGATGACGCCCGGTTCGACCACCGCGATCCGGTCGACCGGGTTGATCTCGAGGATCCGGTCCATCTTCACCAGGGACAGCACGATGCAGCCGTCCGAGGCGTTGGCGGCGCCGGACAGGCCGGTGCGGGCGCCCTGCGGGACGACGGGGACGCGCAGCTCGGTGGCGGTGCGCATGACGTGCTGGACCTGCTCGACGGTGCGGGGAAGGACAACGACGGCCGGCGTGCCCGCCTCGCAGAAGCTCGCCATGTCGTGTCCGTACGAGGCCGTGATGTCCGGGTCGGTGAGGACGGCTTCGGCCGGCAGGCCGGCGAGGAGACGGTCGACGAGGTTGCCCGTCACCTCATCACGCGGGGCTTCGATACGGCTCATGATCACAGCGTCGCACTCGCGGCCATCGGTGTGAACCCCGTCGGCGGCACCCAACGCATGCCGTGATGTGGTCTTCGTACTGACGCACAGTGAGCGCCATGGAGATCGAAGAGCAGCGACCGGCGACAGCGCGGCCTCAGGATTCCGAGCCTCCCGGGTCCCGTTTCTCCCCTTTCGTCAAGCGCGCGCTGATCGGCGCCGTCGCGGGAGGTGTCGTACTCGGCGCTCTGCTGTTCCTGCTGCCCTCGGCGGGGCGGGACCCGGCGCCGCCCGCCCCGGGTCCGGTGGCGCGGGCGCAGACGGCGGTGGGCGCCGGGGTGCCCGCAGCGCTGCCCGATCTGGCGGCGCTCATCGGCGACCGCGAGACGCATCTGCGGGCCCATCCGGGCGACGACCAGTCGTGGGCCGTGCTCGGCGGTGCCTATCTGGAGCAGGGGCGGCGGACCGCGACGCCCGCCTACTACCCGAAGGCCGAGCAGGCGCTGCGTACGTCGCTGCGGGCCCGGCCGAAGGGGAACGTGGAGGCACTCGACGGCCTCGCGGCGCTCGCCAACACCCGCGGTGACTTCCGGGAGGGCAAGAAGTGGGGCGAGGCGGCCGTGAAGCTGTCGCCGAAGCGCTGGACGACGTATCCACTGCTGATCGACGCGTACACCGGCCTCGGCGACTGGAAGGCCGCCCGCAAAGCCCTCGACAAGCTGCTGGAGCTGCGCTCAGGGCCGACGGTGACGGCGCGGGCCGCGCGGGTCTACTGGGACCGCGGCTGGCGCGAGGACGCGGCGGCCGCCGTGGCCGACGCCGCGGCGCACGCGGCGACCCCCGCCGAGCAGGCGGCCTTCCTCCAGCAGGCCGGCGAGCTGGCCTGGGAACGCGGCGACCGCGAGGAGTCGCTGGGCTACTACGAGCGCGCGCTGCGCACCGACCCCGACGAGTACGGGGCGCACGCCGGGCAGGGGCGCGCGCTGGCGGCGCTGGGGCGCACGTCGGAGGCGCTGCGGGCGTACCAGACGGCGCTCGCCAAGCGGCCCGAGCCGCGGTACGCGCTGGAGCTGGGCGAGTTGTACGAGAAGCTCGGCGTCGATGGGGCCGCACGCGTCCAGTACGACCTGCTGCGGGAGCGGGTGCGGCAGGAGGCCGCCGGGGGTGTGGACGACGAGCTGGTCCTCGGGCTCTTCGAGGCGGACCACGGCGATACCTCGACCGCCGTGGCGCTGCTGCGCGACGAGTGGAAGCGGCACCCCGGGATCGCCGTCGCGGACGCGCTGGGCTGGGCGCTGCACCGGGCCGGGGAGCATGAGGAGGCCCTGAAGTTCGCCACCAGGGCGATGGACAAGGAGCACGGCGGCGGCGTACGCAGTGCGCTGTACGCCTACCACCGCGGCCAGATCGAACGCGCCCTGGAGCAGTACGGTCCCGCCCGCCGCCACCTCGCCGAGGCCCTGCGCATCAACCCGTACTTCTCGCCGCTCCACGTCCCGGCGGCCGAGGCGGCGCTCGATGCGCTGGGTGAGCCGGCGGTGGAGGAGGAGGCGCCGGGCGAGCCGGCGGATTCGGACGAGTCGCCGGATTCGGACGCGCCGTCCGGGAAACCGTCGGGGAATCCGTCAGGGAATCCGTCGGCGGAGCCCTCGAAGGCTGCCGCTACAGGTTCCCCCGCCTCTCCTGCTCCCGCTCGATCGCCTCGAACAGCGCCTTGAAGTTGCCCTTGCCGAAGCCCATCGAGCCGTGTCGTTCGATGATCTCGAAGAAGACGGTCGGGCGGTCCTGGACCGGCTTGGTGAAGATCTGCAGCAGATAGCCGTCCTCGTCGCGGTCGGCGAGGATCTTCAGGTCGCGCAGGGTGTCGACGGGGACGCGGGTGTCGCCGACCCACTCGCCGAGGGTGTCGTAGTAGGAGTCCGGGGTGTCGAGGAACTGGACCCCGGCCGCGCGCATGGTGCGTACCGTCTCGACGATGTCGCCCGAGTTGAGCGCGATGTGCTGGACGCCCGCGCCGCCGTAGAACTCCAGGTACTCGTCGATCTGGGACTTCTTCTTGGCGATGGCGGGCTCGTTGATCGGGAACTTGACCTTGAGCGTGCCGTCCGCGACGACCTTGGACATCAGCGCGCTGTACTCGGTCGCGATGTCGTCGCCCACGAACTCCTTCATGTTCGTGAAGCCCATGACCTTGTTGTAGAAGCCGACCCAGTCGTTCATGCGGCCGAGTTCGACGTTGCCGACGCAGTGGTCGATGGCCTGGAAGGTGCGGTGGGCGGGCGGCGTGACGATCGGCGCGGCGGCGGTGAAGCCGGGGAGGTAGGGACCGTCGTAGCCCGAGCGCTCGACCAGGGTGTGCCGGGTCTCGCCGTACGTGGCGATCGCGGCGAGTACGACCGTGCCGTGCTCGTCCTTCACCTCGTACGGCTCGGCGACGGAGCGGGCGCCGTGCTCGATGGCGTACGCGTACGCGGCCCGGGTGTCCGGGACCTCGATGGCGAGGTCGACGACGCCGTCGCCGTGCTCGGCCACGTGTTGGGCGAGGAAGTGGCCCCAGGTGGTGGCGGGCTTGATCACCGAGGTGAGGACGAAGCGCGCCGAGCCGTTGGTGAGGACGTACGAGGCGGTCTCGCGGCTGCCGTTCTCCGGTCCGGAGTAGGCGACCAGCTGCATGCCGAAGGCGGTGGAGTAGTAGTGCGCGGCCTGCTTGGCGTTGCCGACGGCGAAGACGACCGCGTCCATTCCCTTGACCGGGAAGGGGTCTGCCTGCCGGGCGGTGTCGGGAGTGCGGTGCTCTGTGGTCTGGCTCATGTTCGCAGGCTCCCGCTGCTTGGCAAGGTGCGCAATAGTTTGCTTATCTGCTGGACACTCTGCTCATCCAGTTGCCCGATTCAGCGGGCGATATGTACAAGATGACCACCCCGGAGGACACCATGGCGATCGATCATCTGGACGGCGGGCTCATCGTGCTGCTCGCCGAGGAACCGCGCATCGGCGTCCTGGAGATGTCCCGGCGGCTCGGCGTCGCGCGCGGCACCGTGCAGGCGCGGCTCGACCGGCTTCAATCGAATGGAGTCATCCGGGGGTTCGGGCCGCAGGTGGATCCGGCCGCGCTGGGCTACCCGGTCACGGCGTTCGCGACCCTGCAGATCAGGCAGGGACAAGGCACGGACGTACGAGCCCACTTGGCGACCGTCCCCGAGGTGCTGGAGCTGCACACGACGACGGGCAGCGGCGACATGCTGTGCCGGCTGGTCGCCCGCTCGAACGCCGATCTCCAACGTGTGATCGACCGGGTTGTCGGTTTTGATGGCATCGTCCGGGCCTCCACGGCGATCGTCATGGAGAACCCCGTTCCGCTGCGGATCATCCCGCTGGTGGAACAAGCGGCGACCGAGCAGTGACCGAGGACCGGGGTGACGTGGGGTGAACTTCTGGGAGTACCTGAGCAGCCGCCACCAGCAACTGCTCACGGACGCCTACCAGCACGCCAGCGCCGTCTTCCAGTGCATGGTCGTGGCGACCGTCATCGGTGTGGTGATCGGTGTCGTCACCTACCGCAGCGACTGGGCGGGCAGCCTCGCCACCACGACCACCTCGATGATCCTGACGATCCCGTCGCTCGCCATGATCGGTCTGCTGATCCCCGTGGTCGGACTCGGCGTCCCGCCGACCGTCATCGCGCTGACGCTGTACGGACTGCTGCCCATCGTGCGGAACTCGATCGTCGGCCTGCGCGGGGTCGACCCCTCGCTCGTGGACGCGGCGAAGGGCATCGGGATGTCGCGCCTGGCCCAGCTCGTGCGGGTGGAGCTGCCGCTGGCCTGGCCGCCGATCCTCACCGGTATCCGGGTCTCCACGCAGATGCTGATGGGCATCGCGGCCGTCGCGGCGTACGCCTCCGGGCCGGGCCTCGGCAACGAGATCTTCCGCGGTATCGGCTCCCTGGGCAGCAAGAACGCGCTCAACCAGGTCCTCGCGGGCACGCTCGGGATCATCATCCTGGCGCTGCTGTTCGACGCCGTGTACGTCCTCATCGGGCGGCTGACCATCCCGAGGGGGATCCGTGTCTGAGACGACCGAGGCCTCCGGTGCCGAGGTCGCGTCCACATCGGGCGCCACCATCGAGCTGGAGAACCTCACCAAGCGCTATCCGGGCAGCGGCGACCCGGCGGTCGACAACGTCAACATGGAGATCAAGGCGGGCGAACTGGTCGTCCTCGTGGGCCCGTCGGGCTGCGGAAAGTCCACCACCCTGAAAATGATCAACCGGCTGATCGAGCCGACCGGCGGGCGCATCCGTATCGGTGGCGAGGACGTCACCGACATGGACCCGGTGAAGTTGCGCCGCAAGATCGGGTACGCGATCCAGGCCTCCGGGCTCTTCCCGCACATGACGGTCGCTCAGAACATCGCCCTGGTACCGAAGATGACCGGCTGGCCGAAGTCGAGGATCAAGTCGCGGGTGGAGGAGATGCTCGACCTGGTCGGGCTCGACCCGGGCGAGTTCCACGGCCGCTATCCACGTCAGCTCTCCGGCGGACAGCAGCAACGCGTGGGCGTGGCAAGGGCGTTGGCCGCCGACCCGCCCGTCCTGCTGATGGACGAGCCCTTCGGTGCCGTGGACCCGATCACCCGCGACCACCTCCAGGACGAACTGATCCGACTCCAGCACGAGTTGCACAAGACGATCGTCTTCGTCACGCACGACTTCGACGAGGCCATCAAGCTGGGCGACCGGATCGCGGTGCTGCGCGAGCGCTCGCACATCGCGCAGTTCGACACCCCGGAGGCGATCCTCACCAACCCGGCCGACGACTTCGTGTCCGGGTTCGTGGGCGCGGGCGCCGCCCTGAAGCGGCTCAACCTCAGCCGCGTACGGGATGTCGCGATCACCGACTATCCGACGGTCACCGTCGACGACCCGCTCCAGGACATCTTCAACAAGCTCCGCTCCAGCGGCACGAACGAGATCCTTCTGCTCGACAGACGCGGCCGCCCCTACAAATGGCTGCGGCGCGGCGACCTGATGCGGGCCAGGGGTTCGCTGGCGCGGGCGGGCACGCTGGTGCACGACACGGTGACCCGGGACGCGACCCTGCGCGATGCCCTGGAGGCCGTACTCACGGACAACACGGGCCGGGTCGCGGTGACCGGGCGGCGCGGCGAGTACATCGGCGTCGTCGACATGGAGACGCTGATGAACTCCGTGCAGGAACTCCTGGAGGCCGACCGGCTGGACGCCATGGAGCACCAGCACGAGCTGGAGGAGGCGCGCGTCCACCAGACCCATTTCGAGCAGGAGGGCGCCGAGGACGGGGAGGCGAAGGCGTGAACACTCCCCCGCCCAGGCAGCGGCCCGAGGGCGAGCACGAGGTGAAGGGCCTCGCCTTCCGCGACGACAGCGAGGGCGCGGGCCTGAATTCGGGCGCCGTCGAGCCGGGGCCGCCGCCATCGCCCGACGGCCGCCCGAAGCGCCGGATCACCTGGCAGAAGCTGACCTTCCTGCCGGCCTTCCTGGCGGCCGTGCTGCTGGCCACCTGGCTCTGGTTCGAGCAGGCGCACCTGGACTCGATCTCCGAGAACGCGATCTCGGGCGGCCAGGTGGGGAAGGCACTGAGCCAGCACATCCAACTGACCTTGATCTCCACGTTCTTCGTGCTGATAATCGCGATTCCGCTGGGCATTCTGCTGACCCGCAAAGCGTTCCGGAAGGCCGCCCCGGTCGCGATGACGTTCGCCAACATGGGGCAGGCGACCCCGGCCATCGGCCTCCTCGCACTCCTGGTCATCTGGCTGGGCATCGGCGAGAAGGCGGCCCTGATCGGCATCATCATCTACGCGGTCCTGCCGGTCCTCTCCAACACGATCGCGGGCCTGAAGGCGAACGACCCGACCCTGCTGGAGGCCGCGCGCGGCATCGGCATGTCGCCGCTGGGCGTCCTGTCCCGGATCGAACTCCCGCTGGCCGTCCCGCTGATCCTCGCGGGCGTCCGCACCGCGCTCGTCCTGAACGTCGGCACCGCCACCCTCGCCACCTTCGGCGGAGGCGGCGGCCTCGGCGTACTCATCACCACCGGAATCACCACCCAGCGCATGCCGGTACTGGTCCTCGGCTCGGTCCTCACGGTGGCACTCGCGCTGCTCGTGGACTGGCTCGCCTCGCTGGTCGAACTGCTGCTGCGGCCACGGGGGTTGGAGGTGGAGTCGTGAGGCGTACGTCTCTGGCGCTGGCCGGGGTTCTGGTGGCGGCGTCCGGTTGCGGGCTGACCAGTGGCTCGCCCATGGTCGACGACGTCAAGCCGGGCTCGATCGGGCAGGGCGAGCCGCTGAAGGGCGCCGATCTGACGGTGACGTCCAAGGAGTTCACCGAGCAGCTGATCCTCGGCGCGATCATGGGCATCGCCTTCGAGGCGGCCGGCGCGGAGGTGCTCGACCGCACGGGCATCCAGGGTTCGATCGGCGCCCGCGAGGCGGTGAAGAGCGGGGACGCGGACAGCATGTACGAGTACACGGGCACCGCCTGGATCACGTATCTCGGCAACAGCGCACCCATCGCCGACCCGCAGAAGCAGTGGGAGGCCGTGCGGGACGCGGACGCGAAGAACGGCATCACCTGGCTGCCGCCGTCCACTCTCAACAACACCTACGCGTTCGCCATGAACCGGTCCAACTTCAAGAAGTACGGCACGAAGACACTCTCGGAGGTGGCCGCCCTGGCCAAGTCGGATCCGGGCGCGGTCACGGTGTGTGTGGAGAGCGAGTTCGCCAACCGGGCGGACGGGCTGCCGGGCGTGGAGAAGGCGTACGGGATGAGCGTCCCCGCCGGGAACGTCACCCAGATGGACACCGGGATCATCTACACCCAGGTGGCGAAGGGGACTTGCACGTACGGAGAGGTGTTCACCACCGACGGGCGCATCAGGTCGATGAACCTGGCGGTGATGGCGGACGACAAGAAGTTCTTCCCCAACTACAACGTCGCACCCGAGATCAACTCCAAGGCCCTGAAGAAGTATCCGGCGATCGCCGAGGTCCTCGAACCGATCACCAAGAAGCTCAACAACACGGTGGCGCGGGACCTGAACGCGAAGGTGGACGTCGACGGGGACGACCCGCATCAGGTGGCGCTGGACTGGATGAAGGAGGAGGGGTTCGTGAAGGCGGGATGAGGCGTTACGCGGGCCGGGGCTGGGCTAAGGGATGGGCTGAGGTGGGCTAAGGGGTGGGCTGAGGCCTGACTTAGCAGCTCGGGACCGAGCCCGTCCCCTTCTCAAGGGCCAGCAGGGAATCCACCGCTCCCTTGAGGGTGGTCACCGGAACCAGGCGCAGCCCCTTGGGCAGTTCCGTCCCGGCGTCCGAGCACTCCGCCTTCGGAACCAGGAAGACCGTCGCGCCGTCGCGCCGGGCGGCCTGCGTCTTGAGGGCGACGCCACCGACCGCGCCGACCTTGCCGTCGGCGTCGATCGTCCCCGTACCCGCGATGGTGCGTCCGCCGGTGAGATCGCCTCCGCTGCCGTCTCCGTTCAGCTTGTCGACGATGCCGAGGGAGAAGAGCAGTCCGGCGCTGGGGCCGCCGACGTCGGCGAGGCTGAGGGTGACCTTGACGTCGTTCTTCTCGCCCAGGTACGAGAGCGCCGCCTCGGTGGCCGTGTCCTGCGACTCCTTCATCTCGTCCGCGTTGTACTGCTCGATCTCCTTGACGCTGTTGCCGCTGGGGTAGACCGAGTCGCGTGGCATCACGGCCTGGTCCGTACGGAACCAGGCGTCGAGCAGGTCCCCGAGGTGGACGCTCGTGTCCGGTCCCGTCGCCTCGATCGTCGTCATCCGAAGCTGCCCAGTCGTCTTGCGCGTGGCCGCGCCCGTGATCGTGATCACCGGGTCCCCCTTGTTCTCCCCGAGAACATTCGCCGTCATCCCCGGCTGCGTCACAGAGAACGGCAACGGCGCGAACACCGCCACCGCGAGCAGAGCCACAACGGGAACAGCGCAGACGGCAACGGCCTTGGGGCGCGTGAGACGAGAGAGCACGGGGTCAATCTAACGTGAGGCTGTAAGCGTCCTCGCTGTGGGCTGCGCGCCGCTGCAACCGTCCTCGCTGTGGGCATGCGTGCCGCTAGGGGCGGCGCCCGTCCCAAAAGAGCGGCACCCTGCAAGCGCCGGTAAGCGCACCCACCCCGACGGCAACCCCGACACCGGGTGCCCGTTCAGCCAAGCTCACGCCTCGACCCCGCACACCCGCGCTCAGCGCAACGCGTCCGCCACTTCCCGAGCCGCATCCAACACCCGCGGCCCCACCCTCTCCGGCACCGCATCCGCGAGCATCACCACACCCACGCTCCCCTCGACCCCGGTCACACCGACCAGCGGAGCCGCAGCCCCACTGGCCCCCGCCTCCAACTCCCCCTGCGTCAGCGTGAACCCGCACTCCCCGACCGGCGCCTGCCGAGCGGCGAGAATCGCCCGCCCCGCGGCACCCCGCTCCAGCGGATGCCGGAACCCGGCGCGGTAGGCGACGTGATAGTCCGTCCACGTGGGCTCGACGACGGCGACGGCAAGCGCCTCGCTGCCGTCGACAAGCGTGAGATGAGCCGTCGCCCCGATGTCCTCCGCGAGCGAGCGCAACGCGGGCAGCGCGGCCTCCCGTACCAGCGGATGCACCTGGCGACCGAGCCGCAGCACCCCGAGCCCGACCCGGGCACGGCCGCCCAGATCACGGCGTACGAGAGCGTGCTGCTCCAACGTGGCGAGCAACCGGTACACAACGGTCCGGTTGACGCCCAGTTTGTTCGAGAGTTCGGTGACGGTCAGCCCGTGATCCGTGTCGGCGAGCAACTTGAGGACGCGCAGTCCCCGGTCGAGCGTCTGAGAGGTCTCCGCGGTCACGACGCCCACTCCTTAGTGGTGAGGTCGACGGCCTCCTCACGGCGATTGCGGCACCGAGTCCCGTCGGCGACGCGCTTCAGAGGCCGCCGGTCGGCTGGCGACCCGGTGCTCCCGGGCGGAGTCGCTTCACGGCTGCGCTCCGCGGCTGCGCTGCCACGGGGCGTGTGCGTAGCGGGACAGTAGCGAGCCGGTTCGCTCAGCGGAAGGCTCCGTCCAGAATCCGGGCATCGGCTGGTACGGACTCATTTCGTTTGCCCCGATTCGCACGGTGCTCGCCACCCGGCGTACACCACCCTTACACACAGCGCACACGTCGCGATGCGCGCCGGAGCCAAGAAAACACGCCCCGCGCACGCGCCCGTACACACGCCCCGCCCGGGCACAACAGCCAGGCACAGCACCCGGGGCAGAGCAACCCGGGCACAGCACCCGGCGTCGGCCAGGCGCAGCGCCCAGGCCCAGCGCCCAGCGTCACCGCATCCGCGTAGCCCACTCCTGCACCTTGGCGATCCGCTGCCGCAGCTGCCCCGCCGTCGCCTCCGCGCTCGGCGGACCCCCGCACACGCGCCGCAGCTCGGTGTGGATCACGCCGTGCGGCTTGCCGCTCTGGTGGACGTACGCGCCGACCATGGTGTTGAGCTGTTTGCGGAGCTCCAGCATCTCCTTGTGGGAGACCACGGGCCGCCGCTCGGCGGGCAGTTCGAGAAGGTCCGCCTCGTCGTCCGGCTTCTTGCGGCTGTGCGCGATCTGCCGGGCCTGCCGCTTCTGCAGCAGGAGCTGGACCTGGTCGGGTTCGAGCAGCCCGGGAATCCCCAGGTAGTCCTGCTCCTCCGCGCTCCCCGGATGGGCCTGCATCCCGAACTCGGCACCGTCGTACAGCACCCGGTCGAAGACGGCCTCGGACTCCAGCGCCTCGAAGGAGAACTGCTCCTGCTCCCCGGTGTCCTCGTCCTCCTCCCGGTTCGCCTCCTCCATCTCCTTCTCGGACTCGGCGTACGGGTCCTCCTCGCCCTCCTTCTTGGGCTTGTCGAGGACGTGGTCGCGCTCGACCTCCATCTCGCTCGCGAAGCCGAGGAGGTTGGGAATGGTCGGGAGGAAGACGGAGGCGGTCTCGCCGCGCCGCCGGGAGCGCACGAAGCGTCCGACGGCCTGTGCGAAGAAGAGGGGCGTGGAGATGGTGGTGGCGTACACACCGACGGCGAGCCGCGGCACGTCCACGCCCTCGGACACCATCCGCACCGCGACCATCCACCGGTCGTCGCTGTCGCTGAAGTCGTCGATACGTTTCGAGGCGCCGGTGTCGTCCGACAGGACGAGGGTGGCCTTGGTCCCGGTGATGTCGCGGATGAGCTTGGCGTAGGCGCGGGCCGACTCCTGGTCGGACGCGATGACCAGCGCACCGGCGTCCGGGATGCTCTTGCGTACTTCCGTCAGCCGCTGGTCGGCGGCCCGCAGCACGCTCGGCATCCACTCGCCGCGCGGGTCGAGAGCGGTGCGCCAGGCCTGCGAGATGGCGTCCTTGGTCATGGGCTCGCCGAGCCGGGCGGCGATCTCGTCCCCCGCCTTGGTGCGCCAGCGCATGTTGCCGCTGTAGCTGAGGAAGATGACCGGCCGCACGACGCCGTCGCCCAGCGCGCTGCCGTATCCGTAGGTGTAGTCGGCGGAGGACCGCCGGATCCCGTCCCTCCCCTCCTCGTACGTCACGAAGGGGATGGGGTTGGTGTCGGACCGGAAGGGCGTACCGGTGAGCGCGAGGCGTCGGGTGGCGGGCTCGAACGCCTCCAGGCACGCCTCGCCCCACGACTTGGAGTCACCGGCGTGGTGGATCTCGTCGAGGATGACCAGGGTCTTGCGCTGCTCCACCCGGTTCCGGTGCAGCATGGGCCGCACCCCGACACCGGCGTACGTCACGGCGATGCCCTGGTACTCCTTGCTGAGCGGCCCCGCGCTGTACTCGGGATCCAGCTTGATCCCTATCCGCGCGGCCGCCTCCGCCCACTGCTTCTTCAAATGCTCGGTCGGCGCGACCACGGTCACCTGCTGCACGACATGGTGGTGCAGCAGCCAGGACGCGAGCGTCAGCGCGAACGTGGTCTTGCCGGCGCCGGGTGTGGCGACGGCCAGGAAGTCACGTGGCTGCTCCTGGACGTACCTGTCCACCGCCCTCTGCTGCCAGGCACGCAGCTTGCCCGCGGTGCCCCAGGGGGCGCGGCCAGGGAAGGCAGGTGAGAGGTGGTGGGAAGAAGAAGAGGAGGCGGCGGCACTGGCGGCGGTGGTAGTCACGGTCTCCGTGTGTGGGGTCGAGCGGCTCGGCTACGTATGACAACCGGGCCACCCTACCGGCGCGCCGGTGGTGTCAACGCGCGGACGACACCGGGTCACCCGTGGATGGGACTCAGGTCACACCGCCTCGCGCAACGCCCTCAAACGCAGGGCGATCATCGCCACGTCCTCCAAGCTGCCGGCGGCCACCTCGATGACGAGCTTGTACGCCTCTTCCTGATCGACGTCGATCATCTCAGTGCCGTTGAAGTCAAGGAAGACGACGGTGGACATCCACGCCATGCGCTTGTTGCCGTCCACCAGAGGATGGTTCACGGCGAGCGACTGCAGCAGTGCCGCAACCTTCGCGAAGAGGTCCGTGTACGCCTCGACGCCGAACATCTGCGACTGGGGGCGGTGGACAGCCGAGCTGAGCAGGCCCAGGTCGCGCACGGCAACCTGCGTCTGCTCCCCACACGCCAGCTCCGCCAAGTCCAGGACCTCTAGGACCGTGAGGTACTTCATCTACTCCCCCAGCCTCCGCAGCAGGTCGGCGTGGCCCGCCGCATACTTGGCCCCCAGGCGGCGAACCGTGGCCCGATCCGCCTCCTGCTCCAGATACCGGTCGATCGCCTGAAGCACTATGGCGTGCATGCTGCGCCCCTCCTCCTCGGCACGCAGCTTGAGCGCCTCCTGCTGGTCGTCGCGCAGACGAAGATTCATAGCCATACCACGACGGTACCACTAGTGGGGTCACAGTGGTACCACTCAAGAGTGTGCGCCCCGCACCCGCGTGGTGACCCACGCCCCCACCAACGCCACCACCGCCATCGGCAGAAACACCGCCGCGAAGGCCGCCGGATGGGAGCCGGACGCCGAGGTGGCCGCATGGGTCACCGTGCCCCCGCCCAGCGCGGCGAACGCGGCGCCGCCCGCGGCGAGCAGCAGCACGTTGGCCAGGCCGTCGGAGATCTGCAGCGAGGCGGAGTTGGTGCCGGCCTCCTCGGGTGCCGAGAGGTGGAGCAGCAGGACGCTGGTCGAGGCGATCACCAGTCCCATCCCCAGGCAGCCGAACCCCCAGGCGACGGCGACGATCCATACGGGCACGGCGTGGATCAGGACGCTCGGCGCGGTGGCGATCGCGGCCGCGACCAGCACCATGCCGAGGAACATCAACCGCTCCCGGTACGGCTCCACACGCGGCCTCGACTGGATGTAGGACCCCAGCGCCCAGGTCCCGCCGCCCGCCGCGAGCGAGAACCCGGCGAGTGTCGGCGACAGCCCCCGTTGGGTGACCAGCATGAGCGGTACGAAGGACTCGGCGGCGATGAAGGAGCCGGCCGCGACCCCGCGGAGCAGCACCACGGACGGCAGTCCGCGCGCCGCCCGATAGGTGCCGCGGGGCAGCAGCCCGAGAGCGGCGGGGACGAGCAGCGCGACGCCCACCGCGGCGGGGACGAGCGAGAACCAGGTCAGATCCTGAGCGGCGTACTGGAGGATCCCGGCACCGCACGAGATGCCGAGCGCGAGCCGAATACGCCGCCGGTCGAAGGGCACACGCCCTTTCCCTTTCCCCTCCGGGCTGGACGTCCGCCGCCGTATCTGAGGCAGCGCGAGGGCCAGCGGCAGGACGACCAGGACGGGTATGCCGATGAACACCCAACGCCAGCCGAGGTGTTCGGTGACCGCGCCCGCGGCGAGCGGCCCGACCACGGACGGGATCACCCAGCTCGCCGCGAACGCCGCCATGATCGACGGCCGCAGCCGCTCCGGATAGGCCCGCCCCACGACCACGTACAACGCGACGATCACCAGCCCGCCACCGAACCCCTGCACCGCCCGCCCGAGGATGAACAGCCACATGGCCCCCGCGGTGCCGCACAGCAGCAGCCCGACGGCGAAGGCGGATATCCCCGCGGTCAACGAAGCCAGCGGCCCGTCCCGGTCCGACCACTGCCCGGCGAGCACCATCCCGAACAGGCTCGTCGTGAAGTACCCCGAGAACGCGAAGGCGTACAAGGACACCCCGTCCAGCTCCCGCGCCGCGACCGGCATGGCCGTCCCGACCGCCGTCGCCTCGAACGCGATCAGCAGCACGACGGAGACGATCCCGATACTGAGCGCCCGATACGCCCGGCCCAGCACACCGTCGTCGATGCCGGAGGCGGCATCGACCCCCGCCGGAACCGTTGCGGCATCACGTGCGTCCAGTCCAGTCATGCCCGTCAGCGTAAGGGGCATAACCCTCCGTGACCCCTGTCCGGAGACCGTGATCGACTGAGCCTTTCGTCGTACGACCACCCCTACGAGATGGCCCACACTCCCGCCCACCCGTTCATGAACGGCACATGGCAGTCCCGTTGCAACGCCCGCCCACCCCTTGAGCCCCGCCCCCACCCCCGCTTACGGTCGATCCATCAGGTCCGGAACGAGTGAGCCGTGCCGCACCTGAGAACGGCCGTGTGCCCGAGTGGTTTAGGGACTCGCCTGCAAAGCGAGTTACGTGGGTTCGATTCCCGCCACGGCCTCAAGCGTCTTGACCAGGCAAAACGACAGGGCGGCATCCCGAAGGGGGTGCCGCCCTGTCGGTTCTCCGGCTCCGTCTTCGTCTCAGTTGGCCTCGAGGACACCTCCGTGCCGGACCGCAGGACGATGCTCGGAGTGTGGGGAGACAGACATCGCGCTCTGGGCCCAGCGGCACGGCGCCAGGTGGGTGACCGGGCCCGTAGCAGGCCGCTAAGGTCGCGGCATGGGTGGGGAATCAGGCGCCGGGGGGCGGACCCGGCCGTGCAAGTGGTGCCAGACACCGGTCCCGCAGCCGGGGCGGTGGCGTCGACGGCGTTTCTGCAGCCGCGGGCACCGCGTGAAGTACCGCGGCCTGTCGGCCGTCGGCCGATTTCTGGACTGGCTGTAGCCGGTCAGGCGGTTCGCTGTTCCTCGGCGCTGATGCACATGCCGCCCTGCCGCAGATGCCGTACTGGGGCGGGATGCAGTAGCCGACATCGAGCAGCCCGCGGGGGCGAGCAGACCCTGGCGTACGGAAAGGGCGGTCCTCCCCGGGGAGGACCGCCCTTCCGCATGGCTCACGTCCGGCGGACCGGCTCGATGGGTCAGGCGTACGGGTTGAACGCAATTCCGGACGGCATCGAGTAGGCGAGGTTGTCGTTGAACGAACCGTCCTTGATTTTAATCGTGGCGTCACCGAAATTGGCGTTCATGAGCTTGTCGCGGTAACCGGACGGGTAGCCGTCCCAGCCGACGAGGCGCGGGAAGAACCAACCGCCGGTGGCGTTTTCCGCCGGTTCGTCGTTGGTGTTCGCGAAGCGGAAATCGTGCGTTGACGCGCCGTCCTTGTGGTAGACGATTTTCGCGTGGTTTCCGTCGAAGCGTATCGAGGAACTGGGAAGCACCTGATAGCTGCTGTGCTGCGACACCGAGACGTACTGGACCTGGTTGTTGTAGATCCACACGATGACGTGTTCCCAGTCATGCCGGTGCCCGATGGCCGCCGGCCCCAGAGTGGCCTGGTCCTTCTCGAAGTAGCTGGCGTACATGACCGCGCACCAGCCGTTGTTGCACTTTTCACGCGAGTACGCGTTGGCGTTGTTCAGCTGGCCGGGGTCGTGACAGTGACCGTTCACGTCGCCGCCCAACGACAGACCGGGGTTGAGGGTTCCGTCGGCGCCGATGGCCGCGGTGGCATAGCAGCCGTCCCCGTCGTAGTCGTAGGCCGGGGAGAACGTCTGCTCCAGACCGGAGGCGTTCTGCGGCAGTTGCTGGAGGACGTCGGCGTGTGCACTGGTCGGCAGCGCGACGACCAGAGCCAGGGCGCTGAGCGCGCCGACGATCGCGGAACGACTCAGCCCCTTGGCGGAGCGCTTCGAACGAGGTGCCGTTCCCTCGGGGGGCACGGTCGACTGCAGCGTGCTGGGCACACCAACTCCTCAACGATAAAAGGGGGGCAAAAACCACACAAGGATTCCCTGCATCGAGATCGGGATCGGTGGTCTTTGCGCGACAGAGTGACGCGACTTCAAATTAGCTCAGGGCGACCGGAGTTACAAGAAAGAGCGCGAGCATCGGCACATGCCTCAAAACGGCATTCCGGATATTGCCCAGAATCAGGCGGGGTCGAGAAGTGGAGAAATTTAACATTGGGCCTATTCCAGGCCGCCAGATCGCCCGTCGAGGTGATGTGGGGCGCTTGCACGGTAAGCGGTAGAACTCCCGGTAAACAGAGCAACCCACCGAGAACAACCTGTGAATTACCTTTGAAGGCGCGCTTCGGCGCGGGCAGCCGCGGCTTACCGATACAGCGTTCCGCTCGCCTGGTCCTCGAATATCTCCGGCCAGTAGCGCCAGCCGTCGTCGCCGGGCAGGGCCGGAGTCGGGTCACAGGCGAGAGGGTCGACCGTGGCCAGGGTCTGGGACATGGTGGCGGCGAGTTGTTCGTAGGCGCCCGTGAGGTCGTGGGCCGCGTCCAGAGACTTCTCTCGGTGCAGCAGCCAGAGGGTGAACGCGAGTGTGGAGATGTCGGCGTTGAGAGGGCGGAGGATGAGGTCCGGCTCGCTCCAGGCCAGCACGGCGCCGGTGGAGCCGTCCACTACGAGGCTGGTGTCCTCCAGCAGGTGGCCGAGGCGTATCAGCCGGTCGGCGGCAGCGGGGAGTTCGGCGGCGGTGAAGTCGCCGGGGCGCAATTCCGCGTAGTACTCGCTGAGCGCCGACAGGGGCACCTCAGTGTCCAGCTGGAAGACGAAGCCGTCCTCCGGGAGGCCCGTCTCGCGCAGAAAGCGGCGCGTCGGCTCGTGCGTGAGCGCGGTCGGGAAGTCGACGTCCTCGAAGCGCATGATCCCGCCCGTGCCGAACTCCTCGTCCAGCAGCCGCTTCGGCAGGTCCAGGACGAGTCCGTCGCCGGGTCCCGCTATCCGGGCCAGCGGACGGATCAGCGCGGCCATCCTCCAGAACGGCGGCACCTCGCCGCCCGCCGCGCCCTCGAAGACGGCGGCCAGCCGGTCCGACACCTCCGTGACCGCCTTCGGGCCGAAGCGTGTCCCGTACGACGCGAAGGGGCCGCGGTAAGCCGTCAGATCCTCCGTGGCTGCCGCGAAGCGCACCAGCGCCTCCAGGGAGGGGGCCAGCGGCGAGAGGTCCAGCGGCGTCGCGCTCCGGTGGAGGTACGTCGTGGAAACCTCCCCCGTCACCCCGTCGAGGACGATCGACTCCAAGTCCCTGTCGAAGGTCCGCAGGGCCCCTATGACCAGCTGGTCCTGGAGCTCCGCCGCGAGCCTCTCCGCGTCGCCGGCCAGGTCCACGAGCCTGCGCAGCCCGTGCTCCCGCAGTGTGCCGAACCCCACCAGCGTGCCGTCGCCGGGCAGTCCGGGCCCCGCCAGCCAGTGCCGCGTCCCCTCGTGCGTGATGTACGGATACAACTCGTCGTCAGTCAGTGTGATCGCGCCGCCGACGCCGGTGTCAGTCGTGCTCATGGCTCCCCCGCGCATGTGAACGCATTGTGCTTCCCCCGAGCAAGGAACACCCCGTCGTCCAGGG
Organism: Streptomyces sp. NPDC093544; assembly: GCF_040683495.1. Lineage (NCBI taxonomy): Bacteria > Bacillati > Actinomycetota > Actinomycetes > Kitasatosporales > Streptomycetaceae > Streptomyces > Streptomyces sp. NPDC093544. Next base: position 61,452 of record NZ_JBFBEA010000005.1, on the reverse strand, counting down.
GCAGTTCCTACTGAGTCAGAACCATACGCCGCACCACTGACAACGCCGGAAACATTCAGGCATAGGCAGCGCAAAGGTGGCGTACAGCCACCGCACGCGCCGCAAGCACGAGAACAACGGCAGACCCGCCGCCCCGAATCACCCGGTTCGCGCCACCCCGGTCACCCCACCCGGCTCACCCGCGCCCGCCACGATCGCACCACCCCGTTCACCCCACCCGCGCCCGCTCCCGCCCCGCCACGATCGCCTCCACCGTCTCGGCCACCGTCAGCTTGGAGCTGTCCAGCCACAGCCCGATCCGCGGGGTCCCGGCACGCAGTCCCCGGTCCAACTCCTCGACCGTCCACGCCCCGTACCCGGTCTTCGCCCGCCCCGTCTCACGCGCCGCGACGGCCTCGGGACGGGGGGCCAGCACGACGACGTACAGGGGGCGGGTGCGGACCAGTCCGACGTACGCCGTCAACTGCTCGCCCAGGACGACGTCCTGCACGACCGCCGTGAACCCGGCCCGCGCGTACGCGTCCGCGGTGGCCGCCGACAGCCCGTACCGCAGCCGTAACTGCGCCTCCGCCTCGCCGCCCGCGCCGGGTTCGTACTCCTCGCGTCCGGACACGATCATGCGCCGGAACACATCACCGCGTACATGCGCCGCCCGCGGCAGCCGCTCCGCGAGTGCCTGCGCGACGGACGACTTCCCCGCGGCCATGATCCCCGTGATCAGGACGACACCGTCCATCGAACGCCCCCGTCCGGCAAGGCCACCGCCCATCAGGCGAAGTACACGCCACCCACGACAACCACCACCGCGGCCACCACGAACAGCAGCACCCAAAGCGCCAGCTTCCCGACCCCGGGCGCGGGTTCGTAGCGCGGCGGCTCGGGTTCAGGGCTGCTCGTCGGCTCGGGCGCGCCGCTCATGACGTCATCACGGGCGCGCTCACGGCGTCGTCACCACAGCCGCCTGCGGCCTTATCGGCAGCCGGTTGACCGGCCGCCCCGTAGCCGCACGCACCGCCGAGGCCACCGCCGCCGGGCACGTCACGACCGGCACCGCGCTGGCCGCCTTCGCGCCGAAGGGGGCGACGACGTCGCGCTCCTCGACGAGCTTGACGATGCGGATGTCGGGGGCGTCCAGGGAGGTGGGAAGGGCGTAGCCGGTCAGGTCGGGGTGGCGGACGAGCCCGCGCGCGGTGCGCAGGTTCTCCGTCAACGCGGCGCCGACGCCCTGCGTGACGCCCGCCTCGATGCGGGCCACGAGCTGGGCGGGGTTGAGGATCCGGCCCACGTCCTGGGCGAGGGCAAGTTCCACGACGCGAACCGAGCCGAGTTCGATGTCGACGTCGACCACCGCGCGGATCGCGCAGAAGGCGAGGCCCACGAAGGCGTCGCCCTGGCCGGCGGCGTCCAGCGGCTCGGTCGGATGGGGGCGGCACTGGGCGGTGGCCCAGAGTTCCTTGCCGTCCATCGCCTCGGTGACGGTCGTGGACAGCACTCCGTCGTACGACGTGATCTTGCCGTCGGTGATCTGGAGCAGCTCGGTGGACATCCCGAACTTGTGCGCCAGGGGCTGCAGCAGCTGTGTACGGACCATCTTCGCCGCGCGTTCCACCGCGCCGCCCGACACCCAGGTGTGGCGGCCGCGGCAGCTCGGGCCCGCCGGCGGCTGGTCCGTGTCCACGGGGGCCACATGCACCTCGTCGATGCCGAGCGTCTCCTGGACGATCTGCCGGGCCAGTGTGGTGAAGCCCTGGCCGGTCTCCACGGCAGCGCAGAGCACCGTGGCGACGCCGTCGTGGACCTTCACGGTGGCCGTCGAGACCTCGTCCGTGCCCTCGGCGCCGAGCATGTGCACCATGCCGAGGCCGTAGCCGACGCCACGGCGTACGGCGCCGGGTTCGCCCGCGCCTTCGGGGCCGCCCGGGAGCAGCCACTCGTCCTCGGGGGTGTCCTTGGGGAGGGCGGGAAGCGGGTAGTCCCGTACGGCCTGGAGCAGTTCGGCGACCGGGGCCGGGCAGGTCACCGTCTGGCCGGTGGGAAGCACGTCTCCTGTAGCCATCACATTGCGCAGCCGCAGCTCCGCCGGGTCCATGCCCAGCTTCTTCGCCAGCTTGTCCATCTGCGCCTCGTAGGCGGCGCAGACCTGCATGGCGCCCTCGCCGCGCACATGGCCGGAGGGCGGGTTGTTGGTGCGGACGGCCCAGCCCTCGATGAAGGCGTTCGGGACGACGTACGGGCCGCAGGCGAAGGCGACGGCGGCGGCCAGCGACTCCGAGGAGGTGTCCGCGTAGGCGCCCCCGTCCAGGAGGATCTGCGCCTCGACCTTCACCAGCTTGCCGTCGGCGTCCGCGTGGTGGCGGTAGCGGAGCAGCGTGGGGTGTCTGTGGGCGTGGCCGAGGAAGGACTCTTCACGCGTAGCGGTGATCTTCACCGGGCAGCCGGTCTTCAACGCGAGCAGGCCGAGCGGGAGTTGAATGCCCTGGTCCTCGCGGTCGGCGGTGGCTCCGGGCACGCCGGTGACGACGACCTTCACGCGCTCGGGCTCCAGGCCGTAGCAGGCGGCGGCCGTGTCGCGGTCGGTGTGCGGGTCGGTGGACGCCACGTAGAGCTCGACTCCACCGTCGGGGCGGGGCACGGCGAGACCGGCCTCGGCACCGATGGGGGCGGGGTCCTGGCGGCCGATGCGGTACTGGCCCTCGACGACGATCTCGCCGGCCGCCGCGGGGTCGCCGTGGCGCAGCGGGATGTGCCGGATCAGGTTGCCGTCGGGGTGCAGCGCGTCGGCCTCGAAGGCCAGCTCCGGGTCGGTCACCGCGTCGAGTACTTCGTACTCGACGATGACGGCCGCGGCGGCCATCCGCGCGGTGTCCGGGTGGTCGGCGGCGACGGCCGCGATGGGCTCCCCGTGGTGGCGTACGACCTCGGAGGCGAACACCGGCCGGTCGGCCCTGCCCCGGCCGTGCACCGGGGTGCCGGGCACGTCCTCGTGGGTGATGACAGCCCGTACGCCGGGCATCTCGCGCGCGTGGCTGGTGTCGATCGACACGATGCGCGCGTGCGGGTGGGGTGATCTCAGCACGGCGGCCCACAGCAGGCCCTCGGCCCACAGGTCGGCCGCGTACGGGAAGGTGCCCTCCGTCTTGGCGCGGGCCTCCGCGGCCGGCAGCGAGACGCCGAGCCCGTGCGGGAGGGGCTCGGAGCCCGTCTCCGGCACCGTGGGTGACGCGGTCGCGGTTTCGTTGCTCACGCCTGGCCTCCGTCCTGGCCGTACGGCTGCTCATGCGGCGTCTGGGGGTCGTACGACGGGTCGTACGGGGCGTTGTACGAAGAAGTGTCCCCGTACGCCGCGGGGTTGACGCCGCCCGCGCCCGGACCGGCCTGGTGCGGGATGCGGGCCTCGTCGGTGTCCGGCGCGGATTCGGCGGTGGCGGCCGAGTGCGCCTCGCGTTCGGCGACGACCTCGCGTACGGCGTCCAGGACGCCGCGGTAGCCGGAGCAGCGGCACAGGTTGCCGCACAGTGCCTGGCGGGTCTCCAGCTCGTTCGGCGCGGGGTTGCCCTCAAGGAGATCGTGCACGGTCATGGCCATGCCGGGTACGCAGAAACCGCACTGCACCGCGCCGCACTTGGCCAGCGCCCGCTGTACGTCGGAGGGCTGCCCTTCGGCGGCCAGGCCCTCGACGGTGCGCACCTCGCTGCCCGCGGCGGTGACGGCGGGCACCAGGCAGGACGCCACGAGCCGTCCGTCCACCTGCACGTTGCAGGCGCCGCACTCGCCCTGCGAGCAGCCGTCCTTGGCGCCCGCGAGGCCGAGGCGCTCGCGCAGTACGTAGAGCAGCGATTCGCCGATCCAGGCGTCGGTCACCGGACGGTCGGCGCCGTTGACGCGCAGGACGTAGGAGGCGAGGGGGTGTTCGTCGTGCGGGGCCGTGCCGGGGGTCTCGGTGTCCGCGGCCTCCTCCGCCTCCGCCGCGGCATCGGTGGTCTCGGAGTCCTCGCGAGCCCGGTCCGTGTCAGGCGCCTCAGGGGCCTCGCGAGCGGGCTCGGTGACCTGCTGGGCGGCCTGCGCGGGCGATTCGGCCGGTGACTGCACCGACGGCCGTACGAGGCTCTCAGCGGGCGTCTGGGCCGATGGCCGTACGGCGTCCTCGACGGCCCGTTCCTGCGGTTCGGCGGACCATGCCTGTCCGATGTCCTCCGTCGCCCAGGGAGCGGACGCTCCGCCGGGAAGCGTGGCCGGCGGCGTCCCGCCCCACTGCTCGACCAGCGCCGAGGTGGTGAACTCACCCGATTCGTCCGGTAGATCCCCACCGGCCACCGGAATCGACCACTGTCCGGTCACGTCGTTGCCGGAGGGTCCGGGCCCACCGGGATACCCGGCCTGCCCGGATCGGTCGACCTGCCCGGGCCCGGCGCCGTCCCGCGCGACGTCCCCGAAGTCCCACTGCCCGGTGACCGCCGGGTTGTAGCCGTATCCGTTGCGACCGCCGTCCGTGGGCGCGCCGTTCGGGTCCGGCCACTGGACGGCGTCGGACTGCGCGGCCCACGCGCCCCCCTGTGCCGGATCCGCCGCGGCGGGCGCCGTGGGCGGCACCTCGATCTCCGGGGGCACGTAACCGTTTCCGGGCGCCGCGAGCGGCCCGCGCTCCGCGAAGAGTGCCTCGAGGCCGCCCTCGGGGAGCTTGACGAAGGCGGTGGCTCCGTCGTCGTAGTCGCCCTGGGGCAGCGGATCCCAACGGCCGCCCTGAGGGGCGCCCTCCGCGTGCTGGTCGTCGGTCATGACAGTGCCCTCCCCAGTGCTCGTCGGGCCAGCGCGGCGACGGTGCGCCGCAGGTGCAGTACGGCGGGCGGAAGCGGTTGCACCGAGCCGTCCTCTTCGGGGACGGGGTCGGGGATGCAGGCCGCGGCGACGTACTCCCCGAAGGCGTGGAGCGCCTCCGGCACCAGCGTGCGCTCCCCGTCCCAGTCGATCAGCTGGGCGACCCAGGCCTCGGCGTCCAGGGGCCGCAGCGGCATCGGCGCTATGGCACCGACGGCGCACCGCACTCCGCGCCGGGCGGGGTCGAGGACGAGCGCGACGGACGCGATGGCGCGGCCGGGGCCGGTGCGTCCGGTCGCCTTCAGGAAGACCTGGGGTGCGTGCAGCAGCGGCACGCGCACGAAGCCGATGAGTTCGCCGGCGCGGAGCATCTCCACGCCCGCGAGCAGGTGCGAGACCGGGATCTCGCGGCGGGCTCCGCCCGGGCCCGCGATGATCAACGCGGCTTCCAGGGCGGCCAGTACCGGCAGCGCGTCCCCGGTGGGGGACGCCGAGGCGATGTTGCCGCCCAGGGTGCCCGCGTTGCGGATCTGCGGCGGGCCCGCGGCGCGCGCCGAGGCGGCGAGCGCGGGGATGAGGGCCGCGAAGTCGGGGCGGCCCATGCGTGCGTGGGTGAGGCCTGCGCCGAGCAGCGCGTGGCCGTCCAGGTACTGCCAGCCGCGGATCTCGCTGATCCTGCCGAGGCCGACGAGCGCGGCGGGCCGCAGCTGTCCGGAGTTGATCGCGGCCATGAGGTCGGTGCCGCCCGCCACGGGAACGGCTGCGGGCATGGCGGCCAGGGCCGCGACCGCCTCGTCCAACGAGCCGGGCAGCGTCACGGCCTGCGCCGCCTGCGTCGCGTGCGTGGTCAAACCGGCTGCCCCTTCCCGCTGCCCCACCTGGTCCCACCTGTGCTGCCGTACGGTACGTGCTGACAGGGCGGACGTGGCAACTCTGGCACATCTTCGCCGGTCCCTGACGCGGGGGTCCGCTAGGAGGCATTCGCCCCCCTCACCAGGGAGATGGTCCGTTTTCGCACGGCATCACCGGTGAGCGTGAAATGCCACTCTTCGGTGACTCCTGGGCGTCTTGTTCCTCGTGGGGCCACTGTTGCGGAGGGAACACCCCGGAGACGCGGTACGCCTCCGGGGCAGGCACCTCACACGTTCGGGGGCTCCCCCTCGATCGGGCGCCCGAGCACTCCGGGGCGCCGCTGCCACGGCAGCGGCCCGGTAGGCGGGCGATACCCCACCCCCAGGGCGTCAAGTCGCCCGTAGTGCACGGTCATCCGGCGCTCGAAGTCCGCGAAGTCCCGTTCCGCGGGGGCGGGCAGGGCGCTCCATGCGACTTCGGCGAAAGCGGCCAGCCTCGGGAACGTCTGGTAGTCCACGCGCGCCTGATCCTCCATCACCTCGGTCCACACATTGGCCTGAGTGCCGATCACATGCCGCGCCTCCGTCTCGGTGAGCTGCGGTGGCACGGGCTCGAAGCGGTAGACGTTCTCCAGGGTGCGCACGTAGCCGATGGGCACCGGCTCGTCCTCGCCCGCGTCCTGACGGTGGTCCAGGTACACCTGCTGCTCGGGGCACATCACGACGTCGTGGCCCGCGCGAGCGGCGGTGACGCCGCCCGCATAGCCGCGCCAGGACGAAACGGCGGCACCTTCGGCAAGGCCGCCCTCCAGGATCTCGTCCCAGCCGATCAGCCGACGCCCGCGCGCGGAGAGCCAGTTGTCGAAGTGCCGGATGAACCAGGACTGCAACTCGTCCTCGTCCTCGAGCTCCAACTCCTTGATACGCACCTGCGCCGTCTGTGACTCCTTCCACTGGTCCTTGGCGCACTCGTCGCCGCCGACGTGAATGAACTCCGAGGGGAACAGGTCGAGGAGTTCCTCGAAGACCCCCTCGTAGAAGCGCAGGACGTTGTCAGTGGGGGCGAGTACGTTTTTGGAGACGCCCCAGGTGTCCCAGACGGAGAGGGAGGTCGTGTCGATGACGTCGATGTTGCCGAGTTCCGGATACGCGGCGATGGCCGCCTGGCTGTGCCCCGGGATGTCGATTTCGGGGACGACGGTGATATGCCGCTCGGCCGCGTACGCCACGATCTCGCGGATGTCGTCCTGCGTGTAGAAGCCTCCGTGCGGCTTCTCCTCCCACAGCGGCGAGGCCCGATGGCCGAATTTCGTGCGCGCACGCCAGGACCCGACCTCCGTCAGCTTCGGGTAGCGCTTGATCTGGACGCGCCAGGCTTGGTCGTCGGTGAGGTGGAAGTGGAAGACATTGAGTTTGTGGGCGGCCAGCAGGTCGAGATAGCGCAGCACTCCGTCCTTGGGCATGAAGTGCCGGGCGACGTCGAGCATGAGGCCGCGCCAGCCGAATCGCGGGGCGTCCCGGATGGTCTGGTGCGCGATGCCGTACTGGACGTCCGGCCTGATGGGAGCACGCCGGAAGGCATCGGCTCCGATGAGCTGACGCAGCGTCTGGGCGCCCCAGAAGACCCCGGCCGCGCTGCCGCCCCTGATCTCGATGCCCCAGTTGGTGACGACGCTGAGCTGGTAGGCCTCCGGCTCCAGGGCGTCGTCGAGGCGCAGCCGTACGGTGTTGGTGCCCTCCTCCTCACCGGGCGGCAGCGGCAGCCCCAGCGCCCCGCCGAGGGTGGAGCGCAGCCAGCGTTCCGTGGTGCCGGTGCCCGGCGCGGCCCACAGTGCGGTGCGCGAGTCGAGCAGAACACCGCAGCGCGTGGGTCCCTCGATGGCGCTCGGCGCCGGAATCAGATCCATTTCCCTGTCCCCCATGCTCATCAGTCCTTTACCGCTCCGCCGAGGCCCGAGACGAGCCTTCGCTGTACGAGTACGAAGAAGATCAGCACCGGAATCGTCATCACCGTGGACGCTGCCATCACGCCGCCCCAGTCCGACTCGTCCGGCTTGTAGAAGACGAGGAGGGCCATCGGCAGGGTGGACTGCGCCGTGTCGCTGATGATGAAGGACTTGGCGAACAGGAAGTCGTTCCAGGCCGAGATGAACGAAAACACGCTCGTGGCCACCAACCCTGGGAAGACCAGCGGGAAAAGGATCTGCCAGAGGAATCGCGCACGGCTCGCCCCGTCGATGTACGCGGCCTCTTCCAGCGCCTCCGGAACCGCCTTCACAAAACCCCTCAGCATCCAGATCGCGAACGGCAGCGAGAAGGCGATGTGCGGCAGGATCAGCGAGCCCAGCGTGTTCAGCTGACCGAAGTCCCGCATCAGGAAGAACAGCGGGATCGTCAGCGCCTCCACAGGCACCATCTGCGCGACCAGGAACATGATCAGCAAAGTGGTCCGGAAACGGAAACGGAATCGTGTCACCGCCGTCGCCGCGAGAAACGCGATCAACGCAGAGACGACGACCACGGTGCACGCCACAACAAGGCTGTTGAGGAAGTACCGGCCGAATTCCTGCTGTCCGAAGACCCGCCGGAAGGAATCCAGCGAGGGCGCCAGAGTCCACGGCCTGGGCTCGGTGGACTCGATCTCCCCGGCCGGTTTGAAGGCGCTGAGCACCATCCAGTAGAGGGGGAAGGCGACCAGGACCGCGATCAGCAGCGCGGACACCTCGGCGGCAAGCCGCCAAGGGCGCCGCGGACGCCGTATGAGTGTGCTCACCGAACTCACAGTTCCTCCCCCTGTCTGCGCAGCAGCCACAGATACACCAGCGTGACCCCCATCAGGATCAGCAGCATCACCACGCCTATCGCCGAGCCGAGGCTGTACTGCGAGGAGGCGAACGCCTTCTGGTACGCGTACACGTTCAGCACGAGGTTCTGTCCGGCGATGCCGCCGCCGTTCGTCATCACGTAGATCTGTGTGAAGAGCTTGAAGTCCCAGATGACCGACTGGATGGTGACGACCACCAGGATCGGCCGGAGCATCGGCGCCAGCACCGAGCGCCAGATCCGCCACTGCGACGCACCGTCCAGGGCCGCCGCCTCCAGGACTTCGGACGGTACGGCGCGGATGCCGGCGTACACCGTCACCATCACGAACGGGAAGGAGCACCAGACCACTTCGAGGAGTACGAGCGCGAAGGCGCTGTAGCGGCCGTACGTCCATGAGTGGTCGCCGAGCCCCAGCACCCGGTTGACCGGGCCGAAGTCGGGGTCGAAGAGAAGCAGCCAGACAGTGGATCCGGTGACGGCCGGGGTCGCCCAGGCCCCGAGCGCGGCAACCATCAGCGCGAGCCTCGGCACCGCCCGTACCCGTGTGAGGAGCACCGCGAGCGCGCAGCCGACGGTCAGCGTGGAGACCACGCAGGCTGCCGCGAACACGACCGTGGCGAGCAGCACCTGCCAGAACTGTTCGTCGGCGAAGAGCGTCGCGTAGTTGCCGAAGCCCTCGAAGGTGGTCGGTTCGCCGCCGCTGACCTGGGCCTGGGTGTACTCCAGGAAGGAGATCAGGCCGAGCTGGTAGATGGGGTAGACGAGCAGGCCGCCGAGGACGACGAGGGCGGGGGCGAGGTAGAGCCAGGGGGTCCAGCGGGGGCCATGGCGCCCGGGTCGGGCGGGTCGCCCGGATCGGGCGGTTCGCGCCTTGGTCACTGTGCCGCGCTCGGCGAGCGCGTCGTGCGTTGTCATCCGCTCAGCCCACGGAGCTGAACGCGTCGTCCATCTTCGTCGCCGCGTCCTTCGAGGCCGCCGCCACGTCCTTCTTGCCGCTGACGATCTCCTGGAACATCGTCGGCAGGACGAGCGAGGCGTCGATCTGAGCCCAGGCGGGCGAGGCCGGCACGAACTTGGCGCCCGCGGCGAGCGTCTGCACGAAGGGCTTCACGAACGGCTCCCTCTCTGCGACGTCGGCCCGCACATCGGTGTACGTCGGCAGGAACCCCATGGCGTCGAACAGCTCACCCTGGGTCTTCTTCGAAGCCAGCTCCTCCATCAGGTCGACGGCGAGCGTGCGGTGCGAGGTGCTCTTCAGCACGCCGAGGTTGTTGCCGCCCGCGAACGCCGGTGCTATCTCGCCCGACTTCAGGCCCGGCAGCGGCACGACGGCGTACTTGCCCTTGACCGCCCCCGCCTCGACCGCCGCGTGACTGAAGTCACCGCCGATGGCCATGCCCGCCTTGCCCGACGCGAAGGCCGTCACCGTGTCGTTGCCGCCCATGCCCGCACACTTGGCGGCCGGACAGTTGTCGTCGCCGAAGAGGGAGGTGTAGGCCTTGATGCCCTTCTGGGCGGCCGCGCTGTCGATGGCGGAGGCGTACGAGCCGCCCTTGCCGTTCGCGATCTCCCCGCCGTTGGACCAGATGAACGGCATCGCGCCGTACGTGTAGGCGCCGCCGACCGCGAGGCCGTACAGGTCCGGCTTCGCGTCGCGGATCTCCTTGGCCGTGGAGATCAACTCGGCCTGTGTCTTCGGGACTTCGAGGCCGAGTTCCTCGAAGATGTCGGTGCGGTAGTAAAGGGCGCGAATGCCGACGAAGTAGGGGGCGCCGTAGATCTTCCCGTCCACCGTCACGGACTGCTTGGCCGTCGGGTCGGTGTCCTCGGCCTCGCTCCAGTCGGCGAAGTCCTCGGTGACGTCGGCGAGTCCGCCGTCCTTCACGTAACCGGCGGTGTCCGTGTTGCCGTACTCGATGAGATCCGGGGCGCTGTTCGGGTCGTTGAAGGCGGCCTTGATGCGCTGGGCGCGGGTCTCGACGGGGATGTACTCGATCTGTACGTCGGCGCCCTCATGGGCCTTCTCGAAGGTGTCGACGGCCGCGTCGACGACCTTCTGCTTCGGCGCGTTGTTGACCTCCTGGAAGAGCCAGACCCGCAGCGTGCCGGACTTCTCGTCCTTCTCGGAGGAGGAGTCGTCGGAGGTCTGGGGGGCGCAGGCGGCAACGACCGCAAGAGCGGTGACGGCGACGGCTGTTCGGACAGAGAGCTTCATGGAGCATCCTCCGGTGGGGGTGCGTTGCAACATACGCAATGGCTGTTTCGCTCTGCACAACACACTGGAGGCTATGGACTACATGAACATGCCCACAAGAGGTCTCAACCACTTCGTGACCACGCGACGCACTCCGTGCAACGGTCACCCGTCGACGGCCCTCTTTTCCGGCTCGACAGGCCCCTGGCCAACAGGCTTCCTCTCCCACTCGGCCGGCGCCCGGCTCTCGCGGAACTTCCGCGCCACCGCCAGTTCCCGCGCCCGCTGCGACAGCTCCACGCCCACCCCCGGGTACGACAAGACCGCGGCACCCCGCACCGGGATGCCGCGGCCGTGCTCGGTCCACCTACGCGGCGTACTGCGCCGAAGAACCCGGCGGCGTTACTTCTTGTCGCCGTCCTTGCCCTTGTCGCCCCCGCCGGCGCCCATGGACTCGTAGATCTCCTTGCACATGGGACACACGGGGTACTTCTTCGGGTCGCGGCCCGGCACCCACACCTTGCCGCAGAGGGCCACGACGGGCGTGCCGTCCAGGGCGCTCGCCATGATCTTGTCCTTCTGGACATAGTGGGCGAAGCGCTCGTGGTCCCCGTCGCCGTGCGACACCTGCGGTGCCGGCTCTACGAGGGTCCCCGTCCCAGTGCCTCGCTGGGGCTGGGTCTCAGGCTCAAGAGTGCTCATAACAACCAAGAGTACTGAAGCTCACAGACGTCAGTTGAGGGAAGGGTCGTCCGGATACGTCGCCACCATCGCCAGTTCGTTGCGCTGGCGGCGCAGGACCTCGCGCCAGAGCCGTTCGGGGGACGGGGAGGAGACGTCTCCGGGTTCCGACTCGACGACGTACCAGGCGCCCTCGGTCAGTTCCGCCTCCAGCTGGCCCGGGCCCCAGCCCGCGTACCCGGCGAAGATACGGAGCGAACCGAGGGCGGCGGCGAGGAGTTCCGGCGGGGCCTCCAGGTCGACGAGGCCGATCGCGCCGTGCACACGGCGCCAGCCGAGCGGGATGCGCTCGCCGGACGCGCCGCCGGGGATGACCGCGACGCCGAGCGCCGAGTCCAACGAGACCGGGCCGCCCTGGAAGACGACGCCGGGTTCGCCCGCCAGGTCCGCCCAGCCCGCCAGGATGTCGCCGACCTCCACGGGGGTCGGACGGTTGAGGACGACGCCGAGCGAGCCCTTCTCGTCGTGGTCGAGGAGAAGCACCACCGCGCGGTCGAAGTTCGGGTCCGCCAGGGCCGGCGTAGCCACGAGCAGCCGCCCTGTGAGCGAGGACACCTCGGTCATGCGAGACATGATCCCGCATCTTCCCCGTGAGCGGGGAGCCAATGCGGGTACCTGTGTGAATGCAGTTCAGGGCGCAGACAAGCGCCCCCCGCGTACGCCGGTGCCGGTGACCCCGTGTGCCCGATTACGAACGGTTCGTGTTGTGGCAAAGCTATGACGGAGCTGAGTGGCCCTTGGGCTTACTGAAGGGGGGTAGACGGCCATTACCCTTACTCTCCGGCTCCTGCAACGACTTGCCTGCCGACGAATCACTCCTGCCCAACTCATCGGATCGCGAGATACATGACCGTCAACGGCTCTGACGACGTACTGCTTGTCCACGGCGGAACCCCGCTCGAAGGCGAGATCCGGGTCCGCGGTGCGAAGAACCTCGTACCGAAGGCCATGGTCGCCGCCCTGCTGGGCAGCGCGCCGAGCCGACTGCGCAATGTCCCCGACATCAGAGACGTGCGGGTCGTACGCGGACTGCTCCAGCTGCACGGGGTGACGGTCCGTCCGGGAGAGGAGCCGGGCGAGCTGGTGCTCGACCCGTCGCACGTCGAGAGCGCGAACGTCGCGGACATCGACGCGCACGCGGGTTCGTCCCGGATCCCGATTCTCTTCTGCGGCCCGCTGCTGCACCGTCTGGGCCATGCCTTCATCCCGGGCCTCGGCGGCTGTGACATCGGCGGTCGGCCCATCGACTTCCACTTCGAGGTGCTGCGGCAGTTCGGCGCGAAGATCGAGAAGCGGGCGGACGGCCAGTACCTGGAGGCCCCGCAGCGGCTGCGCGGCACGAAGATCCAGCTGCCGTACCCGTCGGTGGGCGCGACCGAGCAGGTGCTGCTGACCGCGGTGCTGGCGGAGGGCGTCACCGAGCTGGCCAACGCGGCCGTGGAGCCCGAGATCGAGGACCTCATCTGCGTACTGCAGAAGATGGGCGCGATCATCGCCATGGACACCGACCGGACGATCCGCATCACCGGTGTGGACTCGCTCGGCGGCTACACCCATGCGGCCCTGCCGGACCGTCTGGAGGCCGCCTCCTGGGCGTCCGCGGCGCTGGCGACCGAAGGCAACATCTACGTCCGGGGCGCCCAGCAGCGCTCGATGATGACGTTCCTGAACACCTACCGCAAGGTCGGCGGCGCCTTCGAGATCGACGACGAAGGCATCCGCTTCTGGCACCCCGGCGGCCAGCTCAAGTCGATCGCCCTGGAGACGGACGTCCACCCCGGCTTCCAGACCGACTGGCAGCAGCCGCTGGTCGTCGCCCTCACCCAGGCGACCGGCCTCTCGATCGTCCACGAGACGGTGTACGAGTCCCGCCTCGGTTTCACCTCCGCGCTCAACCAGATGGGCGCACACATCCAGCTCTACCGCGAGTGCCTCGGCGGTTCGCACTGCCGCTTCGGCCAGCGCAACTTCCTGCACTCCGCGGTCGTTTCGGGCCCCACCCGGCTCCAGGGCGCCGACCTGGTCATCCCCGACCTCCGCGGCGGCTTCTCGTACCTCATCGCGGCACTGGCGGCCCAGGGCACCTCACGCGTGCACGGCATCGACCTGATCAACCGCGGCTACGAGAACTTCATGGAGAAGCTGGTGGAACTCGGCGCGAAGGTCGAACTCCCGGGCAAGGCTCTCGGCTGACAGGCTGACACGCTGACAAATCGAGTAACAGAGATCGAGCAACAGAAGCAGTCGTACGTACGACGATGGGGCGGCCACCCGGTGAAGGGGGCCGCCCCATTGGCGTACTGCTCTTGCCGAGCGCCGCCCCTGACGCGGGCGGCGTAGGCCTTACTTGCCCTTGGCGGCTTCCTTGAGCTTCGAGCCCGCGGAGACCTTCACGCTGTAGCCCTCCGGGATGTCGATGGGCTCACCGGTCTGCGGGTTGCGCGCGGTGCGCGCGGCACGCAGGGTGCGCTCGAAGGTCAGGAAGCCGGGGATGGTGACCTTCTCGTCGCCCTTGGCGACGATCTCGCCGACGGTCTCGGCGAGGGCGGCCAGAACGGCGTCGGCGTCCTTGCGAGTCACCTCGGCGCGGTCGGCCAGCGCGGCCACCAGCTCACTGCGGTTCATGTCGTTACTCCCGTGTTCTTCTTGCTGTTGAGGCGTGCCACGCGGCGGAGCCGCATACCGGGCACAGTGAAGCCGATGCTGCCAGGGTCCTCGGTCGGTCCCCGGACCCGGGTCCGTCGCCAGACCCTCGCGCCCGAAGACGCATCCTGCCCCCACCTGCGGCGGGAAAGCCAATCCGGCACCCCTGGGGAGTCACAGGAACACCCTTGGGGGTCACACGAAAAGGCCTGTGCAAGGCGTGAACAAGGCGTGAGCCTGGCCGCCACCATAAAGGTGGTCACAGGCCCCGCCTTCCACGACGCGCCGGAGCTGTGGCGGTCGTGGTGCCCGTCACAACGTCACAGCGGCCGCAGGGCCCCGCTCACGCGGTTGTGCGCCCCGCTCACGCCGGTTTGCTGCCCTGCTCCGTCACCCCGGCCGCCTTGGCGGCGTCCCGCACCGCTCCGGCGACCGCGCCCGCGACCTTGTCGTTGAAGACGCTCGGGATGATGTAGTTCGGGTTGAGCTCGTCCTCGGTCACCACGTCCGCGAGGGCGGTCGCGGCGGCCAGCATCATCTCCGTGTTGACGGTACGCGACTGGGCGTCCAGGAGGCCACGGAAGACGCCCGGGAAGACCAGGACGTTGTTGATCTGGTTGGGGAAGTCCGAGCGGCCGGTGGCGACAACTGCCGCCGTCTGGCGGGCGATCGCCGGGTCGACCTCCGGGTCGGGGTTCGCGAGCGCGAACACGATGGCCTGGTCGGCCATCGCGGCCACGTCGTCGCCGTCAATGACGTTCGGGGCCGAGACGCCGATGAACACGTCGGCGCCGCGCACGGCCTCCTTCAACGTGCCCTTGAGGCCCTCGGGGTTGGTGTTGTCGGCGATCCATCGCAGCGGCGAATCGGCGGCGGCGTCCACGAGGTCCGTACGGTCCGCGTGCACGACGCCGTGGATGTCGGCGACGACAGCGTTCTTGACGCCCGCGGCAAGGAGCAGCTTGAGGATGGCCGTACCGGCCGCGCCCGCACCGGACATGACGACGCGGATGTCGCCGATCGCCTTGCTTGCGACCCGCAGGGCGTTCGTGAGGGCGGCGAGGACGACGATCGCGGTGCCGTGCTGGTCGTCGTGGAAGACGGGGATGTCGAGGGCCTCGCGCAGCCGGGCCTCGATCTCGAAGCAGCGGGGCGCCGAGATGTCCTCCAGGTTGATCCCCGCGAAGCCGGGGGCGATGGCCTTCACGATCTCGACGATCGCGTCGGTGTCCTGGGTGTCCAGGCACAGCGGCCAGGCGTCGATACCGGCGAAGCGCTTGAAGAGCGCCGCCTTGCCCTCCATCACCGGGAGGGCGGCCATCGGGCCGATGTTGCCGAGCCCGAGCACGGCCGATCCGTCCGTCACGACCGCGACGGAGTTGCGCTTGATGGTCAGCCGGCGGGCGTCCTCGGGGTTCTCGGCGATCGCCATGCAGACGCGGGCCACGCCCGGCGTGTAGATCATCGAGAGGTCGTCGCGGTTGCGGATCGGGTGCTTGGACTGCATCTCGATCTTGCCGCCGAGGTGCATGAGGAACGTTCGGTCGGACACCTTGCCGAGCGTCACGTCGTCGATGCCACGCAGCTGCTTGACGATCTCGTCGGCGTGCGCCGTGGAGGTCGCCGCGATGGTGACGTCGATCCGGAGCTTCTCGTGGCCGGATGCGGTCACGTCGAGGCCGGTCACCGAGCCTCCGTGGGACTCTACGGCCGTGGTGATCTGGGAGACCGCCGTTCCGCTCGCGGGCACCTCCAGGCGGACCGTAATCGAGTAGGAGACGCTGGGCGCCGTTGCCATGGCCGACTTCCTCTGCTTTCACCGTGTACTGCTGGGTCGCGCTGTCTCGCGGGTATGCCGTCCGATCGTCGCACCTACCCCTGAGTACGTGGTAGCCGCCCCGGGTTGCGAACGTTTTGTTCGCAGACGGTGAGACTTTCGGAAAACCAATTCCACCATACGAGAGTGTAGGCGACGACGTGCGGGGCGCCCGGCGGGAACCCGTGCCGGAACCGTGCCGGAACCCGCGCCGGAACCCGCGCCGCGGAAATGAACTTTCGGGACGGGAATTGCCTTGCGGGGATCGTTTGTTACCTTTGACGTGACACCGGCCCGATCCAAGCCCCCGGGCCCAACCTTCGTCGCTACGAGCGACCTCTTGCCGCGAGGCGAGCATGGCGGGTCGGTGTCGCTGAACGAACGAGAGGCCCAGGTCACCGCAAGGTGACCTGGGCCTCTCGGCGTTGCCGGGGGCGTCAGTCCCGCAAGAGGTCAGGCACCCCGTTCCCGTCCGGCTCGTCCCGGTCCGCCGAGACGATGGTCAGCTGCTGGGTCGCCCGGGTCAGGGCGACGTACAGCACGCGCAGGCCGGCCGGTGATTCGTCGGCGATCTCCGCGGGCGAGACGACGACCGTCGCGTCGTACTCCAGGCCCTTCGCCTCCAGGCTGCCCAGCGCCACCACACGGTCGCCCAGCCCCTTGAGCCAGCGGGCGGCCTCCTCACGCCGGTTCATGGCGACGACGACGCCTACAGTGCCGTCCACGCGGTCCAGGAGGCCGGCGGCCTCCGCTCGTACGGTCTGCGCGAGTGAGTCCCGTACGACCGCGCTGTGTCCCTTGTTCGTTGTCACGCCGTGTCCATTGTTCGTTGCCACGAAACGGGGCTCGACGCCCGTGGACCGTACGGCGGACGGGGATACCGACCCCGGCATGGCGAGGGCCAGGATCTTGGCGGCCAGTTCGGCGATCTCGGCCGGGTTGCGGTAGTTGACGCTGAGGGTGAAACGGCGCCGGGGGCGGGTGCCCAGGGCCTCGTCCCGGGCCTCGGCGGCCTCTTCGGGGTCGGACCACGAGGACTGGGCGGGATCGCCCACCACGGTCCAGGTGGCGTGCCGGCCCCGGCGCCCGACCATCCGCCACTGCATGGGCGTGAGGTCCTGCGCCTCGTCGACGATGACGTGCGCGTACTCGGTCCGCTCCTGCGCCAGCCGCTCGGCGCGCTCCCACTGCGTCTCCTCGCGCGTGGGCATGAGCTCTTCGAGACCGGTGAGCTGGTCGAGCGGGTCCAGGTCGCGCCGCTTCTTGGGGCGGGCGGGGCTGCCGAGGATGGCGGTCAGCTCGTCGAGCATGGCCACGTCGTGCACGGAGAGCCCGTCCCGCTTGAGGGAACGCGCCACCCGCCGCACTTCACCCGGATTGAGGATCCGCCGCGCCCACCGTCCAAGACGCCGCTCGTCCGCCATGGCGGCAAGGACGCCCCGCGGGGTCAGCTCCGGCCACCACACGTCCAGGAACTCGATGAAGCTGTCCTCGGACGTGACGTCCTCGTCGAACGACGAGCGCAGCTCGGCCGCCAGCTCCGGGTCCGAGTGCCGCGTACCGGCCCCCGAACGTGCCCACAGCGCGTCGAGCAGCAGTTTGCGGGCCCGCGGCCGCAACAGGTTCACGGGCGCCGTACCGCTCAGCGCGTTGTTGCGGATCCGCTCCAGCTCGGGGGCCTCCAGCTCCAGACGGCGCCCGAAAGCGACGACGCGGAGCCGGGTGAGGGGACCGGTGGGGGCCTGCGGGCGGGCGTCCCCGTCGTCGTCGGAATCCTCGCCGAAGTCTCCGCCGGAGTTCCCACCGAAGTCTCCGCCGAAGGAGAGCTGCTGGTCCGCGGCTCCCGCGGCGGACCGGCCGCCGTTGGACGACCGGCCTGCGCCACCGCCGGAGAACCCCGAAGGCGCCTCCAGCGCCCCGCGTGCCGCCTTCCGCAGCACCTTGAGCATCCGGTACGACCCCTTGGCGCGAGCCACCGCCGGGGAGTCGTACAGGGTGGCCTCCGCACCGTCGACGAGGGAGCCGATGGCGCGGATGGCGACCTGGCCCTCCTCGCCGAGGGAGGGCAGGACGCCCTCGGTGTAGGCGACCAGCAGAGGGGTCGGGGAGACGATCAGGATGCCGCCCGCGTAACGGCGGCGGTCCTGGTAGAGGAGATAGGCGGCGCGGTGCAGGGCCACGGCGGTCTTGCCGGTGCCCGGGCCGCCCTCGACATACGTCACCGAGGCGGCGGGGGCGCGGATCACCATGTCCTGCTCGGCCTGGATGGACGACACGATGTCCCGCATGGTGTGGCTGCGGGCCTGGCCGAGGGCGGCCATCAGGGCGCCGTCACCGATCACCGGGAGTTCGTGGCCGTCGAGGGTGGCCTTGAGCTCCGGGCGCATGAGGTCGTCCTCGACGCCGAGGACCTTGCGGCCCTTGGAGCGGATGACCCGGCGCCGCACCACCCGGCCCGGTTCGACCGGGGTCGAACGGTAGAACGGGGCCGCGGCGGGCGCCCGCCAGTCGATGACCAGCGGCGCGTAGTCCGTGTCCAGGACACCGATACGGCCGATGTGCAGCGTCTCCGCGATGTCGGCGGTGTTGTTGTCACGCACGGCGCCCTCGGCGGGTTCCACCGCCGTGTACGCGCCGTCCGGACCCTTCGTGCCGTCCTTCCCCAGGAGTAGGTCGATCCGGCCGAAGAGGAAGTCTTCGAACTCGTTGTTCAGGCGGTTGAGGTGAATTCCCGCCCGGAACACCTGGGCGTCGCGCTCGGCGAGCGCCCCCGGTGTCCCGACCTGACCGCGCTTGGCGGCGTCGTTCATGAGGAACTCCGCCTCGTGGATCTTCTCCTCGAGGCGCCGGTAGACCCGGTCGAGATGTTCCTGTTCGACGCTGATCTCACGGTCCCGTACGGAGTCGTCCCTGAGGGAGTTTTTCCGTGCGGAATCGTGGACCGAACCGAGCGCGGTTTCCTGCTGAGCCTGAGCGGCCACCGGGCCCCCTTCTGACGTGCTGGGCAGCCGTCAACCGTACGCGAAGGGGGGCCCTCAGGGCTACGCGCGCGCTCCAGGTTCGCTCACGCGTCCCTTTATGCGTCCGCTTCCATGAGCATTTATTGACTGTTTCGACGAGTTACACGAGTTAGGCGTCCACTTCCACGAGCTGCTTCCCGTCGAAGGTCATGACCTCGAAGTGGTCGATCTCGTTGGGGGTGAAGGCCGCGCCGCCGTTCACGTAGAGCGGGGACTTGGCCTGGTCCGTCTTGGCACTGGGGAGGCCGTAACCCCACTCCGGAACCGACCAGGAGGTGACCGTCTCGCGTTCGCCGTTCTTCCCGACCGCGATCAGGGAGCACTTCTCCGGGCCCGCGACGTTCTTGAGCTCCAGGACGGCGTGGGTGCCCCAGGGCTTGGACTCCATGGCGACCACGGCGGTGACCTTGGTGCTCGCGTCCGTGGCCGTGACCTTGTCGGTGATGTCGTCGAAGGCTTCCTTGGCGGTACTGGCGGGCTGCGCCACCGGGGCCTTGGTGCCGTCACTGCCGCCGTTGACCGCGATCACGGCCAGCGGTCCCGCGATGATCAGCGCGGCTGCGGCCGCCACCATGTAGAAGCTCTGCCGGCGCTTCTTGGCGCGCCGGTCGGACACCTCGTCGACCAGCCGCACCGAGAGCTGTGAGCTCGGGCGTGCGGCCAGCGACTCGCCGATCGCCGGGCTGCCCTGCGAGGCGGGCAGATCCGCGAGCGCGGCGAGCATCGGCTCCATCCCGGCGAGCTCGTCGAGCTGCTGGGCGCACCACTCGCAGCTGGCGAGATGACCTTCGAAAGCGGTTGCCTCGGCGTCGTCGAGAATGCCGAGGGCGTAGGCGCCGACGGTCTCGTGAATGTCACCGGGGTTCTGCTGTCCCCGTGAACCCTGCATGGCTCCCGGCCCACCCGTTCCGTATCCCCCGTATGTACTCATGCCGTCACCCCCCGCTCCTCCAGCGCCAGCTTCATCGAGCGAAGGGCGTAGAACACCCGAGAGCGCACGGTGCCACTGGGGATGCCGAGCGTCTCGGCCGCCTCATTGACCGTACGCCCCTTAAAGTACGTTTCGACCAAGACTTCCCTGTGAGCAGGGGTCAGGTCGTCCAGCGCGTCCGACAGTGTCATCAGCCACAACGCCTTGTCGATCTCGTCCTCCGCGGGGATGACCTCCAGCGGTGACGGGTCCACCTCCTGCGGCCGGGCCTGCCGACTGCGGTGTCCGTCGATGACGATGCGCCGTGCCACCGTCACCAGCCAGGGTCGTACCGAACCGGTTGCCCGATTGAGCTGCCCGGCATTCTTCCAGGCACGGATGAGTGTTTCCTGTACGACGTCCTCGGCACGTTGCCGGTCGCCCGCGACCAGCCGCAGCACATAGGCAAGCAGGGGTCCCGCGTGTTCTCGATAGAGCGCACGCATCAGCTCCTCGTCAGGCTCAGAGGACTGAGACGCGCGATGTCGTGCCCTTGGCGGGCGTTCATCAGCCACGGCGGAATCCTTGCGCACGCCTACCTCCGGTGTCCCCGATTCGACCGGGGTCTCCCAGTCGGTCGCTCACCCCGGGGTACGGATATGGGTACGCGCGTGTTCAAAGGGGTCGCACATAATTCTTGAGCAGGATGTGAAGAAAATCTCCTGTTCACGCCCTGCGATTCCTTGATCACCGTCAGCGTTCGTTTTTGGCCATCGCCGGCTGCTCTCGGAGGTTCACGCGCGGGCGAGTGCCGCCCGTCGGCGGTGCCGGGCCACACGCTCCCGGTTGCCGCACACCTCGCTGGAACACCAACGTCTGCGCCGGCCCCGGGAGGTGTCGAGATAGACGATCGGACAGGTGTCGCCCTCGCACTGGCGCAGGCTCGCCCTCGCCGCCGGGTCCGTGAGGAGTTCGAGTGCGTCCCGGGCGACCAGGGAGAGCAACTCGGCATGGCCGGGCGGCGCGTGCAGCCGGGGGCGCAGCGAACCGTCGTCCGCGCGTACGGCCCAGGGCGCGGGCGGGGTGCCGAGCGCGACCGCGTTGACGCGGGCGAGGGCCGCGTCGGCGGGCCGGGTGGCGAGCTCGCCGCGCACCAACCGGTCGATGTGTCCACGCAGTTCACGGAAGCCGACGAGCCACGAGGAGTCGGCGCCCGCCAGGGGCGTGCCCGCGGGGACCAGCCCGGAGCGGGCGATCCAGGCGCGCAGCCGGTCCACCGAGTCGAGCCGTTCCTCGGGGTGGGTGGTCGCCAGGAGGTCCAGGCAGATCCGCCCGGAGTCGAACCGCAGCTCGTACGAGGCCGTGGCCATGCCCGATGCCATGTGCCTGTCACCGCCTAGGGGTTACCGCCATGAGCCTTTGGGATTGCCTTGGGGACTCCTCAAGACCATTCTCGGGACTGCCTTGGGGACTGCCTTGGGGACTGCCTTGGGGAGTAGATACCCCCACAGTGCATGTCCGCACGCCCGGCCGGAAGACCTTGTACCGTCTGCGCCCTGGACGTCCGCTTATGGGGCCGCGCGGCTCGGCCATGTCGCCCGTGCCGTGGCGCCGGTTGACTGAGGGACATGACAGACAACAGCACGGGGCGGCGCGGGAGCGCCGGAGGTGTACTGGTTGCGGCCACGGTCGCGATGGGCCTGTTCGCCGGGGTCTTCTACATTTTCGCCTGCAACATCATGCCGTCGCTCTCCCGCAGCGACGACCGCGTCTTCATCGAGGTCATGCAGAACATCAACGACCAGATCCAGAACCCGGTGTTCTTCCTGAGTTTCCTGGGCGCGCCGCTCCTCGCGGCGATCGCCGCCTGGCAGTCACGCAGGTCGCCGTACCGGTGGTGGGTGTTCGCGGGCTTCGCCGCCGTCGCGCTCGCCTTCCTCCTCACCGTCACCGTGAACATCCCGCTCAACAACGAGATCGTCGACGCCGGCGACCCCGCGCGGATCGCCGATCCGGCCGCCGTACGCGAGGAGTTCGAGGACCCGTGGGTGGCGTGGAACATCGTACGAGCGCTGCTGTCGACGCTCGCGCTGGCCTGCCTCGCGCGTGCCCTGATGCTGTACCGAGGCCCTCACACGTCGGCGTACTTGGAGTCCGCGGCCGGGTCGAGTGCGAGCCGGTAGCCGCGCTTGACGACCGTCTGGATGAGCTTGGGCGTGCCGAGCGCCGTACGCAGCCGGGCCATCGCCGTCTCGACGGCGTGCTCGTCCCGTCCGGCGCCCGGCAGCGCGCGCAGCAGTTCGGCCCGGGCCACCACCCAGCCGGGCCGACGCGACAGGGCGCGCAGCAGTGACATCCCGGCGGGCGGTACGGGCCGCAGCGTGCCGTCGACCACCACGGCGTGCCCGCGGATCTCGACCCGGTGGCCGGCGATGGGCAACGTACGGGCCCGGCCGGGGAGTTCCTGGCACAGCACCTGTACGAGGGGGCCGAGCCGGAAGCGCTCCGGCTGGACCGTGTCGATGCCGTGGGCCTGCAGCGGCAGCGCGGTGACCGGGCCGACGCAGACGGGCAGTACATCGCGGTGGAGGGCGGCGAGCAGGTCGGGCAGCAGGCCGCGGAGCTCCGCCCGGGACAGCAGGGACGCGGCGGCGGGCGCGCTGGTGAAGGTGATCGCGTCCAGGCCGCGGGTGACGGCCACATCGAGGAGCCGGTCGAGGGGCGCGATGTCCTCGGGCGGCATCCACCGGTAGACGGGGACGACGACGACATCGGCTCCGGCGGCCCGCAGCGACTCCACGAACCCGGGTACCGGTTCGCCGTGCAGCTGGATGGCGATACGGCGGCCCTCGACGCCCTCCTCCAGCAGCCGGTCGAGTACCTCGGCCATGGATTCGGAGGAGGGCGACCAGTACTCGGTCAGCCCCTGGGCCCGTATCGCACCCTTGACCTTGGGGCCGCGGGCGAGCAGTTCGACGCCGCGCAGCCGCGCGAGCAGGTCCTCGCCCATCCCCCAGCCGTCGGCGGCCTCGACCCAGCCCCGGAAGCCGATGGCGGTCGTGGCCACCACCACGTCCGGTGCCTGGTCGATCAACTCCTTGGTGGCGGTGAGCAGTTCACTGTCGTCGGCGAGCTGCACGATCCGCAGGGCGGCCGCGTGGACGACGGAGGCGCCGCGCCGCTGAAGCAGCGTCCTGAGCTCGTCGGCCCGGCGGGCGGCCGTCACGCCCACGGTGAAGCCTGCGAGGGGGCCGTGCGACGGGGCTTCCGGCCGCGGTTGTTCGTCGTACATGGCTGTCGTCCCGGCTCTCGTCTTGCACTCGAGTCGTCGTGCACTCAGGGCTGGCCGTAACTGGCTCGCCTTACGGCTGACCGAGCCTGCCAACGCCCCGTGACAGGCCCGGATCAGCCGCGTGTCGCCGGTGTTACGTCACACCTCGGCATGGCTGAGCTGGAGCTTCTCCTCCTTGGCCGGTACGGAAGCCTCCGCGGCGGTGGCCGGGCGGCGAAGGTATACGGCCCAGGTGACCACGAAGCAGAGCGTGTAGAAGGCGAGGAAGGCCACGAAGGCGCCGGTGCCGGAACCCACGCTCAGGAAGGACTGCCGGAAGGCGAGGTTGATACCCAGCCCGCCGAGCGCGCCCACCGCGCCGATGAGCCCCATGGAGGCACCGGAGAGCCGACGCCCGTAGGCGGCCGCTCCCTCTCCGCTCAGCCCCTTGGCCAGGGCCTTGGCCTGGAAGATGCCGGGGATCATCTTGTACGTGGACCCGTTGCCGAGGCCCGTCAGCACGAACAGCACGATGAACGCGGTGGTGAACAGCGCCAGCGACTCCTGCATGGAGGCGACGACGATGACCGCGGTCGCCGCGGCCATCCCGACGAAGTTCCACAGGGTGATCTTCGCGCCGCCGTAGCGGTCGGCGAGCCTGCCGCCCACGGGCCGGATCAGCGAGCCGAGCAGCGGCCCGATGAAGGTGACGTACGCGGACTCCAGCGGCGTACGCCCGAACTGTGTCTGGAGCACCAGACCGAACGCGAAGCTGTATCCGATGAAGGACCCGAATGTCCCGATGTAGAGGAAGGACATGATCCAGGTGTGCGGGTCGCGTATGGCTTCCTTGGCGGCGCCGGTGTCGTTCCTCACGGACGAGATGTTGTCCATGTAGCGGGCGCCGAGGACGGTGGCGATGACGATGAGCGGGATGTAGATGCCGAGCAGCACCCTCGGCCCGCCACTCGCCCCGATGACCGCGAGCCCCACGAGCTGCACCACCGGCACGCCGATGTTGCCGCCGCCCGCGTTGAGCCCGAGGGCCCAGCCCTTCTTCCGCAGCGGGAAGAACGAGTTGATGTTCGTCATGGACGAGGCGAAGTTGCCGCCGCCGACGCCCGCGAGCATCGCGCAGACCAGGAAGGTCCCGAACGACGTGCCCGGCTCCATCACGACGAACGCGGCGATGGTCGGCACCAGCAGCATGCTCGCGGCGATGATCGTCCAGTTCCGGCCGCCGAAACGGGCGACGGCGAAGGTGTAGGGGACGCGCACGATCGCGCCGACCAGCGTCGCCATCGACACGATGAAGAACTTGTCGGCCGGGGTGAGCCCGTACTCCGGCCCCATGAAGAGCACCATCACCGACCACAGGGTCCAGATCGAGAACCCGATGTGCTCGGACAGCACGGAGAAGAAGAGGTTGCGGCGGGCGACCTTCTGCCCGGTCTCTTCCCAGAAGGTCTCGTCCTCGGGATCCCAGTCGTCGATCCAGTGGCCTTCGGCTGTCGTCGGTGCGGGGGCGGTGGGCACGGTGGCGGCGGTGGGCCGGGGGCCTGGACTTGGGGCTGGGGGTGGGGTTGGGGCTGTCATGACGCCTCCACGGATCTCCGGTGCTCAGGTCTCGTACTTGGGGATGAGTCCCGAAGGTAGGGAGGGCGCGTTTCCGTGCTGTGCCTGTGGGTGACCGGAAGGGAACGTTGCTCTCACTCTGGTGGGGGGTGGCTTGGTGAGGTCGGGGATGCCGGAGATCCTTGGCACGTCCCACGAGCTGCTGTGGTGGTACATCGAGGAAGTCCGTGGCCTGTTCGGGACGACTTCGGGGACAACTTCTGGGACGACCCGGAGCATCCGCGGGCCCGGCTGTGGCCTTCGGAGACGAAGCCCGCCTCACGGCGGATCCCCTCCGCCCGATGCGGCTGTTCGGGGTCGGTATCGGCGCCGCGATGCGCTACGGCGCTGCCGCTCATCCCGAAAGATGCTTCCGGCCACTTCGCTGATCCGACCGTGGGATCCGATCACCGGACGAGGCGGGCAGAGTCAGACGGCATCCAGGGGCCTGTCGCGCACTGTCCCAGACGGCCGCCGTGGTGGCCGTGCCCGCGCCGGCACGCAACTCCGACGCCGGGGCACGCGTACCGGGTCAGTTGCCCTTGCCGCTGACCGGCGTGGCCGAAAACCCGTTGTGCCAGGCCGCCTTCGCACCCGAGTCACCGATCCGGTAGACCTGCACGACGCAACCCGCGGCGACGACCACGGACAGCACGATCGCGGCCACGCGCACCGGCATGCCCAGAGGAACAGCCCCGCTCATCCCCGCACGCGTGTGCCTGTGCATGCTCGCCGACGGGTGAGCCATGGCTCTGCGGCCGAACCACCACACCGCCACGGCGACGACGAACAGCGCCGCCACCCAGGGCAGCAGGCTGTCCCCACGGTCCGTGTGCGTGCGGACCAGAGGGCCGCTGGGGATGCGTTTCTCCAGCCACTCGCCGGCATGGGTCGTGATCGGCACGCTGATCAGGGTGACCAGGGCGGAGAGGGGCAGCACCACGCCCAGCCTGCGGATCCACGTGGTCCACAACGTGGCGACCACCAGCACCAGCGCGACGAGCGGCACGAGCACGATCACGAAGTGCACGAGCAACACATGGGCCGGAAGCCCGTTGATGAGAGTGGGGCCCACGGAAGACTCCTTCAAGAACAGACGCTGAGGAGCGGCAACCGACTACAAGCTGTAGACGAAAGCATGAAGCCCTTCTGCCTCACTGTTCACTTGTACCCCGACGACTCCCCGGGAGGTCGGACTGGGCGCGTTCGGCGCGCGGGCGTCCCCTCTACGGCGGTAACAAGAGCTGGGCCAGTAGCTGGGCCAGCGGGTCCTCGTGTCCCGGCTCGACGTTGAGGTCCGCGCGCACGTGCACTTTTCTTCCCCGTCATGCCGCGCGGGACGGACGTCCGTGACCAGCATCGAGCACCGTCGGGAAGGTCTCCACCGCCGGCATCGTAGGCATACTCGGCTTCCGAGGAGCTGGCATACGGGTTCCAGCCCGCATCGTTCAGTTCTGGGTGCCGCACGCGTCTGGTACAGAGAGCTGACGTACGGTTTCTGGGCGCATTCCATGCGACCTGGCTCATGGACTCCGTGAACCTGCGCGTTCGCTCCGCTGCCTAGCCGATCAGGGCCTGGGTGATCTGACGGGTGGTCTGCGCGGCGACCCGGGGGTCGACAGCGGCGTACGAGACGTGGGCGTTCAGGCCGGTGGCCAGGGCCCAGCCACGGCCCCGGATCCAGGTGGCGTCGTCGACGCCGAGCGCGGCCCGGAAGGCGGCGCGGGGTCCGGCCGACATCAAGGTGAAGGCGATGGTCAGATCGCAGGCCGGGTCGCCGACGCCGAGCTCTCCGAAGTCGATGACCGCACTGAGCCGGCCGTCAACGGTGAGCAGGTTGCCGGTGTGGAAGTCGCCGTGGAACCAGACCGGAGGGCGTTCCCATCCGGGGGCGCTCAGGGCCGCGTCCCACAACTCGGTCATGGCCGCGGCGTCGAACGTGCCACCGACCTCCGCGATGGCGGCCCGTGTCGCGCGGTCCCGGTCGGCCAACGACCGGACGGTGAGGTCCGGGTCGTCATGGGCGTCTCCGGGCGCGAACCGCTGCAAGGCGCTCAGGAAGTCGGCCAGTTCGACGGCGGCCCGGGACGAGTCGGCCAGCGCCTCGACGGTCGCCACCTCGCCGTCCAACCAGCGGGACACCGCCCACGGCCACGGATAGCCGAAGTCCGGTTCCCCGACGGCCACCGGCACCGGGACGGCCAGGGGCAGATGCGGGGCGAGCCGGGGCAACCACCCGGACTCCTTCCTCGCCTGCCCGGTTGCCCCGCCATGACCGGGCAACCGGACGGACAACTCCTCCCCCAGCCGATGGATCACATGGTCCGAGCCGGCCGGTTCAAGCAGCTCCAGCGGGAGCCCCGCCCACTGCGGAAACTGCGTATCGACCAGGCGCCTGACCAGTGCGATATCGATCGAGGGGCGGGTATCCGCGATACTCCCGGTTGCCAAAGAAACGCTCCTGGGGTCGGCCCGCTCGGTGCGGCGGACGGTGGGGCCATCAGAGTGCGTGGTGGGCTTGCTGTCGACCGGATTTCTCCAGCGGCACACGAGTCTCGGCGTACGCCAACTGCGCCAGGATCTCCGGCGTGATCGCCTCCGGAATGTCCGCCGACGGCGGGTCACCGGCGTCCACCCAGAAGATGTCCGCGTCGCGGTCGAGCGCGCCCGGGTCACCCTCGCGGCCCTCGGTGACGTACAAGAGCCACACTGTCCAGTCCCCCTACATGAGCCGGAAGGCCAGGCAGACCACGGGAGTGCGGTCCTCAACCGGGGTGCCCAAGCGATTCCAATAGCGGCGGTGCCCGTCGCGCCACTCCTCCAGTGAGGCATCGCCCTCCCCCTCGGCTTGGGCATGCTCCCAGGTCACCGCGCTGAAGGGCTTCACCTCCACACCGGTGATCTCAATGACGGCGATGGAATGCCCCTGGCTGTCCAACAGCGCCAGCCGTTCGCCAAGGTATTCCAGGCCTTCAGTCTCCTTCGCGTAGTCCTCCAGCAAGCCGGTGGTGGCGGTCTTCTTCCCAGCCAGCACCAAGGAGTTCAGCTCTGCCCGCATCCCGTCCGGAGTGCCGAGCTCCATCGACCGCATGCCATCAGCCCGTGGCCACATTCCTGCTATCGCCTCTCTCGAGCGCCGCCGACAGGTGGATCATCTCCACCCGCTGACAGGAGGAATCCGCCCCTGCGACCGGCGGCCTCGCTCATGAGACTCCCAAGACCGCTCGCGGAACAGCCCACTTGACGCCCGAACGCCATGAGGTGTCTGAACCTGAGCCTTGGCGAGGCTGAACCCCCCTACGGCAGCTCGCCGAGAACCCCACTCACGCGGACTTGGCCTGCCCAGCCCCGGACCCGCCGACCTCGAACCACAGCAGCTTCCCGGCACCCCGCCCAAGCGCGTCCCCACCCCACAGATCCGCCCACGCCCGCACGAGAAGCAGCCCGCGCCCGTTGACAGCATCCACCGGAGCGGGCCGCGGCCGGCCACCCGGAGGCTCGTCAAAGGGCGCCGGAACGTACGGGTTCGCATCCCACACGCCCACCCGCACCCGCCCACCACCGAGCCCCGCCAGCCGCAGAGACGCGGGCCCCTTCGCGTACTGGTAGGCATTGGTGACCAACTCCGACGTCAACAACTCGACCACGTCGAGCACTTCACGCATGCCGTGCCCATTGAGCGCAGCCCGCACGGTCATACGGGCGACGCGTGCGGCGCGGGGGTCATGGGGCAGGCGAAGGGCGTACACCCAGGTGTCGGGCGCGGCTACGGTGACCATGAATACCTCCGGGAGGGAAGGGGACTTGGGCTCGCTCAACGTCAGCGCCATGCGGCGGCAATGCCTGGATTGGTGCGCTTCCGGCTTATGGGCGTGGGCAGTTGAGTGGTTTGCCACTCACAACGTAGCCAAGAAAATGTAAGGTCTTCCATAAATTGGACGAAGATCTACCAATCCCACTCGTGTGGGTGACGCCTATGGCCTGCCTCACGGAGAGAAGCACCTCGCCATGCCGCCCAATCCAACTGTGACCCTGCGCCAGCAGCGACTTGGCGCCGAGCTGCGTAAACTCCGCGAGCGCGCGGGACTCACGTCGACCGCGGCCGCCACACTCCTGGGCGGCCCTCAGGCGCGGATCAGCAACATCGAAGCCGGACGGTACGCAGTGAGCGCCGACCGGGTACGCACACTGGCGCGCAACTACAGCTGCGCCGACGATGAGTACGTCGACGCCCTCGCCGCGATGACAGGCGGCCGCAAGCATGGCTGGTGGGCGGAGTATCAGGACACGCTCCCATCCGACCTGCTGGACCTGGCCGAACTGGAGCACCACGCCACCGCACTCCGCGTGGCCGTCACCATCCACATGCCCGGGCTACTGCAGACCACAGAGCACGCCCGCGCGATGATGCGAGAAGCCGTTCCACCTCTGAGGCCGTACGAGATCGAACACCGCGTCTCACATCGCGTAAAGCGTCAGGCCGTCCTCTTCGAGGGAATTCCAACCCCGTACATGGCCATCGTGCACGAGGCAGCGCTGCGCATGGGCTTCGGTGGCCCGGACATCACCCGAGCCCAACTCATCCACCTGCTGGAAATGAGCGATCAGCCCACCATCACCATCCTGGTGATCCCTTTCGGAGAGGCCGGTTTCCCGGCGTCGGGCCAACCCATCACCTGCGCTGTCGGGCCCGTTCCACAGCTCGACACCGTCATCCTGGACACCGACCACGGCTGTGAATACCTCGACGCAGAAGCCCAGTTGAACCGCTATCGCTCTGTACTGGACCGCATGGAATCGCGAGCCCTCCCTGAACCAAAGTCCCTCGACCTCATCCAGCGCATCGCCCGAGACCTCTGAGGAGCCCTCCATGCATGAACTCGCGTGGCAGAAGTCCACGTACAGCGCCGAGGCGGCCAACTGCGTGTACCTGGCCGCGACGCCTGCGAGAACGATCCGTCTCCGCGAGAGCGATGAACCGGACGTCATGGTGACAACAACCCTCGGCTGCCTCCACGCCCTGATACAAGGCATAAAAACACTCCCGGGCGTGGGCCACGCCTGACCAATTGGAGACTTTGGGCCACCGGCTGGCGACCGAGACACCGAGAAAGCAAGACGACACGGCACCCCCGTAGCGGCACAGAGCTACCAATCACCGGCGACGCCGTCAGCCAACGCCCGCTCCCCTCTCCGATACGAGCCCCTTGTATCGGACAAGGCGGAACGGACGCGCACCTTCCGGCTCGGCAGCCACGCCACCCTGGTGCGGATGCCCCGCGCACCACAACTGGGTAAGCCGCGCATTCACGAAGCGCCTATACGGCGCGGCCGTCAGTAGCACGTCATTGATCCGCAGGACGGCCGGCACCTTGACTTCACGACCAGGCATCTGGTCCGCGAGTTCAACGAGCCGTCTTCCCTGCCGGGTGACCGGGACCACCTCACATTCGACCCGCCTCCACGAATGCGTGCTGAGCACTCGATGCATACGGAGGGCAGAAACCGCAGACCAGATGTTCAGCGGGAGCAGGACCGGCGCGAGAACGCACATGACCATGCCGAGGATGGGAACGAACCGCTCGTTGCCTGAAGCCGCTCCCAGGAGCGGGATCAGGATGAGCGCGGGCCACATCACCAGGAGAAGTACCCCCTGGCGCAAAAGCCGGCGCCGGATCGCACGGCCGGTGGGTGGGTGCTTAATGGCCGGTTGCGACGCCCAGGGAAGCTGCGCGGAGGTCACGATCGACGTCCCTTCCCCTCGGTCGGGGCGAGCGGGTCTTCGAAGCTGACCATGTCGGCGAACTGATGGAGGATCGCGCGGTACTGCTCTCGGCGGGCCACAGCCGTCGTGCTCAGCGTGAGCACGACCAGACGCTTGCAGTCCGGGTGGGGCAGGTGCGCGTGGGCCTGGAGGAGTGGCAGCTGCGCGAAGCCGCTGTCGGCGGAGGCAGTGCGTACAGCCTCACTGAAGGTGGCCGGGCCGCAGGGCAGTTCGAGGTACTCGATGTGGGAGTGACCCTCTGCCGAGGTCACAGCGCGGGCGGCAGTGACGGCGCGTGGGGCCACGGCCGTGTCTCGCCAGGAAAGTGTGAAGAGGGAGAGCAAGGATTGGCCATTGCCGCTCCCGGTTTCGTCTATGTCGTCGCGGTGCAGACCGATCGAACAATGGACGGTGCCGACCTCGCGCAAGGCCCCCAACAATAGCTGCCCCTCGGCGAATTGGGCGATGAACTGCTGTCGGAGCACGTCGTTCGGCGCCGCGTCCAGAAAGGGGGCCACAGCGGTGCGCAGTTTGTCGGCAGCCGGGGATTCGGGCGAGGGCAGCAAGGCGTCAATCGGCAGTGCCATGAAACCTGGCGGTTCGGCGAACCAAATTTCAGCGATGGGATCCTTGACGGACTCGTGAAGCGTAAAGTTGGGGACGGTCATCAGGGTGCCTCTTCCCGGCGCCGATCAGGATTGGGCAGGGTGAATACCGACACGTCGGCCACGTTCGATGTCCTCCGGAGCAGCTCCCCAGTCCGCGAAGCTGCGGCCGTCTTCCGCGCCCATCTGCTGCTGGAGAACATGCATGCGGCGGGGCGCCTCGCCGTTCAGAGTGGGCGCGGCAATGAGACCGATGAAGCGCGGGTCGCCGGCGAACCACACCACCTCGATCTGCGCCTTCAGCTCAGGCTTGGCACGAGGCGCGATACGACGGCTCCACCACTCCACACGCAAATGCCGGGAAAAGACGAGCGGTAGCCGTTGCCCCGGATGGGCCGGGTTCTGGATTTCAAACCACCCATACTGCCTGCCGAGAACATCTGGATGCTTTGTCAATCCACTTGGAACGTTTCGCAGCACCTGCCACGGATACGTTCGAAGGATGCGCCGCATGCGAAGGGCCGCCGGAAAGTAGCGCACCTGGATATACGCGCGATAGGGGCCGTACACGAAGTAAGGCATGAAGATCCATACAACCCAGTTGGGCGTGTAGGTCGAGATACCGAGCAGTGCGGCCCAGCCTCCGATCCAACCAATAAGGCCAACAACGTTCATGACCATATGCCCCACCCAAGCGCGCCTAGTGGGAGAGTGGTCCCAGGCCGTGGGGTAGTCGGCAGGGTTCACTGGCGCACTCTTTCTACGGGAAGAAATTCAGAAGACATGGTTGACGAGATTCAGGATTCCAGCGTTGTCGAGGATGAGTCGCGAGCCATCGATTCCGGCAACGGAACCGTCTTTGATCCCGTCGTCATCCGCGTCCACCAGACTGCCTCCCAGACCGACGCCGCCGGTGCCCAAACCGACACCTCCTGAGACGCCTGCGACCCACCTGCCAGCCTTGCCGGCGTCGCTGGCACCACGTACCAACCATCCGACGAGCGGATTCTCCATTCCTGAGATGGCTTGTGCCTCTTCCATGGTCCTGCTCCCGAAGGTAGCCAGCTTCTGCCCGAGACTCAACGCTCCGGTTCCTGTTCGCACCGCTTGCACTGCCTCAACTCCTCCCTTGGCCACAGCCCCCAGCCCCGGAATTACGCCAGCGGCATCAGCTCCCACAGAGACCGCGTTACTCCAGAAGTCGGAGTCGAATTCCCCCTTGCTGATGCCGTCCCACAGAGACGCACGAACTTCCGGATCCGAGATCCGGAGCGCGAGTGCCCCTGCACTGAGTGCCGAGGTCGTGAGTAGCAATGCCGCGACCATCGCGATTCCCAGGGGCCCGGCGAAGACGATCGCTACCAAGGCGACGACGCCCGCCACGAAGCTGAGAATGTCAGGCAGGTTCTCGCCTAGCCAGTCGAGCGCCGAGTCGAACCACCCCGGCTCGTGCGGCGCCAGCTTCTTCGTGGCGTCGCGGATCTTGCCTGCCCGGTACTGAGCTTGATGCTCGTGCTCCTCCGCGAGCTTCCGGGCCTTGCTCCGGATCTTCTCCAGCTCGTCCTCGGCGTCGTCCACCGCCGTGTTCGCCTGCGTCAGGGCCTTCTGCGCGTCGTCGTGCTTGGCGCCCTTCTTGTCCAGGTCAGGACTGTTGCCCGCCTGGGTGGCGTGCCCCTTCGCTCGGCCAACGGCGGCCTGCGCGTCCTTCGCGTCTTCCTCAAGGCGCTTCGCTCGGCGCTGGAATTCATCCAACTCCCCGTCCCAGAGGTGGAGTTGCTTGGCCGCCTTACGGATGGAGTGAGCGGCGTTCTTCAGGTTCAACGGCAGCGGACCGCCGTCAAGCTGCTCACGAAAGGCGACGGCTGCATCGCCCTCCCAGTAGCTGCCGTCCATCAGCTTGGTGACAAGCTCATGTGTCTCTTCGAGGACCTTGGCGCACCCGACGAGCTTCTTGTGGAGGCCGCTCACTGTCTCGGTGCTGCCGGGCACCGGGTTGAAGCCCAGGTGCGGGTAGTCAGGGTTCGGGATTTGCGGGGCGGAGTTGAGTCCCTGGGGTTTGCCGAGGTCGGCTCGGGACTGCGGGTCGAGGGCAGCTCCCGAGTCCCGGCTACCGGACGGATCTGTCACTTCGAACCCCCGCCCTTGCCCGCTCCAGGTTTCTTGAGCGCTTCCTCCAGGGCCTTGTCCACCTCGCGGTAACTGTCCTTGCTCTTCCCGATGATCTTGGCGAGATCTTCGGCCTGCTCGCCGATCTGATCGGCTCCGTACTTCCATTCGTCCTGGAAGTCCTCGCAGGCGCGGTCGAGGTCATCGGTGCCGAGGCCTGTGACGGTCGCGTCTTCCAGCGCCCTCCGTAGCCCCCTCAGCGAGTCGGTCGACTTCCTGAGCATCTTCATGAAGTGCGCCAACTCGTCACCGTCAACGGCCAGCCGATCCGCCACGTCTCTCCCGAATTCTTCCCGGCGTGTCCGGTTTCCCCGACGTCAGCGGTTGACGGCCTGGATCTCCTGCACGACGACGGCCTGCTCCGCCCCGAACTCGCCGTCCGGCAGGGGCTGTTCCTGGGCCACACCGGTGCCGGTCCAGTGAATCTTCCAGGTGATGGTCGCCCTGAGCTCGTACGAGTCATCGCCAGAGGAGCGCAGGTACTTCACTCCACACGGCGGGGTCTCATCCGACTTGCCCGCGGCGTACGCCTCACCGATCGAGCCGCCGTTGATCTCACAGACACCGGACGCTGGATACGTCGTGGCGTCGGCCGTGCCCGGCTCAATCTTCAGCGAGACCGGCTCCGCAACGGTCGTCGCCTCGACGCCGAGCAGCGGAACCGACGCCGTGACCGACACCGGCTCGAACTGGGCGGTGTCCAGCCACGCCCACGTCGGCAGATTCACCTTCGTGGTGCCCGCGGGAGCCAAGTCCACCTTCGTCGAGGGAACACGAATCTCGGCATACGCCAACTGCGCCAGCATCTCCGGCGTGATCGCCTCCGGAATGTTGGCCGGCGGCGGGTCGCCCGTGTCCACCCAGAAGATGTCCGCGTCACAGTCAAGCGCACCCGGATCACCCGCGCGGCCCTCGGTCACATACGAGGACCACCAATAACCGTCGCCGGCCTTTTCCTTGTTGAAGTCCTTGTACGGATTGCCATCGACATAGTGATCACGCTGCTTCGCATCCCACTCATAACTCGTCGAATCAACCGCCCAGATCGGCTCCAGATACTCCTGCAACTGAGCAGGCGAGTACTTCGGCGCGTAGTAACAGGCAGGCGGCGTCCACGTACTGGCACTGGACGTCACCGGACCCGCCGACTCACCCGAACCATTCTTCGAACGGTCAAAGACAACAGCACCCGCAGTCGCCGACAAATTGCCTTTGCCGTCGGAATTTCCGGACGCGTTCCCGCTGGGAGGAGGCGTCTGGGCACCACCACCGATGGTGTTGTCGGCCATGGCGGGAGTAGCTCCCATGACGACGGAGCCAATCACTAGAGAAGAAATCAAGGCTCGTGAACCGGCGCTCAGGGCTGGCACTTTGCGCTCCCCCTCTGGGAAAGAAGCTTCTCGATGACCCAGACACCTTCGTCGTTCTTGTGCAGCTGGGTGTTGTAGAGCACGTAGCTGTTCTTGGTGACGTCGGTCTTGTCGACCTTCTTCGTCTCCAGATACATGTCGTACGCCTTGCCCTGGTCCTCGCAGTACACAAGGGACGCACTGTCGGGGTCGCTGACGTTGACCACCGCGTCGTAATAGCGGTAGGTCCCAGTCGCGCGGGCCTTGGCTTCGACGTACGCCTCGATGAACTTCTGGGTGCTCGCGGCCGCCTCCCCCTCGTAATAGAAGAGGTACGCCTTGTCGAGGGCGTCCTGGTTCGCGATGGCGAGGTCCACCGCCTTAATGGACTGCTCACTGTCGCTCAGGACCGCGTCCTTGTCCTCGTCACCCGTCTTGGGCCAGTCAAAGGTGTACGTGAGATCCGACGGCAGCTCGATCTTCGGCCGCTCAGCCGCATCCGTCGCGCTCGCACTCGGCGAAGCCGACGTCTCACCCCCCGTATCAGCCCCAGCGATCTTGTCGTTGTCCGCAGAATCACCGTCACCGCCACCGCAGCCGGTCAGAACGAGGGCCGTGGCCGCACCGAGGGCGGCCGTGGCGAGCAGGCGGGGACGGCGGTTCACGGCAGACTCCTGTGCGGCGTGGGGTTCGAGGGGGCAGCGATACGGTATCGGGGTCACGCACGACGACACCAGAGCGAATAGCACCAACAGGGACCGCAAGTCGGGCATAGCTGTGCAGAACATGCCTAGCCGACGGCACGGACCCTTCGATTGAGTGATGCCAGAGGTCAGGATGCGTCACCTCGTTGGCCACCGCAAAGGGTCGCAACCACTCCCCACGACCCAAAGCCTCCACCGGAGCGTGCCGCGGCCGACCGCCCGGAGGCTCATCAAAAGGCGCTGGAACGTACAGGGGTTCGCATCCCATACGCTCACCCACAGCCGCCCGTCACCAAGCGATGTCAGCCGCAGAGAGGCGGGCCCACACTTCGTCATGGTTGACGGCAAGGGCTGCGGGCAGCCTTGTGGCGTCATCCCGCAAACTCACACCATAAGGAGACTTACGTCGTGTTGCGCCGATCTGTTCTCACCCTCTTCACCGCAGCGGGCCTGGCCATGTCCGCGGCACTGACCGCGCCGGCCGTCGCGGCGACTCCGGCTACGGCCGTCGCCTACCCCACCACCCGGGTCTACGTAGCCGACGGCGCCGGCAGTTACATCTCGGGCACTCTGACCTGGTACAACCGATCGGTGGGCTTCACAGGGACCTTGAAGTCCGTCGGCTGCCGCAGAGCGTGGTACAGCGTGTTCGATGCCTATGCCAACCCGCTCGGCCCCAGGAGCAGCAGCACTCACTGCAACACGGTGACTTCGGTGCCCACCACACTTCCCGCAAATGTTGTCGGCGGCGGCTCGTACGCCGGGGTCTGCCTTGACGACGCGAACGGCAAGCCGGTGACGTCGTGCGGCGTTTACCCCCGTCCATGACCGATCACCAGCCCCTCCCAACAGCGTCCGACCGGGGAAGGCGGGTCGTGGGCCGGTCAGTGCGGTAGCGAGGCCGAGGAGAGCGAGGAAGTGGCCGCCTTTGCGGTCGTATCGGATGGAGACGCGGCCATAGCCGAAGAGCCAGGCGACGGACCGCTCGATCTTCCATCGGTGCCGCCCGAGTCATTGCGAGGACTCGGGCGGCACAGGCGCTCCGGGGCGTGATGCCGTGTTTGCGCCGCCAGAGCGGCCCACGCGACTCAGCTGCCGCTCAGCGGTTGACGGCCTGGATCTCCTGCACGACGACGACCTGCTCCGCCCCGAACTCGCCGTCCGGCAGGGGCTGTTCCTGGGCCACACCGGTACCGGTCCAATGAATCTTCCAGGTGATGGTCGCCCTGAGCTTGTACGAGTCGTCACCGGAGGAGCGCAAGTACTTCACCCCGCACGGTGGGGTCTCATCCGCTTTGCCCGCCGCGTACGCCTCACCGATCGAGCCACCGTTGATCTCACAGACACCGGACGCCGGATACGTCGTGGCATCGGCCGTACCCGGTTCGATCTTCAGTGAGACCGGCTCCGCAACGGTCGTCGCCTCGACGCCGATCAGCGGAACCGATGCCGTGACCGACACCGGCTTGAACTCCGCCGTGTCCAGCCACGCCCACGTCGGCAAGTTCACCTTGGTCGTGCCCTCGGGCGCCAGGGTCACTTCCGTGCTGGGCACGCGGATCTCGGCATACGCCAAATGCGCCAAGATCTCGGGCGTGATGGCGTTCTCGATGTCGGCGGGTGGGGGGTCACCCGTGTCCACCCAGAAGATGGGCTCCTCGCAATTGTCCCAGCCTGGCGGGTAGTTCTTGTTTACGTACGAGTCCCAGAAATAGCCCTCGCCCGTCTTGTCCTTGTTGAAATCCTTGTACGGATCACCATCGACATAACGCTTACGCTGCTCCGCGTCCCACTCGTACCCGGTCGACCCCGCCTCCCAGGTCGGCTCCAGATGCGCCTGAAGCTGCTCCGGCGTGTATTTCGGGGCGTACCAACAGGCAGGGGGAGTCCAGGACGTAGTCGAAGTGACGGCCCCGACGGAACTGCCGCTGCCGTTCTTCGAGCGATCGAAGACAACGCCACCGGCGCCGGCGGAGATGGTGTCGCCATCTACGTCACCAGACGGGCCGGGGCCCGTTCCACCACCGACCGACCCACCCCCAGGCGGGGTTCGGTCGGCGTTTGCCGCAGGCGCAGAGATCGTCACGGCAAAGCCCGCCACGAGCAGGGTTACGGCGAAGCGGGAAAGCCGACTCATGACTGGCACCTGTCCGCCCCTCGGGTAGAGACGATCTTCACGAGCTCCCAAACCCCCTTCTCGTTCTTCTCCACCTGCACGCCGTATGCGACGTAACTGTCCTTGGTGACCTTCGTCTTCTTGACCTCACCAGTCTTGATGACCTTGCTGAAACCCTTGCTCTCGTCCGCGCAGTAGCTGAGCGACGCGGATTCCTTGGACTTCACCGTGACCTGCCGGTCGAAGTAGCGCACGGCTCCGGTGACCGTCCAGCCAGCATCCGTGTAGGACTCGACCCACTGTTGAGCGGCCACCGCGCCCTCACCTTCGGTGTAGAACTCCAGGGCGGGTAGCCGGGGGTTCTGGGCATCGATCGCCGCATCAAGCGCGCGAATGAACTCTGCGTTGTCCTTCAAGACCGCGTCCTGGACGGCGTCACCGGTCTGCTCCGGAGTGAAGGCGTACGTGAGATCCGACGGCAGCTCGATCTTCGGCCGGTCGGCGGCTTCCGAGGCAGAGGCGTTCGGCGAAGCCGACGTCTCACCCCCCGTATCAGCCCCAGCGATCTTGTCGTTGTCCGCAGAGTCACCGTCACCGCCACCGCAGCCGGTCAGGAGGAGGGCCGTGGCCGCGCCGAGGGCGGCCGTGGCGAGCAGGTGGGGACGGCGGTTCACGGCAGACTCCTGTGCGGCGTGGGGTTCGGGAGGGCAGCGATACGGTACCGGGGGCCTGCATGGCGACACCAGAGCGAATTGCGTCCGAGGGGGAACGCACCTCGGGCATAGCGGCACAGAACAGGCCTAAATAGAGGTCCAGGACCTTCGATTGAGTGACGGTGAGGTGCGAGGAGCGTCACCTCGTTGGCCACCGCAAATTCCAGACTTCCGCGGTCGCCCCTCGTCGCCTGTGTCACCCCGAGCCGGCCGGGACGCTGCGTCATCGGCGGGGTCACTCCTTGGGTCGCGTCGGCAAGGTGGAGGCGGAGGCGGGTAACCGGGACGCCCCCGCCCCGTCCCGCCCGACTCACCCTTCACCACACGCCCCCAACCCACAACGCGTCACGTACTCAAGTACGTACTCAGCTCAACCCCTTCGCCGAGACCGGGAAGCCCCGCGCTTCGCCCCGTTCGGCCACAACCTAGGACTCCGCTTCGCCGCGAGGTCCTCGACCCAGCCCACGGAGATGATCGCGAGGCCTATCAGGGGCCAGACGAGGACGAACATCCACAGCATGTAGGTGGAGTCCAGCAGGCCCGTCGCCCCCGCGCTCTGCATGAACGGCAGGTTGTACGCGAGGTCGATGATCGGGACCGTGGCCATGATCAGCAGGTTGTGCCAGAGGTAGATCGTGACGGCGCGGTTGTTGGAGAGGGTGACCAGCTTGTCCAACTTGGCCAGGCGGCCCGGTAGTTCCTGCCACGAGCGGGCGTACTGGAGCAGGATGACGACGAAGCCGAAGGACCAGGTCGCCTGGGCCAGCGGGATGTCGTTCAAGTCCCATCCGTCCGGGCCCAGATGGCCCGAGGCCCACCACAGGCCGAAGGCCATGAGCAGGGCGGAGCAGGAGATGGCGAGGTAGCGGGGAACCTTCGCCAGGATGCCCTCGTGGTGGGCGAAGCCCAGGACCCAGCAGCCGCCGAAGACCGCGAAGTCCGTGACGGCGTTGCCCGTTTCGCCGGGGATCGACACCACGCCGGTGCCGACCACCGCCGTCAGGGCCAGGGGGGCGAGGAGCGTGGGCCAGGGTGCGCGACGGAACGCCCACAGCAGCAGCGGAGAGGCGATCACGAACCACAGATACGCACGCAGATACCAGAGCGGGCCCGCCGCCTGGACCGCCCAAGTGTTCTCCAGGAGGCCGGACTTGGAGCCGATGCTCCAGGGGAACGGTGGGGCGCCGATCGGGATGACGTAGTTGATCATCTCGACCAGGCCCCATGTGCCGCCATGGTCGGGGTCCTTGGACAGATTCCAGCCGCCCGCGAACAGCAGGATCAGTACCACCGCGCTGAACACCCAGAGAGGTGGCAGCAGTCGACGGACACGGCCACGGATCACACCCCACGCCGGACGGCTCAGTGAGCGCGCCATCAGCGAACCCGCCAGCGCGAACATCACGCCCATGGAGGGGAAGAGGACCGTCAGCCAGGCCCAGCCGAAGAGGTGGTACGCGACCACGCGGACCAGAGCGATCGTGCGCAGCAGGTCCAAGTAGCGGTCACGGCCCGGCCTCTTCACGGACGGAGCCACATCCGCAACGCCGCTCGCGGCCGGCGCCCGTTCAGACACGACCACCCTCGCCGACCCCAACGGCGGTGTCGTACCCGCCGTGTAATCCTGCGCCGTCATCCGACCGGCCTCCGATCGTTCGAGCTCCGGTCACGCGAGTCACGGTCCGGCTGTCGTGGGATGGACCCCGGCGCCTCCACCACACCCGTGCGCCGGAGCTTCTGCCAGCGCAGCCGGCCTCCGGTGAGCGCGGTGATCCAGGACTGGAGCAGAACCACGTACATCAGCTGCCGGTAGAGGATCTGCTGGAGCGGAAGGGATACCAGGTGCGTCATGCGTTCCCGGTCGAGGCGGAAGGCGTACGCCGCGCACACCGCCTGGATCGCCAGGACTCCCAGCCAGGCCACGATCGTCTTCTGTGTCGGGCCGAAGACGAGCCCGTAGAGGAGGAACACGTCGATCAGCGGGGCGAGGAGCGGGGCCAGGACCATGAAGAGGGACACCAGGGGGAGGCCCACTCGGCCGAAGCGGCCCGACGGGCCTCGTTCGATGATCGCCCTGCGGTGCTTCCAGATCGCCTGCATCGTGCCGTACGACCAGCGGTAGCGCTGGGACCAGAGCTGCTGGACGGATTCCGGTGCCTCTGTCCACGCGCGTGCCTTCTCCGCGTAGACGACCCGCCAGCCGTCGCGGTGCATCGCCATGGTGATGTCGGTGTCCTCGGCGAGCGTGTCGTCGCTCATGCCGCCGACGCGTTCCAGGGCGGAGCGGCGGAAGGCCCCGACGGCGCCGGGGATCGTCGGCATGCAGCGCAGCATGTCGTACATACGGCGGTCGAGGTTGAAGCCCATCACGTACTCGATGTGCTGCCAGGCACCGATGAGGGAGTCGCGGTTGCCGACCTTCGCGTTGCCGGCGACGGCGCCCACGGTCGGGTCGGCGAAGGGCTGGACCAGTTCGCGTACCGTCGCCGGTTCGAAGACCGTGTCGCCGTCCATCATCACGATGAGGTCGTAACGGGCGTTCGCGATGCCTCGGTTGAGGGCGGCGGGCTTGCCGGCGTTGAGCTGCCGTACGACGCGTACGTTCGGCAGGCGCAGGTCCTCGACGATGCGGGCCGTACCGTCACTTGATCCGTCGTCGATGACGATGATCTCGATGGGGTGCTCGCTCGCCATCAGCGAATGCACCGTGTTCTCGATGCACTTGGCCTCGTTGTACG
Organism: Streptomyces sp. NPDC093544; assembly: GCF_040683495.1. Classification (NCBI taxonomy): domain Bacteria; kingdom Bacillati; phylum Actinomycetota; class Actinomycetes; order Kitasatosporales; family Streptomycetaceae; genus Streptomyces; species Streptomyces sp. NPDC093544. The sequence goes on along the minus strand of NZ_JBFBEA010000005.1, from coordinate 20,596 downwards.
CCGGGACCAGCACCGACACCGGTTCGATGATCGGTACCGGACCCCAGCGGAAGCCGGTGCGCCGCACCCGGCGGGCGTGCAGGACGGAGAGCAGGAGCATCAGGCCGAAGCGGGTGAAGACCAGGACGCCGATGACGGCGATGCCGACGACAAGGGCGTCGGTGGTCTTCTCGGAGGCCCGGACCAGGTTGACCCAGGCCTTGCCCTTCCACAGGTCGAGTCCGGTGACCTTGGTGCTCGCGCTGGGGGCGTCGAGCGCCTCGGTGAGATTCTCGAACTCGTAGCCCCTGTCCTGGAGTCGGGGCAGGAACTTGTCGAGCGCCTGGACGGTCTGGTGGCGGTCGCCGCCGGAGTCGTGCATCAGGACGATCGCGCCCCTGCCCCGCTTAGGCGTGGCGTTTTCGATGATCTTGCGGACGCCGGGCTTCTTCCAGTCCTCGCTGTCGGTGTTGTTGACGACGGTGATGTAGCCGCGGCTACCTATGTATTTCGTCACCGGCCAGGATTTGTTGTCCATGGCGTCGGAGAAGGACGAGTAGGGAGGCCGGAAGAGAGACGTACGGATGCCCGCCGCGCCCGCCAGCGCCAGCTGGTTCTGGGAGAGCTCCCAGTCGATGCGCTTCTTGGACTGGTATGAGAGGTCGGGGTGGTTGAAGGTGTGCAGGCCGACCTCGTGCCCCTCGTCCACCATGCGCTGCACCAGGTCCGGGTAGCGCGAGGCCATGGTGCCGGTGACGAAGAAGACGGCGTGCGCGTGGTGTTTCTTCAGGACGTCGAGGACTTTCGGCGTCCACTTCGGGTCCGGGCCGTCGTCGAAGGTGAGGACGAGACGGTGGTCCGGGATTCTCAGGGTCTCCGTACGCCCGCTTCGGGTGTCGATGACCGGGCCGCCCTTGAGGATCTTGTCGGGCACCTGGTCGTAGGACACCGGGGGGCGGACGCGATGGTCGGCGAGGATCTCGCTGTGTGTGTAGCCGCGCAGCATCAGCATCGCCAGCAGGGCGACGAGGATGAGCGAGGGCAGCAGATAGCGCATGGGCAGGCGGCGGCGCCCGGCGCTGGGTTCAGGTCGCCTCGCGCGGGGCGCGGAGGCGTGACGGCTGGTGCGGGATGCCATCAGAGGGTGTTCTCCGGGGACGAGGAGCTGGTGGTGCTCGGCTCTGGCTCAAGGGTCGCTACGGGGTTCTGCTCGGCGGGACCGTCGGCGACGGCCGGCGGGTCGCCTCCGATGACCGGGCTGTCCGACGGGGTGGGCGTCGTGGGGGTGACCGGAGGACTGGGGTCGGGGGAGGTGGTCGCCGTGGCGGTGGGATCGGGGTCCGGGTCCGGCGTGGTGCTGGTGACCGGGTCCGGCACGTCCGGGGCGGACAGCGAGGGCTTCGGGTCCGTGGACGTGCCCGGGTTCGCTGCACTGGCCGAGGCGCCTGGCGTCGGGCTGCTGCCGGGCGTCGGCGTCGTACCGTCGCTGGCCGTCGCGGTCGCGCCCGGCGAGACACTCGCCGTGCCGGTCGGGCTCGCCGTCTCGGCGGGCAGCGGTGACGTGTCGACCTGACCTGCCGGCTGGTCCTCCTGCTGGCCCGGCATCGGGATCCAGGGCGCGTTGGAGTTGCCCGACAGGAGGGTGACGACGATGACGACGGCGTAGACAGCGCAGGCCAGGCCCACGAGCATGCCGAGGCGGCGGTATCTGCGGCTGCGGCGGCCCGACTCGTCGACGAAGACCGGGCCGTCCGAGCCTTCCTGGGCAGCCGGGGCGCCCTTGGACTGCTGGACCAGCCAGTCCTCCAGCTGGCGTCCGGCGCCGTCGAGCTGGATCGTCACCTCGTGGGGATCGTGGGTGTGGCCGGGTTCGTCGGGCTGCTCCCAGGTGGGCTGCGAGTCCTCCGAGGCGGGGCCGTGCTCAGCGCCCGACCGGGGCTCCGGCGCCGACCCCGGCGTCAGTCCTGGTTCCGGCCCGCGCTCCGCGCCGCTCGACCCTTGTCGTTGGATGAGCGGCCAGGACGAGGTTCTGCCACCGGCCTCCGGCCAGACCACCGGCTCGCCGGGCTCCGGTCGCGAGAACCGATCGGCGCCACGCGACTGCGCCGGACCGGTTCCGGTCCCGTTTCCGTTTCCGTTTCCGTGCGACTGCGACGGACCGGTTCCATTTCCGTTTCCGTGCGACTGCGACAGCGACGGACCGGATCCGCGCGGCTGCGACGGACCAGACCCATACGACGACGCCTGTGATGGTGACTCTGACGATGGCTGCGACGGATCCACTCCAGGCCCATTCGGCTGATCGACATCTCGTCCGATCGGTTGGGCGTCTTTCCGCCAGTTCTCTACGTGCACGCGCATCCCCCCACGGGACAGTTACTGGGTGCGCTCACGACGCCGGGCCTTGCTCGTTTGTCGTCCGGATCGGGCCCCCACCCGACCCAGCGCCCCCCATTACCACACTGCGCCCGGACTCAGAATGTAGCGCACGCCAGTGACACAAGATGCCGAGTGTCAGCTGTGACTCATCATGATGAGTGCATCTGTGGCCGGAATCCACCCCTCCGCGGGGCACCGCAGCCATCCTTCCTCGCCCGCAAGTTCGACAGCCGCACGGCGGAGTGCGTCGATCCCTGGATGCACCAGTCCCTTGCGCCACACCAGCGACACCGGTGACAGGGGGACAGGGTCTATGAGGGGTTTCAGGACAGTTTCCGGCATGGCTGGAAACTGCACCACGGCGAGGACAGGGATCCGTGTCCTCGCCATGACCCGCCGGAACTCCTCCGCTCCGACGGCCACCGGAGCGGGTGGCGCGAGTTCGATGTCACGTCCCTCGAACAGGTGGCGGGCCAGGTCGGTCCACTCCAGCGTCCGCGGATTTCCCGCACCGGCGTATACGGTCTCGCCCGCGAGCGCGGCCAGCGGCACCTCGTCGAGCGCGGCGAGGTGGTGGTCCTCGGGCAGCACGACGGCCATCGGCTCGTACCGTACGGGCTGCTGCTCCAGCCGGGCCCACAGCACCGGGTCGAGCCCCGCGAACCGCCCGAACGACGCGTCCAGGCGGCCCGCGAGCATCTCCCCCGCCGCGCCGGTGAGCCCGCTCTCGAAGCGGGCCATCAGTTCGCTGCCGGGGGCGAGCTCGCGGGCCCGGTCGAGGACCCGGCCGGAGATCAGTCCCGGAGAGTTGACGTCGACGAGCAGAGGGCGTTCCCGCTGCCCCCGCGTGAACGCGGACAGCAGTTCGTCCTGCGCCTCCAACACGCGCCGCGCGTACGGCAGCAGCCGCTCACCGTCCGCCGTCAGCGTCACCTGCCGGGTCGTGCGTACGAAGAGGTCGGCGCCCAACTCCCGTTCCAGGCGCCGGATGTCCCGGCTCAGGGCCTGCTGGGCGACGTACAGCCGGGCGGCGGCCCGCGTGAAGTGCAGCTCTTCGGCGACGGCGAGAAAGGCGCGGAGGAGTCGGGGATCAAGGGTCGGCTGCTGAGCGGGCATCACGCGAACTTACAACCCAGGCGCGTGAATCACCACGGACCAGGTGTTGGACCCCGAGCACCGCCCGGCGTGACGGTTGATCCATGCCGCAACAGCCCTCTGAACAGCCACACTTGCCGCCGGTCACCGCCACAGGCGACACCCCCTTCACCGTCACCGGCGACGCCCTCCTCACCGTCACCGGCGACACCCTTCCCACCGTCACCGGTAACGCCTTCGTCGCCGCCACCTTCGCCACCTCCGGCACCCTCGCCACCGCCAACTCCCGCCCGCGCCGCAAGCAAGGGCGCCCACCGGGCCCGTACCGCCGCCTCTTCAGCACCCCCGGCACCCGCGCCTTCACTCTCGGGAATCTCCTCGCCCGGCTCCCCATGGGCATGTTCAGCGTGAGCGCGGTCTTCATGATCGCGGGGTCGCGGGGGTCGTACGCGCTTGCCGGTGCCGTGACGGCGACGGGTCTGGCGGCGACGGCGGTGGCCGGTCCCTGGACCGCGCGTCTCATCGACCGCCACGGTCAGGCGCGTGTCGCCGTGCCTGCGACGGCCTTCGCCCTGCTGGGCATCATCGCGCTGATGCTGTCGGTGCACTACGGAGCGCCCGACTGGACCCTCTTCGCCGCGTACGCCGCCACGGCCACGATCCCCAACACGGGCGGCATGTCGCGCGCCCGCTGGGCCCACCTCCACAAGGGCGACGACGAGGCCCTGCACACCGCGAACTCCTTCGAACAGGCCGCGGACGAGCTGTGCTTCATGCTGGGCCCGGTCCTCGCGGCCTTCCTCTGCGGGACGTTGTTCCCGGAGGCGGGCACGCTGGTCGGGGGCGTCCTGATGATGACGGGCGTACTGCTCTTCGCCGCCCAGCGCTCGACGGAACCGCCACCCCAGCCGCGTACGAACACCAAGTCCCCTGTCCGCGCCCGCGGAATGGCCCCGCTCCTCCTCGGATTCCTCGCCACCGGCGCGGTCTTCGGCTCGATGGAGGTCGTCACGATCGCGTTCGCGGACGGACAGGGCCACAAGTCGGCCGCAGGCGCCGTCCTGGCTCTCCAGGCCGCGGGCTCGTGCACGGCGGGTCTGCTGTACGGGGCCCGTAGGCCGACCGGTCCCGCCGAACGGCGATACGTGATGTGCGTCGCCGTCATGACAGCGCTGCTGACCCTCCCCCTGCTCGCCGCCTCCCTGACCGGCTCACTCCTCGCCCTCGCCCCCGCCCTCCTCCTCGCCGGCATGGCGACCGCCCCGACCATGGTCACCGGCATGGCCCTGGTCCAACGCCGCACTCCCGAGGGCCGGTTGAACGAGGGGATGACCCTCGCTGTGGCCGGCCTGCTCGGCGGGATCGCGTGCGGCGCGGCGGTCGGGGGGTGGGTGGTGGAGCGGGTGTCGGTGACGGCGGGGTACGGGGTTCCGCTCACGACGGCGGCGCTGGCCCTGTTGATCGCCCTTCCGGCCGCGGCATCCGCGGCATCCACGGCTTAGCCGAACACGCCAACGCCCTTTCACCAAGGCCGCCTTCAAGCGCCTGCGCCGGATCAGCCTCGCCGATGCGCACGTCGGCTGCGATGTTCCCCATGCAAGAGAGCTGCGATGTTCCCATGCAAGAGAATGGCGGCTACGCGCCGTCGGGGCCACCCCGGCCGGCGGCCCACCAGTCCGTGAGGACCTGGACTTTGTGGTCGAAGCGGCGGTCCAGGAGTGACATCGGCGCGCGCAGCACTATCCGCCTTCCGTCGGACACCGCCACGACGACCGTCCGGATCCCCGCGGCCTTCCGAATCTCCAGGCCGATGATGTCCCGCCACGCGATCTCGCGACGCCTGTTCCCGAGCACGACAAGGCAGTTGTGGGTGAGCGTGACTCCGTAGCGAGAAGGCAGCGCCGGAACGACCACGCTCGCGATCACAACCGCTGAAAGGCACGACCACACCTCCTCCGACGTCATTCGCCCACCAGTGGCCGCCACGAGGACGTACGTCAGCGCGGTGCCGGCCAGCAGGCCGCCCAGAATGGGGACAGCGACCTGCAGTGCCCCAAGTCGAAACGTCGGCGCCGGTCCACCGGGGCTGCCTGGGGAAAAGGGGCTCGCAGGGCCATTTATCCGGATCACCTATCTCGAAAGCGGTTCGGCGCGTATCTCGAAAGCCGGGCGAGTCCCTCTCGCCGCATGGCAAAGGCCCCGTCGCTCGAAAGCGACGGGGCCTTTGCGTTGTATTCACGTAAAACATGGGGTGAGTGGAGATGGCGGGAATCGAACCCGCGTCCACCGGTGCAGAATCAGGGCTTCTCCGAGCGCAGTTCGCTGTGATTTTCTCGGCCCCGGTGATCTCGCGAACAAGTCTCCGACGGGCCCAGTCACTGTTTGATTTCCCACCGAGCCCCGTGACCGGGCTCGGCGGTTTAGTTCCCTAGATTATGCCAGGATCCGGGTCGGGAACACCCCCGGGCTGACACCCTTTTAGGGTCCTTCAGTCGCTGTTATTAGGCAGCGAGGGCGAAGGACTGGGAATCGCTCTTGGAATTGGCGATTATTGGTTGCGACATATGGTTAACGAGATCATTGCCGCTTCCTCGGCTCGCTTCCCCTGCTTCGACAGCCGCTGTCGAAACCGATCATCCCCATGTTGTTTTTTCAAAGCGCGCACCCGCTGTGAGGTGCAGGACCCATCGTACGTGACCAACGCACGACGGCGCCAACCTTATTCCTACTCGCCCCGCTGCTTGCGCTTGGCCGCCGCGATCGAGCGGTCCGACTCCCGCCGGTCCTGCTTCTCGCGCAGGGTCTGCCGCTTGTCGTACTCCTTCTTGCCTCTGGCGAGCGCGATCTCGGCCTTCGCCCGGCCGTCCTTGAAGTACAGGGCCAGGGGCACGATCGTGTGACCCGTCTCCTCGGACTTCGACGCCAGCTTGTCGATCTCCTCGCGGTGCAGGAGCAGCTTGCGCTTGCGGCGCACGGTGTGGTTCGTCCAGGTGCCCTGGCTGTACTCGGGGATGTGGGCGTTGTGCAGCCACGCCTCGTTCCCGTCGATCTGGACGAAGCCGTCGGTCAGTGAGGCGCGGCCCTGCCTCAGCGACTTCACCTCGGTGCCGGTCAGGACGAGCCCGGCCTCGTAGGTGTCGATGATCGCGTAGTCGTGCCGTGCCTTCTTGTTCTGCGCGACGATCTTGCGCTTGCCGTCCTTGACCTTGCCGGTTCCCGCCTGGCCGCCCTGCTTCGGCTGGGACTCCTTCGGTACGTACATTCCCTTACTCATAGTGCTGGCCATTTTCGCACTACAGGGGGGCAGGAAGGAAAGCCGATTACCGGGGACGGTGCCGGTCGGCCAAGAAGGGGCGCCCGGTCGGCTACGAAGGGTCGCCCCGTCGGCAAAGAAGAAGCCCCCGGTCGGCTACGAAGGGTCCCCGAGCCCGCTGAGCACCGTCTCGGCCCGCTCCAGCGCCTGCGCGTCCACATCCAGGTCGGGAGTGATGCCCTGCCCGTCGACGCCGCGCCCGGAGGGGGTGCGGTAGTGCCCCACGGTCAGCTCGGCGACGGAGCCGTCCGGCAGCCGGCTGGGCATCTGGACCGAGCCCTTGCCGAAGGTCTGGGAGCCCACCACGACCGCGCGGCCGCGGTCCTGGAGGGCGCCGGTGAGCAGCTCGGCCGCGCTCATCGTGCCGCCGTCGACGAGCACCACCAGGGGCCTGCTGGTGTCCCCGCCGGGATCGGCGTGCAGGGCGCGCTGATCGCCGTCGACGTCGTACGTGGCGACCAGGCCGCCGTCGAGGAAGGCGGAGGCGGCGGTGACGGCCTCGGTGACCAGGCCGCCGGAGTTGCCGCGCAGGTCGAGGGCGATCCCAGCGCCCTTGGGTGCCGCGTCGACGGCGGTCCGTACGAGATCGCCCGAGCCCTTGGTGAACGCGTCGACCTTGATCACGGTGACGCCGTCGGCGAGCTTGCGCACGGTCACGGAGTCCGTGGACAGGCGGGCCCGGCGCACCGTCTCGCTCCACGCGCGCGTGCCCCGCTGTAGACCGAGCGCGACCTTCGTACCGGCGGCGGCGTCCTCCGCGTCGCCGCGGAGTAAGGAGACGACCTCCGTCACCGGACGGCCGTCGACCTTCTCGCCGTCGACGCTGCGCAACAGGTCACCCTTGCGGATCCCGGCGGCGGCCGCGGGCGAGCCGGCCTGCACCTGGGTCACTTCGATACGTCCGTCACTCTCGCGCCTGGCCCACAGCCCGACGCCGGTGTACTGGCCGTCGAGGGCTTGCTCGAACTCCTCGTACTCGCCCTCGGAGTAGACCGCGCCCCAGCGGTCACCGCTGCGGCTTACGGCACGCTCGGCGGCCTCCATGGGGGACTTCCCGGCGGCCATGGCCTCCTCGGCGGCCTCGGTGACGTCCTCGGAGTCGCTCGTGGACGTGGACCGGTCCCCAGAAGAAGCCGAGGAGGGGGCGGCAGTGGGTTTCCGGCCGGGGTCCGGGAAGGACCCGGTCGCCGCACCGGCGACGAAGACACTGGCGAAAAGCAATGTCAGGGCGGCCCCGCGGCGGATGCGGCGGGGCTCACAGAACAGGTCACGGCCTGACATGCCGGTGAGTCTAGGACAACGCGAAGGGGCCGCACCGCCGGTTGGCAGTACGGCCCCCTTGTCATGCGTCACACCTTCAGGTACTTGCGCAACGCGAAGAACGCGGCCAGCGCCGGCATCAGCAGACTCGTCGCCAGGATGAGCGGAAGCTTCGTCAGAACGGCGTCCCAGCCGATGAAGTTGATCAGATTCAGCTTCTCGGACAGCGCCAGACCGTGGTCGATGATGAAGTACCGCGCGATCACCAGGAAGCCGCACGCGACCGTACCGCCGATGAGTCCCGCGACGGCCGCCTCCATGATGAACGGCGCCTGGATGTAGAAGCCGGACGCGCCGACCAGCCGCATGATCCCGGTCTCACGCCGTCGGCTGAACGCCGAGACGCGCACCGTGTTGACGATCAGCATCAGCGCGACGACGAGCATCATCGCCATGACCGCGCGGGCGGCCCAGTTCATCCCGTTGAGCAGTCCGAAGAGGTTGTCCAGGATGCCCTTCTGGTCCTGCACGGACTGCACGCCGTCACGCCCGTCGAAGGCGGTCGCGATGACCTGGTACTTCTCCGGATCCTTCAGCTTGATCCGGTACGACTCCTGCATCTGGTCCGGTGTGAGGGACGCGGCCAGCGGGGAGTCGCCGAACTGCTCCTTGTAGTGCTTGTAGGCCTGGTCCGCCGACTCGTAGGTGACGTTGTCGACGACCGTGGACTTGTCCAGGTCGGCGAGGATCTCCTTCTTCTGGTCCGACGTGACCGCGCCCTTGGCGCAGTTGGGGTCGGACTCCGCGTCGCTCTTGTTGCAGAGGAAGATCGAGACGTTGACCTTGTCGTACCAGTAGCCCTTCATGGTGCTCACCTGGTCGCTCATCAGGAGCGAGCCGCCGAACAGGGCGAGCGAGAGGGCGACCGACACGACGACCGCGAAGGTCATGGTCAGGTTTCGGCGGAGACCGACTCCGATCTCCGACAAGACGAACTGGGCGCGCATGGCGTCTACTCAGGCCTTTCCATGGACAGGTGCGGGAGTGTCGCGGTCAGTGCTGGTAGCCGTAGACGCCGCGCGCCTGGTCGCGGACGAGACGGCCCCCCTCCAGCTCGATGACGCGCTTGCGCATCTGGTCCACGATGTTCTGGTCGTGTGTCGCCATCAGTACGGTCGTGCCCGTCCGGTTGATGCGGTCGAGCAGCTTCATGATGCCGACGGAGGTCTGCGGGTCGAGGTTTCCGGTCGGCTCGTCGGCGATGAGCAGCTTGGGCCGGTTCACGAACGCTCTGGCGATCGCGACACGCTGCTGCTCACCACCGGACAGCTCACCGGGCATCCGCTCTTCCTTGCCGCCGAGCCCGACGAGGTCGAGCACCTGGGGCACGGACTTGCGGATCTCGCCGCGCGACTTGCCGATGACCTCCTGCGCGAAGGCGACGTTCTCGGCGACCGTCTTGTTCGGCAGCAGCCGGAAGTCCTGGAACACGGTCCCCAGTTGGCGGCGCATCTGCGGCACCTTCCAGTTGGAGAGACGCGCGAGATCTTTGCCCAGGACGTGCACCTGGCCTTGGCTGGTCCGCTCCTCGCGGAGGATCAACCGCAGGAAGGTGGACTTTCCGGAGCCCGAGGACCCCACGAGGAACACGAACTCACCACGCTCGACCTCAAGGGAGACATCCCTGAGCGCGGGACGGGTCTGCTTGGGGTAGACCTTGGAGACATTGTCGAATCGGATCACGGATGCACCACGGGTCGCCGGGGGTAGGTGTGCGTGACCATACGCGAACCGGGTGGGCGAGCGCAGTCGCCGGTCGGGGTTGCGTGCGGGTTGTGCGTTTTTGTACGGGTCACGAAGGCGCCTTTGTACGGGTCCCGAAAGCGCCCCGTCATGAAAGCGCACGGTCACGGCGGCGCCCCCTAGGGCTGGGGCACTGCGCGAGCAACCACGACGCCGCCGCAGCCGCGGGACAGAGCCCAGCCACCCCGACAAGAGCGTTCTTTTCACGGCTAACCAGCGGAGCGTCGGGGCAGGATAAGGCGAACCGCGCCGAAATCCACGGAACCTGGCACAGTGGAGGGGGAACGGTTGCGTTCCCCGCAGCGTTGTGTCAGCGGAGAGCCGGCGCAAGGAGGGCAAGCCATGACGTACGACCGACTGGTGTGCGCGAACTGCGCGGGGCCTGTGAGCGAGGGCCGCTGCCGCGTCTGCCGCGCGAACCGGGAGCGACTCCAGCAGGAGAGCCCGTTCGCCGGCCTGAACCCCATGGCACTGATCTCACTGCTGGTCGTGCTGGTCGCGGCACTGGCACTGGTGGCCCACCAGACGGTGTGAGACCTACGGATTCCGGCATTACGACAGCCACCGCGCTCCTCACCTGAAGGGGCCCGGAGTCGCCCCGTAGCACCGCAGCCATGAGAGCTGAGAGCTGACGTGAGACTGAAATAAGAAGGGCCCGGAGCATTTCCGCTCCGGGCCCTTCTTTCACGCGCGTGTGCGTCAGGCGACGGCACCGCCACGGCCGCCCATGAGGCGCGGCAGCAGACGGAAGCCGATACCGCCGGCGATCATCGTGGCCGCACCGATCACCAGGAAGGTGGTCTCCGCGGCACCCGTCTCGGCGAGCTCGCCGCCCGAGCCCTGCGCCGAGGTGTCGGAGCCGGTGTCGGTCAGGGACGAGGAACCCTCGCCCTGCTCGACGGGCTGGTTGCCGCCGTCGGGGTCGGCGTCGTTGCCGCCGGTGCCGGAGCCGTCGGTCGGGTCCGCCGTGGGCTCGGTCGGCCCGTCTGTGGGCTCGGGCGTCGTCGGCGTGCCCGGGTCGGTCGGACCCGGGTCGGTCGGACCCGGATCGGTCGGACCCGGATCGGTCGGACCCGGATCGGTCGGACCCGGATCGGTCGGACCCGGATCGGTCGGACCCGGATCGGTCGGGAGCCCGGTGTCGGTCGGACCCGGATCGGTCGGGAGCCCGGTGTCGGTCGGCAGCGGCGGAGTCGGGTCGTCGAGACCGAGGCTCACGCCGAGGTCGGTCCCGTCCGCCCCGGCGCTCCCGCTCAGGCCGAGTTCGAGAGCCGAAGCGGCGCCCGCAGCGGTCAGCGAAGCGCCCGCGGCGATCAGGGCACCCGCGGCTATCCGCGCCACGCGAATCCGCGTCTTCTTGGTCATCTGCTTGCTACCCCCAGTAGCTAAATCGTCAATGGAGCAGCGCCCGGGGCCACGGCGTCACAGGTGGCTTTGCTCAAGCCCCCCGGTTCACATGCGCCCCAGAGATACGCATGCCACGCGTTACCATCCCCATTTTTCAAAGCAACGTCAAGGTCGTTGCGTACGCGATGTCCGGATCAACATCATTTGACTGGCGTGAGTCATGTGACTGTGATGTAAAACCCAGACAACCCACACACAAAAGGCAACTGCCGTCGGCGTGACGGCAGTTGCCTTGTCGACAAAGCGGTGTTAAAGCTCCCGCTTACTTCTCCTGCTGCTTGCGCCAGCGAATTCCGGCCTCGAGGAAACCGTCGATCTCACCGTTGAACACGGCCTCGGGGTTACCGACTTCGAACTCGGTGCGCAGATCCTTGACCATCTGGTACGGGTGCAGAACGTACGAACGCATCTGGTTTCCCCAGGAGTTGCCGCCGTCGCCCTTGAGGGCGTCCATCCTGGCCTGTTCCTCCTGGCGGCGCCGCTCCAGCAGCTTGGCCTGGAGGACGTTCATGGCGCTGGCCTTGTTCTGGATCTGGGAGCGCTCGTTCTGGCAGGACACCACGATGCCGGTGGGGAGGTGGGTGAGGCGGACCGCGGAGTCGGTCGTGTTGACGCCCTGGCCGCCCGGTCCGGACGACCGGTACACGTCCACACGCAGCTCGGACTCGTCGATCTCGAGGTGGTCGGTCTGCTCGACGACCGGCAGGATCTCGACGCCGGCGAACGACGTCTGGCGGCGCCCCTGGTTGTCGAAGGGCGAGATCCGGACAAGCCGGTGGGTGCCCTGCTCGACGGAGAGCGTTCCGTAGGCGTACGGAACGTGCACGACGAAGGTGGTCGACTTGATGCCGGCCTCTTCCGCGTACGAGGTCTCGTAGAGCTCCGTCTTGTAGCCGTGGCGCTCCGCCCAGCGGAGGTACATGCGCTGGAGCTTTTCGGTGAAGTCGGAGGCGTCGACGCCGCCGGCCTCGGCGCGGATGGTGACGACGGCCTCGCGGGAGTCGTACTCGCCGGAGAGCAGGGTCCGGACTTCCATCTCGTCCAGCGCCTTCTTCACGGCCGTGAGCTCGGTCTCGGCCTCGGCGCGGGTGTCCGGGTCGTCCTCCTCCTCGGCCATCTCGAAGAGCACGCTCAGATCGTCGATACGCCCGCGCAGCGCTTCGGCCTTCCTGACCTCCGCCTGGAGGTGGCTCAGCTTGCTGGTGATCTTCTGCGCCTCGTCCGGGTCGTCCCACAGGGACGGCGCGGCCGCCTGCTCCTCGAGCACGGCGACATCTGCCCTCATCTTGTCGAGGTCCAGGACGGCCTCGATCGACTCCATGGTCGAGGAGAGGGACTTGAGCTCTTCGGATACATCGACGACTGCCACGCCTCCAGCGTAACGGCAACGACAACCGGGGCCGGCCCCTCGGTCCAGAGGGCGATCTTTCAGCCCGTCCGGCGTTTGAGGACGAGGCCGTTCAGGCTGAAAGCGGGGGTCTGGGGGCGGCAGCCCCCAGAACCAAGGGACGGGTAGGGGCAGAGGGGGCGAAGAAAACCAGGGTCACGGAGCCGCGGGGGCCGAGTTCTTCGTGTCCGGCGACGGTGTCGACCCGCCGTCCTCCCCCGAGGTGGCCAGCCACGTACCGACACCCACCGCGGCCACCAGGGCGACGGCCGCCGTCCCGAGCGTGATCCGCCGCCGCCGAGCGGAGGCCCTATGCCGGGCGGACCCAGGACGCGGCGCCCCCGCGGCCCGCGGCACGCGAGCCGTCCCGCGCGCACCCCCCGCCAGCTCATCCGGTCCTGGCACCCGCATCGACGTATGGGTGTCCCGGTTCGAGTCGGACACAGCCCCCGGCACGAGCGGCACGGCCCCCCGCCGCACCGGCGACGGATCCCGCGGCGCAGCCGGCTCCGCCTCCTCGTACCCCTCGTCCTCCCCGGACTCCGAGTCCGGGGAATCGACGTCCAACGGCGGCATCCCGGCCAGCATGGGCAACTGCTCCCGCAACCGCGCCCCCAGCTCGGACGCCCGGAGCCGCGACGCCGGCGCCTTCGCCAGACACTGCACGAGCAATTGCCACAGCTCGTCCGGGATCCCGGGCAGCGGAACGACCGTCTCGGTCACATGCCGCCGCAGCACCGCCCCCGGATGCCCGCCCCCGAAGGGCGTGAATCCGGCGAGCAGTTCGTACAGCACTGTCGCCAGCGCGTAGATGTCGACGGCCGCGCGAGGCGGCAGCCCCTCGATGATCTCGGGCGCGAGATAGTCCGGCGTACCGATGATCTTTGTCGCCTTGGTCCGCCGGGGCGAGTCGATGAGCTTGGCCACACCGAAGTCGGTCAGCAGCGCGGGGTGCGAGCCGCCGGGCCCGAGCGGCCCCTGCATGTCGAGCAGTACGTTCTCCGGCTTCACGTCCCGGTGGACGACCCCCGCGGCGTGCGCGGCCGCCAGCGCGTCCGCGATATCGGCCACGATCGCGACGGCGGCCTCGGGGGCGAGCCGCCGCTCCCGGTCCAGCCGGGTCCGCAGATCCGTGCCTCGTACGAGATCCATGACGAGCGCGAGGTCGTTGCCGTCGACGACGAGATCCCGCACCGCGACCACATGCGGATGATCGAGCCCGAGCAGCGCCGTGCGCTCCTGCACGAAGCGCCCCACGAGCTCCTGGTCGGACGCCAGGTCCTCGCGCAGCAGCTTGACGGCGACGGGCCCATCGGGCCCGTCACCCAGCCACACCGTGCCGGCGCTGCCCCGCCCAAGAATTTGGTTCGCGGTGTACCGGCTACCGATTTTCCGTGCCAAGACTGCTCCTACGGACGCGTGTTGTCGCTAAAAGTACGCGTCCGAAGAGCCAACCTTCACGCCGGAGCCGGAAATCACCCGCCAGGTGTCGACAAATCCCCAGAGTCGGTTCCCAGAAGTCCCGAATTACTGCCCGGAACCTGCATCCGAGCCCTGACCGAGATCCCCGATCCACCCGGAGACGGTGTTGTACATCTCAGTCACCTGGCCCCAGAAACTCCTGGTGCTCCCAATCCATTCCTGAAGGGGACTCAACTCCCAGATCAGCCAAGCGGCGACAAAGAGGATGACGATGGTGAACAGACACCCCTTGAGGCAGCCGAGCCCGGGAATCTTCATCGGGTTGGCACTGCGCTGCCGCGGCTCGCGGGGTTCACGCGGCGCGGGCTGCTGCGGTTGCTGCGGCGCGGGAGCGTACCTCTGGGGCTGCTGATGCTGCGGCGGAGGCTGCTGCTGCCGCCGGGGCTGCTGTTGCGGCTGCTGCTGAGGCGCGTACTGCTGCGGCTGTTGCTGCTGCGGATATCCGTATCCGGGCGGCGGCTGCTGACCCTGCTGCGGCCGCTGCTGGGGCCGTGCGACCTGCCGCTGGGGGCGGCGGCGCAGCGGGTCCTCGTTCGGGTCGAGGTACTGGACCTGCGTCGCTTCGTTGCGGTCGCGGGCCGCGCGCAGCTGGTTCTGCCAGGGGTGCGGGTCCTCGGGTCCCTGCCCGCCCGGCTGGTTCTGCGGCACGGGCGGCATGACGGCGGTCGGGTCGGCCGCGCCACGGCCCGGAAGTACGGAGGTGGGGTCGGCGGCACCGGTGTGCGGGAGGTAGCTGGTCGCGGCGTTCGGGTCGTACGAGCCGGCGCCCTGCGGCAGCACCTGGGTGGGATCGGCGGCGCCGGGCATCCCCGGGACGGTCGCCGGGGACAGGTCGGGGGCGAGCAGCGCCCCCACGCCCTCCGCGGCCATGATCTGCGCGGAGCTCGCGTGCACACCGACGCCCGCGGCGACCGTACGCAGCCCGCGCGCGAGGTTCTCGGCGCTCGGCCGCTCGTCCGGGTTCTTGCGCAGGCAGCGCTCGATGACGGTCCACAGGGGGTCCGGGACGGTCGACGGGCGGCGCGGCTCGGCGCTCAGGTGCTGGTGCAGCACTTCGAGCGCGGACCCGCCGCCGAACGGCGGACGCCCGGTGACCAGCTCGTACATCAGGATTCCGGCGCCGTAGATGTCGACGGCGGACGTCTGCGGACGTCCTTCCGCGGACTCGGGCGCGACATACGCGGGCGTGCCGACGAACTCGTGGGTCCGGGTCAGCCCCGGGGAGTCCGCGAGCCGGGCGATGCCGAAGTCCGTCAGCATCGGGTGCATCTGGCCGCCGTGCTGCGTGAGCAGGACGTTCGCGGGCTTCAGGTCGCGGTGGACGACGCCGTCGGCGTGGCTGGCGGCGAGCGCGTCGGCGACCTGGGCGGTCAGGAGGGCGGCGGCGACGGGACTGAAGGGACCGTTCTCGCGGAGGTAGCGGTGCAGGTCGGGGCCGTCGATCAGGTCCATGACGAGCGCGAGCAGATCGCCTTCGACGACGAGATCCCGTACGCGCACGATATTCGGGTGGGTCAGCCGCAGGAGGACGGAGCGCTCCCGCAGGAACCGCATCACGATGTCGGGGTCGCTGGCGAGCTCTTCCTTGAGGACCTTGATCGCCACGGTCTCGCCGGGCTGGCCCTGGACCGCCGCCTCGGCACCCGCCGTCTCCCGCTGGCGGGCGCGCCAGACAGTGCCTGTGGCGCCGCGCCCCAGCGGTTCCTCAAGGAGGTACTTGCTCCCTACCGGCCGCACGTCATGCGCTCCCTGTTGCTTGCTGCTCGCCTGCTGATTCCGACCCACTGTAGTGCCGAGGCACATGGCGCCGGGCTGTCGTCCTCCGGTGCTGCACCCCGCATCCCGTGCGCCTCATAGTCGCTTACGTACCAGTTGCCGTACATGTTCGATGGAAAGACGCTCGGTCCGGTCGCTTGGTTGCCGAGACCTGAACGTGACCGATCTCAAGCGGGCACCGGACGGACACGGGTAGGGCACTGGTCAGGAACTTTTACGGGCAGAGCCGACCAATCAAGATCACTTACAGGTGGGGGGCGGGCGTGTTGTCAGTGGCAGGTGCGAGGATGCTTTCACTACTGGCCGACGTGCCCGTGTGCGGTGGGGGAATCTGCGCTGGAGGGACCACAGCGCAGCCTCGTCCTCGTCGCGGACACCCGCGCGGAAGGGACCTCTGACGGCGATGCAGATCCGGCTGACCGTCGTAGACCCGCTGGGCCCGCCCTCGGAGCCGCGGGGACGTGCCGCGGCCTGCGATGTGCTGGTCACCGCCCCCGCCGGGACGGCGCTGGCCGCGGTGGCGTCCGCGCTGGCCTCGGCGGTCGGCGGAAGCGACAGCCAGGTCGTGCTGTACGCGGGCGCCGAGCGCCTCGACGCACAGCGCTGCACTGTGGGCGAGCCACCGCTGACGGACGGCGCCGTGCTGTCCCTGGGCTCCCCCGCGGAGCCCGGTCCCGACGTGGACGACGTCGCGGCCCAGCTCCAGGTGGTCGCGGGCCCAGACGCGGGCGGCGTCCACCTCCTGCACGGCGGCCAGATCCACATCGGCCGCTCCGCCGACGCGGACGTACCGCTGGACGACCCCGATGTCTCCCGCCTGCACTGCGCCATCACGGTCACCCCCGAGGGCCGCGTCTCGGTCGCCGACCTCGGCTCCACGAACGGCACGATGCTCAACGGCACCCGCGTAGGCACCCGCCCGGTCCGCTTCGCCCCGGGCGCGCTCCTGCGCGTGGGCGAGTCGGCCCTGAGGCTCGCTCCGCCCGGGAGTACGAGGTCTGTGGGCACGACACCCGACGGAGAAGGACATGTCCGGGTGACGGTCCAGGGCGATACCGGCACTGCCGGTGCTCCCGGCACTGCCGGTGCTCCCGACGATGCCGCCGGTCAGGCACGCTCCGCCCCGACGGCGAGCGTGCCCCACGCGCGCGTGGGCGGCGCCACCCTGGACGCGGGCGCCCCGGTCCCGCCCGGCGGGGAGACGCATCACGCCTATGGATCATCGGAGTGGGGAGCCGCGGGGGGCGACACCGCGGCCCAGGAACACGGCCCGGTCGTACCGGTACAGGGCAGGGCACCGCGGATCGAGAACAGGGAATCGTCCAGTACGGCCACGGCTCCTCAAGGCGAGGACACGCACACCGACGCCGAACCCACTGCCGCCGCCGACGCTTCTGGCGCGGGCGGCACACGGAAAGGCACTCCCCCCAGGGGTACGGACATCCCATCGGGCGCACGCAAGCGAGCCGGACTCGGAGCATGGGCCCGGCGGCTGGCCGGGGGACGCGGAGAGCCCACCGAAACCGAGCAGGACGCCTACGGCGAAGAGGAAGCCGCGGAGGAGAAGGACCCCTCTCCGGTCACGCGGTCACCGGAGAGCTGGCCCGACCCCGCGACGCTGCTGCTCACCGCACTGGGACCGGGACCCCGCCTGTGGGAGCGCGGGCCGGGGCACCCGGAGACGCTGACGGTACGGCTGGGTACGGCGGACCGGGCGGCGCCGGACGGTTCCGGCCTGCTGCCCGCCGTGCCGGTCACCGCCGACCTGCGAGAGGCCGGCGCGCTGGGCCTCGCCGGCCCGCGGGAGCGCCTCATGGGGCTGGCCCGCGCGGTCGTGGCCCAGCTCGCCGCGCTGCACTCGCCCGACATACTGGAAATCGTCCTGATCAGCGCGGACCGTTCCCGCTCTGTGGAGGACCGCACCGCCGAGTGGTCCTGGCTCGGCTGGCTCCCCCATGTCCGCCCCACCCACGGCCAGGACTGCCGCCTCCTCCTCGCGTACGACCGCGAGCAGGCCACGGCCCGCACCGACGAACTCCTCCGCCGCCTGGACGACCACCCGCCGACGCCCACCGCTCCCCCTGCCGACGAAGCCCGCGGCGGAGCCCGACGCCCGTCGTGGGCACGCTCCGACGACCCGGCGGACGGCGCCTTCGACGGCCCGTACACGGTCGTCGTCGTGGACGGCGACCCCGGTGGCGCCGACGTACGGGAGTCCGTGGCACGGCTGGCCCACGAGGGTTCGCGAGCCGGCATCCATGTCATCTGCCTGGCCGAGACGGCATCGGCGTCACCCGCGTCCCCGGTGACGGACACATACGAGGCGGCGTGCGAGACGTCACCACCGTTCCGGGAGTGCGGGGCGGTAGCGCTGCTCAGCGGGGATGTGGCGACGGCGCTGCGGCTCCTACGAGTGGCCCCGGGCGGGTCACCGGAGGAGACGATTCCAGATCGGGACGAGGCCCCGCGTGCCGGGTCTACACATTCCGGGTCCACGCACTCAGGGTCCACACACTCCGGGTCCACGTACTCCGGGTCGGCACGGTTCGGATCCACCCATGGCGAGCCCAGGGACGGCGGGCCCAAGGACAGCGGGACCACGGACGACAGCGGTTCCGCACACGACGACCTCTCACGCGGCGAACGCGCCCAGGACGGCTCGCCGACACCACAGGCAGGTCGCGCCGACAACGGGTCTACGCACGGGGGTTCGGCCCTCGGGGGCTCGGCCCTCGGAGGTTCGACGCACACCACATCCGCCCGTCCCAGGCCGCTCCACCCCACTTCCCCTCTCCCTATCCCTCACCCTCTCCCCACCCCCTCCGGACAACTGCCCCGTGGGCCCGTGGGCCCTGGGTCGGTGGCCCGTGGGCCCGTGGGTCGTGGCATCGTCGCCGCGGTCGACGCGGTGTCGGTGGCGTGGGCGGAGCGGTTCGCTCGGGCGCTGGCTCCCCTGCGTACAGATGGTGCCGGTGCACAAGGGGAGCGGCATGCGCGGGTGTCCGTGCCGCTGCCTCAGATGGCGCGGCTGCTGGATGAGTTGGGGCTGGCACGGGCCACCCCCGCGTCGTTGATGGCCCGTTGGGCGGACGCAGGCGACGACGCGGAGACGCTGGGCGGGCGCGGCTGGGCCGTGCTCGGCGCCGGCCCCCGCGGCCCCGTCTGCGTGGACCTCGCGGCCGACGGCCCGCATCTGCTGATCGAGGGCCCGTCGGGCAGCGGCCGTACGGAACTGCTGCGCTCCATCGCCGCCTCCCTCGCCGCCGCAGAGCGCCCGGACCGGCTCGGGATCGTCCTGATAGACGGGCGGGACGGCACCGGAAGCAACGTCGCCGGGCAGGGCGAGGGGCTGCGCGTCTGTACGGACCTCCCTCACGTCACCACGCACCTCGCCGCCAACGACCCTGTACGGATGCGGGAGTTCGCCCAGTCCCTGAGCGCCGAGCTGAAGCGGCGGGCGGAGTTGCTCGGCCGGCTCGACTTCGCGGAGTGGCACACCCGGCGCGAGGTGTCGGGGCGGATGGTCACGCAGCGCTCGGCGGGCGGCGGGGGCTCCTCCGGTGCCGGGGATCTTGACGCGGCGCCCAGTTCGACGCTGCGGCTGCGGCCGGCGGCGGCTGCGGCACGGGAGCGTACGGAGTCGGGGCCGCCCCTTGCCCGTCTCGTCGTGGTCGTCGATGACCTGGATGCGCTGCTCTCCCCCGCGTTGGGGTCGCTGGGGCGGCCTTCGGCCGGGTCGGTCGTACGGGCGCTGGAGGCGGTTGCCCGTGAAGGGCAGCGGCTAGGGGTGCATCTCGTGGCGGCCGCCGGTTTGGAGGGGCGTACCGCGGATTCCGAGCTGGCTCGTTCCGCGGCGCTGCGGGTTACGCTCGATGCGGCGTCGGCGGCGTCTGTGTCGGAGGGGCCCGCGCCCGGGCGGGGGCAGTTGCTCGGCCCCGACGGGCGGGTCACGCCCTTCCAGGCCGGGCGGGTCACAGGGCGCATCCCCCGTACGGCCACCCTTCGCCCCACGGTCGTTCCCCTGGAATGGCACCGCATGGGCGACCCTCCGGCTCGCCGCCCCGTCCGCGAACTCGGCAACGGCCCCACAGACCTGGCCCTCCTGGCCAGCGCCCTGGAACGCGCCGCCCGCTCAGTCTCCGCAACCGAGGTCCCCTCCCTGCTCTGACCTCCGGCCTGCTCCAACCCCCGGCGCGGGTGCCGACCTCAATCTCTTTCGCCCCCTCCGCCCCTACCCGTCCCGTACCCGGGGGCTGCCGCCCCCAGACCCCCGCTATCGGCCTGAACGGCCTCGTCCTCAAACGCCGGACGGGCTGAAAGATCTGTCCTCGGCCGGGGATGAAGAGAGACACCTCCACGGGTGGGTGGGGGGATCGGGCGGGCGGGAGGGAACCGGTGGGCGGCGCCCCACCCTCGAACGCCCGCCGGACTCAAGGCCTCCCACCGGACTCAAGACCGCTGGCCGGGCTCAAGACCGCCCGGCCGGAGATGAAGAGCGCGCCCTCGGCGGAGCTGAAGAGCCCTCCCCGCCGGAGCCGGAAAGCGTTGCCATGCCGCCCGCAGCCGGAAAGCGCTGCCGCGGCGGCCCGCACCCGAAAGACCACGGAAGGGGGCGTGCCGGTACGTCCAGATGCCCGTCGCGTACGTCCGCGTCACCGGACCCGTCACTTCCTGCCCGACGTCTGATCCGGCGGCGACGGGCGGGACCGCCAGAT